>NZ_CP155072.1 GCF_039621855.1 Erwinia sp. HDF1-3R | reverse complement strand
CCGTCTGGTTACTGCCGGTCGTGGCAGCCGAGGTCGCGGCGGTCAGCGGCGGCCTGCTGGCGCCGCACATTGCTGCCCCACACGCGCAGCTCGGCATCATTATTACCAGCTACGTGCTGTGGGCGTACTCCGTGCCGGTGGCGCTGAGCATCCTCGCCATTCTGCTGCTGCGTATGGCGCTGCACAAGCTACCGCACGAAAGCATGGCGGCCTCAAGCTGGCTGGCGCTGGGTCCGATTGGCACCGGCTCGCTCGGCATGCTGGTCATCGGCGGAGATGCGCCCGGGGTGTTTGCCGCGGCGGGCATGCCGGAAATCGGTCACATCGCGCAGGGCGTGGGGTTCGTTGCCGGCATTCTCTTCTGGGGCTGCGGCCTGTGGTGGATGCTGCTGGCCACGCTGATAACCGTGCGATACTTCCGTGAAGGCATCCCGTTCAACCTTGGATGGTGGGGCTTTACCTTCCCGCTGGGCGTGTACACCGTGGCCACGCTCAAGCTGTCTACCCTGATTGACCTCGCATTCTTTAAAGGCTTCGGTGCGCTTCTTGTCGTCATACTGGCGGCCATGTGGCTGCTTGTCGCGGTGAAAACAGTGCGTGGGGCATGGAGCGGTAAACTGTTTGTTTCTCCCTGTCTGGCAGGCCTGGATCGGAAGCCGTGAGTGAAACCAGCACATCGATGCAGGACTCGTTTTTACGCGAGGAATGCCTCGCGGCAGTCACCGCGCCGCATGTGGCCGCGCTGAATCGCTGGGTCAGCGGCCAGCGTCAGGCCGGTGCAGAACTGCCGTGGTTTGATCCGGCTGACGGCGGGGTTAGGGCCGGACTGCTCGTCCTGCTGCAGTCGCCGGCGCGCAGCAGCCCGTCACCGCGGTTTGTGTCGCGTGATAACCCGGGGCCGGCCCAGCAGAACCTTGGGCGGTTTCTGGCGGAAGCCGGTATTTCGCGTCAGGACAGCGTGCTGTGGAATACGGTGCCCTGGGTCAGTCACGGGCTGCAGAAACGGCCGTCAGCGGCGGACATCCGCAGAGGCTGCGCCTTGCTTGAGGACGTGCTGGCGTATCTGCCCGCGCTGCGCGTGGTGGTGCTGGCCGGTGCCGTAGCGGCTCAGGCCCGCGGGACGGTCAATCATCTGTACCCCGGCGTCCCCGTGTTGACGATGCCGCACCCCAGTCCGCTTTCGCTCTGCACGAGTCCGGCGGTGACGGAAAACATTCGCCGGGTACTCTGCGAGGCACGGGCTGCGCTGGCAGGCTGAGGGCGCCAGCAGAATAATACTGACAGGTTTTGCAACCGGCTCTATACTCATATGACAAGGTGATGGCGTTCCACCTTTCCCAACCGCTCCGTTCCGGAGCTGATGACGCCTGATGCGACTCTTGATTTTCAGGAGGTGCGTCAGGCCGTCCTTACTTTCTTCCCGGCCTGCGTACTTCCCTCTTCGGGGAGAGACCTGTGATACACGTTTTTGGCCACATCAATCCTGACAGCGACGCCATCTGCACGGCCTTCGTCACCGCGCACTGGCTGACCGGGCGCGGCATGGACGCCCGCGCATGGCGTCTTGGCGAAGCTAACCGCGAAACCCATTTTATCTTTGACACCGCCGGACTCACGCTGCCGCCACGGCTTGATATTCCGCTACAGGATGAACGGGTCTGGCTGGTCGATTTCACCGAGCCGGCGCAGGGACCTGACGACCTGCTCCGGAGCAACATCGTGGGGATCACTGACCACCACCGGCTGGGCGGACTGATAACGCAACTGCCGCCGGAGGTACACATACGCCCGCTTGGCAGCAGCGCCACGCTGCTGTGGCTGCTTATGAACGCTGAAGCGCGACGCACGCTGCCCCCGACGCTTGCCATTCTTCTGCTGGGTGCACTCCTGAGCGACACCGTGAATCTTCGCTCGCCCACCACGACCGAAGACGATATCCGTTCGGCTACCGAGCTGGGCGTACTGTCCGGCGTAAACCGCAGAGCCTTCGCCCGTGACCTCCTTACGGCAAAAACTGACGTCAGCGGCCTCAGCGCACAGCTGCTGCTGGACAGGGACCTCAAGGCCTTCGTCATTGCCGGCACTGACGTGCGCATCGCCCAGATTGAGGTCAGCTCCCCGTCACAGGTTGCCACCGTGATGGACGACCTGCTCGCTGCCCTGGCGTATCTGGCAGACCAGTCGGGTGCTGGTTTGGCGGTGCTGATGCTGACCGACATCCGGGCCGGGTTTTCAACGCTTTATTTCGCCGGGCGGGAGAGCGTTAACGCGGCCTCCTGCTCCGTACCGGGTATGCTCAGCCGCAAAAAACAGCTTCTGCCGTGGCTTGAGTCCCGCCTCAACCAGAACGGGAGTTCATTATGACCTGCTACACCCATGCATTGATACTTGTGAACGATAAAGACGACGGCACCCTCCTGCTGAAGCGGGCGGTCGCGCTGGCGCAGCCGCTCGGCATGAAAATCACCCTGGCCCACATCAGCGACGACTACCGGGAAATGAACTACGTGTCCGACAGCCTGATGGACGACGTCGTGTCGGAAGAGGTGCTGAAATCCAAAGCGTTTATGAGCGAGCTGGCGGCCTCCGTGCCTGAGACGGTAGACATGCGGGAGCTGGTGACCATGCGCCGCTTTGAGGACGTGGAGAAGTGCATCGCTGAGCTGGGCGTGGACCTCGTGCTTGCCGGGCACCGAAACCGCTTTATGGGAATGCTGACGTCCCGCTCGGCGGAATACATTAACCACCTCACGGTGGATGTGCTTATCACTCACCTGAATGACTGAACCGGGAGAAACTCTATGCGCTTTACACTGGATAACGTGACCGCCCGTGAAATTCTTGACTCTCGCGGCAACCCCACCGTTGAAGTCGAAGCCCGGACCGTGGACGGAATGATGGCGCGGGCCTCGGTGCCTTCCGGGGCCAGCACCGGCTCGCGCGAGGCCGCTGAGCGCCGCGACGGCGACGTACACCGTTTTGGCGGTAAAGGCGTACTGGATGCTGTCAGGACGGTTAATACGGAAATCTGCGAAGCCTTGCGCGGCAGGGACGTGCGCGAGCAGCGTCAGCTGGATAACATCATGCTGGCGCTGGACGGTACGCAGAGCAAGAGTCGGCTGGGTGCCAATGCCATTCTGGGCGTGTCGCTGGCGGTTGCCCGGCTGGCGGCACAGGCCTCGCACGAGCCGCTCTGGCGCTACCTGGGGGGCCTGCAGGCGAACCTGCTGCCCGTACCGTGCATGAACATTATCAACGGCGGCGTGCACGCCCGCGGTCAGGGCGCGGACTTTCAGGAGTTCATGATAGCGCCACACGGGGCACCCACGCTGCGCGAGGCCGTGCGTCAGGGCAGCGAGGTCTACCAGGCGCTGCGCCAGATCCTGCTGGACAAGAACCTGTCCGCGGCAGTCGGCGACGAAGGCGGTTTTGCGCCCGCCGTATCGTCGAACCGCGACCCGCTGGCGTTTATCGTGCAGGCCATTGAGAAGGCGGGGTACAGGCCCGGAGAAGACATCAGCATCTGCATGGACCCTGCCTCAAGTGAGTTTTTCGCAGACGGAAAATATCATCTGCGCACGGAGGGCAGTGCGCTGAGCGCGGCGGAAATGACGGCGTACTACGGCGAGCTGATGGACCAGTTTCCCGTCATTCTGCTGGAAGACGGCCTGGCAGAAGATGACTGGTCGGGCTGGAAGCATCTGCACCAGCAGCTTGCGGGCAGGGCCGAGCTGGTTGGTGACGACCTGTTTGTCACCAACGTGAAGTACATCCAGCGCGGCATTGACGAAAACCTCGCCAGCGCCGCATTGATTAAACTCAATCAGATAGGCTCGCTTAGCGAAACGCTGGACGCCGTGGCGCTCTGCCAGCGGCACGGGTGGGGCGCGTTCATGTCCCACCGCAGTGGGGAAACGACGGACACATTTCTTGCCGACCTCACGGTAGCCCTGCGCGCGGGACACCTGAAAACCGGTGCGCCGTGCCGCGGCGAACGCGTGGAAAAGTACAACCAGCTGATGCGCATTGAGCAGGCGCTGGGTGAGGACGCTCACTATGCGGGGCTTCATGCGTTTGTGCGCCGCACGTAACAGATCCACCGGACGGCCAGCGGCCGGCACAGGAGCACAGTCTTTGGCACCTTCAACGCTGATTCTCCTGCGCCATGGCGAAAGCCAGTGGAACCGGGAAAACCGTTTTACCGGATGGACAGACGTGCCGCTGACGGACCGGGGGCGGCAGGAGGCTGACCGGGCCGGTGACGTGCTGCGGGACGCGGGCCTGCTGCCCGATCGGGTCTTCACCTCGGTGATGACGCGCTGTGTTCACACGGTCTGGCGGGTGCTGGACCGTCTTGGCCGCAGCTGGACGCCCGTGGACAAACACTGGCGGCTGAACGAGCGGCACTACGGTGCGCTGCAGGGGCTGAACAAGGAAGCGGCTGCCCGGATGATGGGTGCAGAGACCGTCCGGCTCTGGCGCAAAAGCTTCAGCGGCATTCCCCCCGCGGACGCAGGGGCTCCGGCGCAGCTGCGTCGGGACCCGCGCTACAGCCGCGTTGCGCTGGCCGACCTGCCTGCGACGGAAAGCCTGGAAATGACGCTGCGTCGCGTCATGCCCTACTGGCAGCACGCCGTGATGCCGCAGATACTCTGCGGAAGTACCGTTCTGGTCGTGGCGCACGGCAACACGCTGCGCGCCCTGGCCGCCTTCCTGGACGGCATGCCACACGACAGCTTGGCACAGTTGCATATCCCGACCGGCGTGCCGGCCGTATACCAGATGGATGCGGCCGCACAGGTCGTTTCCCGTTATGTTCTGAATATAAAAAAATAAAAGGAGTGAACGTGAATCAGCTTTTTGCTGTCATCACCGGCGGTGCTTTAGGGTGTGTTATCCGCTGGCAGCTGGGCGCGCGCCTGAACGCGCTTTTTCCGGACCTGCCGCCGGGGACGCTGCTGGTCAACCTGCTGGGAGGGTTTATCATCGGAGCGGCGCTGGCGTATTTTCTGCGCCATCCCGGCCTCGATCCGGCCTGGCGGCTGCTCATTACCACCGGGCTGTGTGGCGGAATGACGACCTTCTCCACGTTCTCGGCTGAGGTTTTTGCCCTGCTGCAGTCCGGCAGCTATGCCTGGGCAGCCGCCTCGGTGCTGATACACGTGCTGGGTTCGCTGGCCATGACGGCGGCCGGATTTTATATCATGACGCTGTGTGGTTAACCCGAGGGAGACCTTAGTGCAGTGACCGCTGCACTGAGGTATATTGTTCAGAAGCGCTCTCTGCAGGCCAGACCTGACAGGGTTTACGCTTGTAATGCTTCCCGTACACCTGAGGCGCTGCTGTGAAAGAATTTCAGGCCTGCCTGTTCTGGTAAAGGTCCCAGCGATTGCCGTAGATGTCCTCAAATACGACAACCATTCCGTATTCTTCCTCCCGTGGCTCCTGAAAGAAGTGGACGCCTTTTGCCTTCATAGCATTGTAGTCGCGCCAGAAGTCGTCGGTCTGCAGGAACAGAAAAACCCGTCCGCCGCACTGATTGCCGATAAAGCCTTCCTGCCGGTCGTTCGACGCGCGGGCAAGAAGAATAGCACAGTCGCTGTCAGGGGCCGGCGTCACCACGACCCAGCGCTTACCCGGCTGCGGCGTGTCTTCAATGAGGGTAAAGCCCAGCTTATCGGTGTAGTACTCAATTGCACGATCGTAGTCATCGACCACGACCGCCACGTATCCCATACATCGCTTCTGTTTTCTCATCTGCTGCTCCATCAGTTACGGCATTACGCCCGTTATAATCAGCTTTATATCAAATACGGCGTTCAGTTATCTGTACTGATTCTGCACTGATACCCTCAGACCTGACATTGTAAGCATCTGAGCAGTCAGGATTGTGGGCCCAATCTTGTAAGAGCCTGCTCAACCTTTTCAGCATCCTGCTCCAGTATGGCTCTCTCATCGGGAGTGAGCGGGACCTCTTCGAGGTAACGCCGGATGGATGCTTTACTCTCCAGTATCAGCCCGCGCGCGCTATCCTTCAGCAGGTTAAAATCGCAGCCGATGCAGGCCATCCGGTGCGGGCAACTGCTCCAGAAGGGGTTCGTACAGTATGAGTCGCCCAGATCGTAGTAGGTCGCGGGCCCGGACAGGCTGGCGGCTTCAGGATCGTGGTCAACCAGCACGCTTATCATATGAGCGACCCTGTCGGCTTTGACGAACGAGGCAGCCAGCTGAGTCGGGCGGATGCGAAGATAGTGCATTGTAGACTGGGGCGTTGAATGGCCCGTCCACTGCATCAGTTCGTACAGCGACATGCCCTGCGGTACGCTCGCCAGCGCGGTCACGGCTGAGGCCCGCCCCCGGTGGCTGGTTATCATTCCGCCACTGTCTTCACAAGGCACGCCCGCTCTTGCGCATAGCATCGGTATCACGGTGCGGTTGAGGATAGCGCTGCCGGCAGGCTTACCCCGGTACTGAAACAGAAGCCGGACTTTCTCACCGGTTCGCTCGTCAGCGAGCAAAGCCTGTTCTGCCGGACGCTCATCCAGCCATATGTCGACGTATTTTTTCACCACGGCCGCCACCGGTTTAACAAAGGCTTTTGAGGTTTTTCCGGCAGGGATATGCAGGTAACACAGGGTTCCTGCCGGGATGATACTTCCGTCGTCCTTCACGATATCGTCCGCCTGCGGCGCGATGCACCCGGTTGTCAGGCGGAGCAGTTCGTTCTTTCTTACCCCCGCATGGGTCCAGATGACGGCCATTGCCTGCAGCATGGCCAGTGGATAATGTATTTCAGTGAGCAGATCTTCCTGACGCAGATTGAGGCTGGCCCAGATGAGCTTCAGCCAGACCGGATCGTCAATAACACGGGGATTGACGCCGCGACGGAACAGCGGCGTATCCGGTGTGGAAAGATGGCGGGCAGGGCTGAAGTGCAGGCGCCCCCAGCCCCAGTTTTCGTAATCAATCATAAAACGGCGCAGAGAATAGATAAAATGCGCCCTGGAATGCGGCATCATGGGCTCGCCGGAGCGCACCGATTTGCGGGTGCCCCTTTCCGTGCCCAGCTGAAGCTCATCCACGTTCATCCGGCCTACCGCCGCAATGAAGCTGGCGCAGGTTTCCATTGTCCAGTCTGCCGGTTCCCGAACCTCCGGATGCTCCTTTTTCAGCCAGAGGCCGCAGCGCAGAATAAAGCTGTACTGGCTTTCACGGGTGCGCGGCCTGAGCACCGACGTTTCCCGCCAGCGCCGGCACCAGTGCACCCAGGCCGGATCGACGCCTTCGACCGGCTTTTCGTACCATTTTTTATAGTTTCGCATCCTCACCGGGGCGCTGATAATCCCCAGTGCGGCAAGTGCATGTGAAACGCGGCCGACGTAACGGGATATTCCCTTGTCTGTCCCGCTCTGGGCGCGCCAGAGGAGTTCAGGCGTAAACGTTTCAAGCCGGGGATCCCTGTTCATGATCATCAGTGTTGCCAGTATACCCGAGACATGATTTTTCTGGCTGGTCGGGGCATAACCCAGCGACGTCAGCGTATCAGTCAGCCGGTCCAGCTCCTGGTGATAAAAAGCCTGGCCGAAGATGGCAGAAGCATAGAGCGCGGGTTTACGTATATCAGGCAGGCTGAGCGGGTCATGCAAATCAGCCAGATGCCAGGCAAAAGCGGCCATTAACGGACGGCCCTCCCTGACTTCCCGGCACAGCGTCAGCCAGCGTTCCTGCGGCCAGCACCAGCAGGGCATGCCGTCTGCATGCATTTCGCGCAGCAATCCGGCTATCACCAGCCCCGTGATTTTGCTGCCGCATCCGCTTCCGGCGGCAATGTCCATCAGCGGCCTGATGAGGTCCGGCACCGGCTTCGTTCGCAGCATACGGGACCGGCTGTGAGCGCTGCTCAGTGCCGTCCGTTCAGCGAGGGTCAGTGACGCCTCAAGCCGGTATTCAGTCATGTCGAACGGATGCCGGCTGTTTTCAATCGGTGTGTGTGGGCTCATGTTATTTCTCTGTTCTGAAAATGAGGTTCGCCATCCTGATATCTGCCGTTTCAATCGCGCCAGCCATCCGGGCAGCCAGGTCCCTGCCAGAAAGATGAATATAAATCTGTGTTGTGGTCAGGTCGCGGTGTCCTGCATAGGTGGCAAGTTCGTGCAACTTCCAGCCCGCGCGGGCAAGGTGTGTGAGTCGCAGGTGCCGGAAGGTATGGGTTGAGATGTCCGGCATCCCAGACTCAAGCGCCCATTTCCGTACCGTTTTGCTCCAGGTCCAGAATGAAAGCGGCCCGCCCTGATTACGATCGGACTCAGAACGGAACAGGGCACCTCTTACGATTCCGGTCCGCTTCATCTGCATAAGGTGCGCGGCCAGCACTGGCACTACTGCCGGGCTGTAACAGACAATTCGTTCACGCCGGCTCTTGGTGGTTTCTGCCCGGATGCGGATGAGCCGGTGAGCAAAGTCGAAGTCGTCAATACTTAGCGAGGTAATTTCAGACCGACGCAGCGCGCCGTAATAGGTTAATGCCAGCATCAGGCGGTCACGCAGTGGGGAAGCGGCGGCATGATAAAGAAAACACTGCCACTGCGCATCGTCAGGAATGCGCGGCAGCTTTACAACGCGGGGAACCAGTCCCCGGCCGGAACTCAGCATGCCGGGCGTGCCGGATCGGGGCAGCGGATTGACCGTGCAAAGATCCAGGTACATGAGAAAGTCATACCAGAGGCGGATCGCCGACAGGCGAAGCTGGAGCGTGGCGCTGGCCGCGGAAAAAGGCATCCCGGGTAACTGAGGACTAATATAGGCAGCCAGGTCTTCAAACCGCGCCTTTTCAGGTTTAATTCCGTTCTGGCTGCAGAACGCAAAGTAATGACGGAGGGCATTGCGGTAGGCTGTTAGCGTGGCCTGCGCCCGCCCCAGATCGGATAACAGTTGCAGCCAGCGCTCTGCCAGCAACAGAACGTGTTCACTCGGTGGAATCAGCATTGCATTCTCCTCTGACAACAGCTTTGCTGTTCAAAGTTTACTCAATCAATGTTGCATTCCACGTAACTTACTAAAGCGCGTAATTGGAGCTGAACACGTGCACCTTTTCCGGATAATCCTGTGTTTTTACCTCAAACCATGGCGCACCCATTTTGATGCCAAGCGCTTTTGCGCCAGCGGAGCGTGCAATGACGCATCCGTCGTTGTTGCTGAGCACTAGCACAGGTCTGCCACGCAGGTCCGGGCGGAACAGCGTCTCGCAGCTGGCATAGAATGAATTAACGTCAGCCAGGCCGAACATGGACATCATGATCTCCGCCGTGTGTAGATAACCCGCACATATCAGTTTCTCCGGCGCGGAGTGTGCACGAAGTGCGCCACTACGCCGAAAATTTCCAGGGTATCCGGGTCTGGGATAATAACAGGATAGGCGGGATTCATCGGCTGCAATACCGGCCCTTTCTGGGTAATAAGAAGGCGCTTGACCGTAAATTCGCCGTACAGTACAGCGATAACCACGTCGCCGTGCTCAGGCCTGAGTGCCCGATCGACTATCAGCAGATCGCCGTCGTAAAGTCCTATATCCTGCATGCTGTTGCCCTGTGCGCGCAGGAAAAAGGTGCTTGCCCTGTGGGCTATTAGATATTCGTTTAAGTCGAGTTCCTGCTCCGCATAGTCCTGGCAAGGAGAGGGAAAACCGCAGGGTACGCGTTCCAGGAAAAGGGGCCTGTAGCTGGGCGGCGGATTATCCGCCGGGTGCATCAACTCAAAGGCGTGAAACATAGCAAAAATCCCTGTCAAAATGCTGTACGTATTTACAGTAGTATTGTCTGACTTTACGGACGAAGCAAGAAGCGTGGGGCGACACAAATATCATTAAAATAATGGACTATTGATTTATTTGAATTTATAGCGGAACGACAGCTCGTAAAACAAGCAGCTATCAGGACTTTCTGTGTCAGGGCATGTTAAAAATTTATTTTGATTCAGGAAAGATCTTACTTAGTCTGTTCAGTACTTCACTTATGCCCCTGCTGACAATCCGATCCTCCCGCATCACTGTCCCCAGAGTCCGGTGAAGCGATGGCGTTACTGAGTAAAGACTGAGACCCTGCCTTTCTTCATGACTTGCAACGGACATACGGGGAACGATGCTGTAACCCAGGCCGGAACGAACCATCCTTTTAATGGCTTCAATACTGCCAAGCTCCATAACCGGGCTGACAGTATGCCCTGCATCGCTGAACCATCCGTCAATCAGATCGCGTGTGGCACTTCCGGGTTCAAATACAATCAGCGGCAGTGGCAAAAGGGTATCAGGAGACAGCGGTTTTGCACTCTGCTCCGAGGTGTCCTTTTCCATGATTACAACAAACTCATCCGTACCCAGCGGGATGACACTCAGGCATTTACCGGCTGCCGGCAGCGTTACCAGACCAATATCTATACGGTTTTCCTCCACTCCCCGTACAATATCTGAAGTATTGCCTGTGCGTACATCCACCTTCAGCAGGGGATGGGTCTGTCGAAGTTGCTGCAGTAAGTGAGGTAGCAGATGGATACAGGCTGTTGCGCCTGTGCCGACAGTAACGGTGCCGGTTATTTCGTCTGAATGCAGGGAAACCGCTTCAACCGCTCCGCTTACCACCGCATCAATTTTCATGCAGTGTTCAGCGAGAGTCAAACCGGCAGTCGTTGGTCTTACTCCCCGGCTGGTTCGCTCAATAAGCCTGACCTTAAGCGTCTGCTCCAGCTGTCTTATCTGCAGGCTCACTGCCGGTTGCGACAAGCCAAGTACTTCTGCCGCCCCCGAGAAACTGCCCCGGCTGATGACCAGCCTGAAGGTAGCCAGATGATCGAGGTTCAGTGTTGCCATGCCAAAGTTTTCCTCATAACGCTGATAAGCCCTGCTGCCTGTCTGAAATGATTCATCCGGGTTAGTCTCTGTTTCTGATCTGAAAGGGAGCTGTACTGATGGAAATAACCGAAGCAGATGAACGACATATTCCCGCTATACAACAGATTTATGCTTATCACGTATTACACGGCACCGCCACTTTTGAAACCGAACCGCCGGGTGAGGCTGAAATGGCAGCCCGGCTGAAAAAGGTACATGCAGCAGGACTGCCCTGGTTGGTGGCGGTTGACGGAGGAATTGTTCGAGGATACTGCTATTTGTCTCTATACCGGGAACGGTGCGCTTATCGCTTTACTCTGGAAGACTCTGTATATGTTGATGCCACGTATCAGGGGCGGGGCATTGGAAAAATGCTGCTATCCCGTGCAGTAGGATGGGCAGAAGCCCGTGGTTTTCGGCAACTTGTAGCGGTGGTGGGGAACAGTGAAAATACTGCCTCCCTTGCTCTTCACCGCGCTGCAGGCTTCAGCATCACTGGCACCCTCAGGTCTGTAGGATTCAAGCATGGGCGCTGGCTCGATACGGTTATCCTGCAGCGTACGCTCGGGCATGGCGACGCTACGCTTCCGGAAAGTACAGAATGACACAAGGATATCTGACAGGCCGCACCATTTTCTGCATCGGCATGACGCAGCTTATCAACTGGGGTATTACGTTCTACATGCCGGGTGTCTTCGGAGCCGCCATCATGGCGGAAACAGGCTGGTCTTCCGGTGAGACATTCTCCGGCCTGAGCGTTGCCATGCTCGTTATGGGGCTGGTTTCACCGCTTATCGGTCCCGTAATGGCCCGTACCGGTGGACGCACCCTGATGATGGCGGGAACTTTGGCTATAACCATCGGGTGTTTTCTGATGGCGTTTACCTATTCAACATTAGCGTGGGATGCAGTCTGGATCCTGACAGGCGCGGGCATGCGGCTTGCTCTGTATGACGCCGCTTTTGCCATGCTTGTGGAAACCGCAGGCGCAGAGGCTCGCAAGGCAATCTCTCTGGTCACCCTGCTGGGCGGTCTCGCGTCGGCCGCTTTCTGGCCTGCTGGCGCAGCGCTTCTTCACGTCACCGACTGGCGGCATGCCGTCATCATTTATGGCTGTGCGGGCCTGCTGAGCCTGTTTTTTTTAACTGCCGTTCCGGCAGGCAGTCGGGTAAAACTTCCCGTAACAGGGCGATCCGGCCATTCGGCTGACGCAACAGCAACATCAGAGGACACAAAAGCACTCATCAGCGGCCTGTGGTATGCCACTCTGATAGCGTTGATAAGCTTTGTCTCCACCGGCGTGTCCACACATTTTCCCCGGATACTGGCCTCTTATGGCGTGCCTGCTCTGGCTGGCATGCTGTGGGGAGTGGGGCAGTTAGGTGCCCGTCTGCTGGGTGTAGTTTCAGGTGCACGAATCTCCGCGATACGCCTGAACCTTATAACCGGTATCCTGCTTCCCCTCTGTTTTCTGACCGGCCTTGCAGGCAGCATTACTCCTGTGGCTACAGCCTTTTTCGTTCTGGGCTATGGGGCCGTAAACGGACTGAATACGATCGTGAAGGCCGTACTTCCTCTTGTGCTGTTTGATCCGCAGCAGTACGCCCGCAAAACAGGAATACTGTTGTCGCCGGCATTTTTTCTCGCGGCACTGGCTCCGTCTGCGTATGCCATACTGCTGGAGCGCTACGGTATACCCGGCACGCTGCTTTTTTCCTTCATCCTGACCCTGATCATTACGGCGATTTCTGTGGTCCTCTGGCAGCGTCATTCTGGCTCTGTTGTGCAGAACCGGGACCATGGAGCATCTACCCTTCACGAAAAAAATGTTTGACGGCTTCCATATTTCTATTATTCTGGAAATATACTTAAAGGAGGCCGCATGGATTTACACACCGCAGCAAACGCACTTCGAGAACTGGGCCACCCGACACGTCTCCGCATATACCGGGAGCTGGTCAGGGCTGGTCATGAAGGCCTGCCGGTTGGCGAACTGCAGAAGCACCTTGAGATTCCTGCCTCCACGCTCAGCCATCATCTTTCAGCGCTGATGTCCGCTGGACTCATAAGCCAGGAACGGCAGAGTCGTACCTTGTTCTGCAGACCTTGCTATGCGCAGCTTGAGCAGCTGATGGCTTTTCTCACTGAAGAGTGCTGCGCCGGTGGCAGTAGCTGCAGCCTGTCTACCGAGATTTCCCATAAAGAGACTCCATTGTGAATAACGTGAATGATGCCCTGAACAATATCGATCTGACACTCCTGGATACGCCCCTTTCGGAAGAGAAATTAAAGGCCGAAGAGGTGGCGCATCCGCCCCGCATACTGATGCTCTACGGTTCGCTTCGGGAGCGCTCTTACAGCCGACTCACCACGGAAGAGGCCGCACGGCTGCTGACGGCCATGGGCGCGGAGGTGAAGTTATTCAATCCGTCCGGCCTGCCGCTGCCGGATGATGTACCTGAGACGCATCCGAAGGTCGCAGAGCTGCGCCAGCTAGTGCTCTGGTCTGAAGGGATGGTCTGGTGCTCTCCTGAGCGTCACGGTGCCATGACCGGCATCATGAAGACGCAGATTGACTGGATACCGCTGACGTCCGGGGCGGTCCGGCCCTCGCAGGGGAAAACCCTTGCTGTCATGCAGGTCAGCGGAGGCTCACAGTCTTTCAACGCCGTAAACCAGATGCGTATTCTTGGGCGCTGGATGCGGATGATCACTATCCCGAACCAGTCATCCGTTGCAAAAGCCTGGGCCGAGTTTGATGAGGACGGCCGCATGAAGCCTTCTCCGTATTATGACCGCATAGTGGACGTCATGGAGGAACTGATGAAGTTCACCCTGCTGACGCGCGGTCGTAGTGGTTATCTCACCGACCGCTACAGCGAAAGGAAGGAGAGTGCTGCGCAGCTCTCTGAGCGGGTAAACCAGCGCAGCATATAAAAAAGCCGGCATCTGCCGGCTTTTTCACATTTTCCCTGTCACAGCCAAGGGAAACATCAGTGGCTGACGCGATTCCCTTGCTCATCAATGACTGCTTCGCCGTCCTCTTTGGTAAACGCTCCCTTCTGCGGGTCCGGCAGTATGTCCAGAACCACTTCGGAGGGGCGGCAGAGCTTCGTTCCCAGCGGCGTCACCACCACCGGACGATTAATGAGGATCGGATGAGCCAGCATCGCATCGAGCAGTTCTTCATCGCTGAACCGGTCTTCAGCCAGGCCGAGCTGCTCGTAGGGATCGGTATTTTTACGCAGCAGGGCACGCACGCTAATGTCCATGTCCGTAATCAGCTTTTTCAGCTCGTCGCGCGACGGCGGTGTTTCCAGATACAGAATCACCGTGGGCTCGGTGCCGCTGTTGCGGATAAGCGCCAGGGTATTGCGGGACGTCCCGCAGGCCGGATTGTGATAAATGGTAATGTCAGTCATGAGCGTTACTCCATAAAGGCGCTGCACAGGCACAGCTCCGGGGTTAAGGTTAAACAGACAGGCGCAGGGCCAGCGCAGCCAGCGTCACAAACAGTACCGGCAGGGTCATCACGATGCCCACGCGGAAGTAGTAGCCCCAGCTGACGGTTATGTTTTTCTGTGCCAGGACGTGCAGCCACAGCAGGGTAGCGAGGCTACCGATAGGGGTGATTTTCGGACCGAGGTCGCAGCCGATGATGTTGGCGTAAATCATCGCCTCCTTCACCACGCCCTGAGCGGTGCTGCCGTCAATGGAGAGCGCGCCAACCAGCACGGTAGGCATGTTGTTCATGACTGATGAAAGCGCCGCCGTCAGAAAGCCGGTGCCGAGCGTTGCGCCCCAGACGCCATGCTCGGCAAACCGGTTCAGGGCGGCAGAAAGGTAATCAGTTAGCCCGGCATTGCGTAGTCCGTATACCACCAGGTACATGCCCAGCGAGAAGATAACGATCTGCCAGGGCGCACCTTTCAGTACCTTTCCGGTATCAATCACATTGCCTTTCCGGGCTACCAGCCAGAGAATAAACGCCGCCACCGCGGCCACAAGGCTGACCGGCACGCCGAGTGGTTCGAGGGCAAAGAAGCCGATCAGCAGCAGGATGAGAACAATCCAGCCGGTTTTAAAGGTACGCGCATCGCGAATGGCCTCACGCGGCGCCTTCAGCTTCGCCAGGTCGTAAGTGTCCGGGATGTCCCTGCGGAAAAACAGGTGCAGCATCACCAGCGTGGCGGCCACGGACGCGATATTCACCGGCACCATCACCGAGGCATACTCGCTGAAACCCAGTTTAAAGAAGTCTGCCGTGACGATGTTGACCAGGTTTGACACGATGAGCGGCAGGCTGGAGGTATCGGCGATAAACCCGGCCGCCATCACAAACGCCAGCGTGGCCCCGGGGCTGAAGCCCAGCGCCAGCAGCATGGCGATAACGATCGGCGTCAGAATTAGCGCGGCTCCGTCATTGGCAAACAGCGCCGCCACTGCCGCACCCAGCAGAACGATATACGTGAACAGCAGCCGGCCCCTGCCGCCTCCCCAGCGGGAAACGTGCAGCGCGGCCCATTCAAAAAAGCCGGACTCATCGAGCAGCAGGCTGATAATGATGACCGCAATAAACGTGGCCGTGGCGTTCCAGACAATCTGCCAGACCACCGGAATATCCCCGATTTGTACTACGCCGGTCAGCAGCGCCAGCGCGGCGCCGATAACGGCACTCCAGCCAATACTGAGTCCTTTCGGCTGCCAGATAACCAGTACCAGCGTCAGAATAAAAATCGCACCCGCCAGAAACATACCCTCTCCTTCTTAATTATAACTGCCCGTTGAAGCGGGCTGCTAACTGTACCCTGTAAATATATGCGTTTAATCGAATGTGTTTAGATAAAATTTTTACATGCAGACAGCTTTGCCGTTGGTGGTTGCGTTATCACGCTCAGCCTGCTGACTGAGATGAAGAATTTCATCCCGCTGACACAGATATGCCTGCTCAATGACCGCTGCTGCCCACGCAGGCATGTGTGGCGATAACCGGTAATGGATCCACTTGCCGTCGCGCCTGTCGATAAGCAGTCCACTCTCTCTGAGCAGGGCCAGGTGCCGCGATATTTTTGGCTGTGTTTCTTTCAGGATAGATACAAGCTCGCAGACGCAAAGCTCCCCTTTTTCGCGCAACAACAGCACCAGGCTGAGCCGGGTTTCGTCAGAAAGATTCTTAAAAAGTTGCAGGGGCAGAAGTGACGGCATAATTTCTCCTTCGTGGCGGACAGCAACAAGTCTCGTCTGCTGCAGACGAAAGGTCAACTTTATATTTATAAATTCATATATGTTTTGACGTGCTTACAGGCTTTTCAGTACAGCTTAATGAGGGAATAGCGGTTAAACGATATCACACAGATTTTAACGGCAGCACACTTTCAGCTGCCTTAATGGTCGGGCATGACGAAGTAACATCACAAAAAAAGCCTGTTTCTTTAGTGAACCGTTCTACTTATGGCAGAAAGCAGCATCAGTAAGAGTGGCTTCCGGCCAGATGACCTGCAGTGATAACCGGCACGATATCCTCAGGCTCTTCTGCCTGCTCCAGTTCGCGCAGAATACCGCAGTCCCGTGTTGCCCGGTTGGCATTGCAGTGGCTGTGGAGCTCAAATAGTTGTTTTTCCAGCATATTCAGTTCACGAATACGGGCCTGAACGTGGTTCAGATGTTCATTTATCAGGGCATTAACCGTACCGCAGTCTGCGTCTGGCTGGCTGCGCGCCTGCAGCAACACCCGGATTTCTTCATGGGTCATATCGAGCGCCCGGCAGCGCCGGATAAACATAAGCCTTTCGAGATGTGCGCTATCGTAATGGCGGTAGTTATTAGTCTGGTCCCGCAATGCGGCCTGCAGAAGCCCCTCTCGCTCATAATAACGTACCGTCTCTACAGGACATCCCGCCTGGCGGGCCAGTTCACCAATTTTCATATCACACCTCTTCTGAGCTTGACCCTGTAGTTACATCAGGGTCTTTAATGCCAGTATACGTTATGAACGGGATAAAAAAATGAGTGACTGCTGCAGTAATAAAAAATGTGGATCAGCCGCAACCGGAGAGGAGGCGTCTGTTAAAAATACCGCCACTGCCCCGACTGAGGCTTCAGGGAAAATGCCACCAAAAACGACTCAGACCACACCGGCCTGTTGCAGCACCGGGAGCTGCTGCTCAACGGACGGCCTGAGCCAGATGTCCGAACCGGTTGCAGAGCTTCCCCGCAACGATGACGTTCAGACGCGTCTGCGCATCATGCAGATGGACTGCCCGACGGAGGAGACGCTCCTCCGAAAAAAACTGGCAAAATTACCTGCCGTCAGCAATCTTGAATTCAATCTGATACAGAGGGTGCTTACCGTGACCCATACACCGCAGGCGCTGGAACCGGTTCTGCAGGCGGTGCGCTCGCTGGGTTTTGACCCGGAACCGATTGATAAAGCAATGCAGCCTGAAGGCAGCTGCTGCTCAGGCCGTGAGGCGGAAAATACCGGCGGTTCCTGCTGCTCGCCTGCCCCTGTCACATTCGGTGAGCTGCAGACGCAGCAGGTGACCGCTGACGGGGTGCGTACCAGTATCAGGATCATGCAGATGGACTGCCCGGTTGAAGAGGGCATGATCCGTAAAAAGCTGGACGGCATGTCAGCCGTCAAGGAACTGGATTTCAATCTTATGCAGCGTGTACTGACGGTGGTTCACGCACCGGATACGCTGGAGCCGGTTCTGGCCGCCATTCGTTCTCTGGGCTTTGAACCTGAACTTCCTGACAGTAATGGCCGGCACGCGGTCACTGAGGAAAAGAAAAAACACTGGTGGCCGCTCGCGCTTGCCGGTGTGGCGGCAATCGCCGCCGAAGCCATGCACTGGGCGGGCATGCCGGAATGGCTGGAAGCGGCTCTTGCTCTGGCTGCCGTTGCGGCCTGTGGCCTGTCCACGTACAAAAAAGGCTGGATTGCTCTTCGCAACGGCAACCTGAATATCAACGCCCTGATGAGTATTGCCGTCACCGGGGCGCTGGCGCTCGGACAGTGGCCTGAAGCCGCCATGGTAATGGTGCTGTTCACGATTGCGGAACTGATTGAAGCGAAATCTCTTGATCGCGCCCGCAATGCCATCGGCTCTCTGATGAAGCTGACGCCTGAAACGGCCACGGTTCAGCAACCGGACGGCTCCTGGAAAGAAACTGAGGCCAGGTCTGTATCCCTTAACAGCGTGGTCAGGGTAAAACCGGGCGAGCGTATCGCTCTCGACGGCACGGTGGTCCGGGGCAGGACCGCCATTAATCAGGCACCTATTACCGGCGAAAGTCTGCCGGTGGATAAAGGGGAAGGTGACCCGGTCTTCGCCGGGACGGTCAACGGCTCCGGTGGCTTTGAGTACCGTGTAACGGCCGCTGCCGGAAATACCACGCTGGCGCGTATCATTCATGCCGTGGAGGAAGCGCAGGGGGCAAAAGCCCCTACGCAGCGCTTTGTTGATCGCTTTGCACAAATTTATACCCCTGTGGTGTTTGCTATTGCCGTCGCAGTTGCCGTTCTCCCACCGCTGATTGCAGGTGAAAGCTGGCAGGAGTGGATTTACAAGGCGCTGGTGATGCTGGTTATCGCCTGCCCCTGTGCGCTGGTCATTTCCACGCCAGTGACCATTGTCAGTGGCCTGACGGCAGCAGCCCGCCGGGGGATATTGATCAAGGGCGGCGTTTATCTTGAAGAAGGCCGAAAGCTGAAGTGGCTGGCGCTCGACAAGACCGGCACCCTGACGCACGGTAAGCCGGTACAGACGGATGCGATTATCTATACCGGGGTGGCAGAAGATGAGGGGCGCAGTCTGGCTGTGAGCCTGGCAGGTTACTCCGATCATCCGGTTTCGCAGGCTGTATCGGCGGCATCAGATGGCACTCAGCGTTATGAAGTGGAAAACTTTGAGGCTCTGCCAGGCCGCGGCGTGCGCGGCGTCATCAACGGTCAAACCTACAGTCTGGGCAATCTGAGGCTGGCTGAAGAAACGGTGCGCTGTCCGGAAGCGGTCAGGGCTGCACTAACGGAACTGGAGACCGGGGGTAAAACGGTCATCATGCTCTGTGACACTCATCAGGTGCTAGGGCTGTTTGCGGTGGCTGATACGGTGAAGGAAAGCAGCCGCGAGGCGATAAGTCAGTTGCATAGTCTGGGTGTTAAAACGCTCATGCTGACCGGAGACAATGCGCACACTGCGCAGGCCATTGCCGGTCAGGTTGGTATCGATGAGGCGCGGGGGGATCAACTGCCGGAAGATAAACTGCGTGCTGTAGAAACATTTACGGCGCAGGGCACGACCGGCATGGTGGGCGACGGCATCAATGATGCACCGGCGCTGGCCCGCGCCGATATCGGCTTTGCCATGGGTGCAATGGGCACGGATACCGCCATCGAGACTGCCGATGTGGCCCTCATGGATGATGATTTGCGTAAAATTCCGGCTTTTGTCCGACTCTCCCGGCAGACGTATAACATTCTGGTTCAGAATATCGTTATGGCTATTGGGATCAAGGCAGTGTTCCTGGCCCTGACCATTGCAGGTATGGGGACCATGTGGATGGCCGTATTCGCGGATGTGGGGGCAAGCCTGCTTGTCGTGGCAAACGGTCTGCGCCTGTTGCGTAAGTAACCTGTCTGGCTGCTCTTCCGGTAAAGACAGGCACCTGAAAATAGCCGCTAATCTGCACTCCGATAAAGGAAGAGAGTATGAAACCGCGTAACATGATTTTATTGCTGATGCTCGCAGTCGTGTTTCCGGCAACGGCTGCGCAGGCAGTACACGGAAACCATGCCGGAATGTCACCGTCTTCTGAGGCCTATATGGACGGCATGAATAATATGCACGAAGGAATGATAAAGGCCGTACAGGACCCGGATGCAGACAGGGCATTTGCCAGGAGCATGATTGAACATCACAAAGGAGCCATTGCCATGGCCGAAACGGAACTCCGTTATGGTAAATCACCGGCAATGCGGAAGATGGCTGAAAGCATTATCAGCGCCTAGAAAGAAGAAATACGGCAGATGGAAGTATGGCTCAGTAAATAAGCTCTTTTTTATTACTTTCGTTACGGCGTAGCAGCTCCTTACTACGCCGTCCTTCACACACATAAAGTGAATTCCGGTCAGGGCCTGCTACAGAATACGTGGGATATCTGTTTTCATAAGAGCGGCGTTCAGTTTTTCCACATCACCTTCTATTACTTCTTTCTCATCGGGCGTCAGTGGCACTTCTTCAAGATAATGTTTTACCGATGCCTTACTTTCCAGTAACAGTCCTCTTGCACTTCTCTTTGGCAGATTAAAATCACATCCGATGCATGCCATACGGTGCGGGCAACTGCTCCAGAAGGGATTAGTACAGAAAGAGTCGCCCAGATCATAATATGTCGCAGGTCCCGTGAGGCTGGTTGCTGCGGGGTCATGATCAATCAGCACGCTTATCATGTGCGCTACCCGGTCAGCTTTAACAAAAGAGGCAGCAAGCTGCGTCGGGCGTATTCGAATATAATGCATGGTGGATTGCGGCGAAGAGTGTCCTGACCACTGCATCAGCTCGTATAAAGACATGCCCTGAGGAACACTGGCCAGGGCAGTTACGGCCGATGCGCGTCCCCTGTGGCTGGTAATGGGGCCCCGGCTGTCTTCCTCAGGCACTCCTGCCCGGGCACAGAGAACCGGAATAACGGTGCGGTTTATTATGTCTCTTCCCACCGGTTTGCCCCGGTACTGAAACAGAAAACGGACTTTTTCACCGGTGCGTTCATCCGTCAGAGCTGCCTGTTCTTCTGGTCGTTCTGCCAGCCAGATATCGACATACTTTTTCACCACTGCAGAAACCGGCTTAACAAAGGCTTTAGATGTCTTGCCGGCCGGCACGTTCAGATAGCAAAGAGTCCCGGCAGGAATGGTACTGCCGTCGTCCCGGTTAATATCTTCCGATGTGGAATGATGCAGCCAGCGGTCAGGCGCATCAGCTCATTCTGACGCAGCCCTGCATGCGTCCAGATGACTGCCATAGCCTGCAGCATAGAGAGGGGGTAGTGAATTTCACTGAGCAAATCTTCCTGACGCAGATTCAGGCTTGCCCAGACCAGTTTCAGCCATACAGGATCATCAATAACACGCGGATTGACGCCCTGACGAAAGAGCGGTGTATCAGGTGTGGAGAGATGGCGGGCCGGACTGAATTTCAGACGTCCCCATCCCCAGAGTTCGTAGTCAAACATAAAACGACGAACGGCATACACGAAACCGGCACGGGAATTTGGCAGCATGGGCTCTCCGGAACGTGGAGAGCGGCGCACCCCACGTTCTGTACCCAGTGAAAGTTCATCAACCTTCATTCTTCCGATTGCAGCAATGAAGCTGGCGCAGATCTCCATTGTCCAGTCGGACGGCGAGCGAATTTCCGGATGCTCGCGGGCGAGCCACAGACCGCAGCGGAGGATAAAGCTGTACTGGCTCTCTCTGGACCGGGGCCGAAGCACCGACGTTTCTCTCCAGCGCCGGCACCACGTTACCCACTCTGTGGCAATATTTTCTGTGGGTTTTTCGTGCCACTCACGGTAATTGCGCATACGTACGGCACTTTTGAGGATGCCCATTGCGGCCAGCGCATGTGAAACTCTGCCTACTGTTCGTGCGATTCCCCGATCGTGATAATTCTGCGCGCGCCACAGGAGTTCAGTTGTGAAGCTTTCAAGCTCAGGATTATTGTTCATCATCATCAGTATGCCCAGCAGGGCTGACAGGGCGTTTTTCTGGTTCTGTCGTTTGTATCCCAGCGAGACAAGCGTATCAGTCAGCCGGTTGAGTTCCTGAATGAAAATGTCCCGGCCATAGATGGCACAGGCGTACAACGACGGAGCACCATGATGCGGCAGGTCGAACGGTGAGGGAAACGGGCCAAGATGGAAGGCAAATGCCGCAATAAGGGGCCTGCCGGAACGGTGCTGCAGGCACAACGTCAGCCACTTTTCCGAATCCCACAGCCAGCAGGGTTTCCTTGTCCGGTGTATTTCCGCCAGCACGACAGGAATGATAATCCTGACGAGTCTGTCACTCGTACCGCTGCGGGCGGCAATATCCTGAAGTGGCCGCAGTAAAGATGACAGCGGACCTTGCTTGCTCAAAGCAGAGATACGTTTGTGCCCTGTGCTTAATGCCTCAAGCTCTTCAATGCTTAACACATTATTCAGCTGATAATCTGAACGCCTGAAGGGGACATAAATTTTATGAATTCCTGTTTCTGCTTTCATCACACGGCTCCCGCCTGAAAGATAAGCCCTGCAATCTTACGGTCGGTTTCAGCGACGGCAGCAGCCATGCGGGCAGCCATATCCGTTCCCGACAGATGAATATAAATTTGTGTTGTACGTGGGTCCCTGTGCCCTGCATAAGTAGCCAGTTCATGCAGTTTCCATCCGGCCCGTGCCAGATGCGTCAGCCGGAGGTGACGAAAAGTATGCGTGGTGATGTCTGGCTGATCAGTCTCTGCCGCCCATTTCCGTACGGTTTTACTCCAGCTCCAGAAAGAGAGAGGAGCGCCGTAATTACGGTCAGAGACGGAACGGAACAAAGCACCGCCTGACCAGCCTTCCAGCCGTAGCTTTTGAAAATGGTTTGCCAGTACCGGCGCAACGTCGGCGCTATAGCAGACCATTCTTTCCCGTCTGTTTTTCGTCGTTTCTGCCCGGATGCGTATCAGGCGATGAGCCAGGTCAATGTCCTCAAGCCTCAGAGCCGTCACTTCAGTACGTCGGAGCGCCCCATAATAAGCCAGAGCAAGCATCAGTCGGTCACGCAGAGGCGCTGCAGAAACGTGTTTCAGGAACCTGAGCCACTCCCCGTCATCGGGAATAACGGGGAGTCGGTTGATACGTGGGATCAGGCCGCGTCCGGTATAAATGGCACCAGGCAAACCCGAACGGGGTAACGGGTTGAGACTGCAAATATCCTGATAAACCAGAAAGTCATACCAGAGACGAAGAGCTGAAAGGCGCAACTGGAGCGTGGCGCTTGCAACGGACGACGGCATATCAGGGAGCTGAGGTCGGATATATCCTGCAATGTCTTCAAAGGAAGCTCTTTCAGGAGCAATGTCGTGTATTTCACAGAAGGCAAAAAAATGCGTCAGGGCACTTCGATAGGCTTTAATAGTTGCGCTGGCTCTTCCTAAATTCGAAAGAATTGTAAGCCACTGCTCAGTCAGCAGAAGAGCAGATGCGGAATGCATGGAAGTGTTCACGGCCTTCCCCTTTCAGTTCATAACAACTGATTAAAGTTTATACCGAAGATGTTGCATTCCATTTAACTTACTATAAGGCGTAGTTACTTGAGAAGACAATCACGCCATTTTCGCGGAAAAAACGCTCATTTTTAAAAAGTGGTGCACCCATTGGGATTCCCAACTTTTTGGCTTCAGCTGAGCGTGCTATCACGCATCCGTCGTTGTTAGACACAACGCAAATTGGCTTCCCCTTCAGGTCAGGGCGGAAAACCCTTTCGCAAGAGGCATAAAAATTATTAGCGTCAGCAAGCGCAAACATAGGGATAGGCTCATCAAAATACTGTTTATGTATACAGTATTTGTTCTGCAGGGGTTTTTTACAAGATGAAATTTGTAGGCGGGGATTAGCTACGCTTCTTCGTTGAAATTAAAACCTGATCCAGCCATATCAGTCAGGACGTATGCGATTACACCCCAGACTGGTACATCCTGGTTGGACGGCATTGGTGTGATTGTTTTAGGACCATCCAGTTCTTGGAGAGCTGCTATCGGAGTGAGTAGTAAGCGGCGAAGTACAAGATCATCACCAACGTTAGCAATGACGATTTGATCATGTTTAAAGGGGATTGCTCGATCTACTGCCAGCAATGACCCTTTCAGTATACCAATATCAGGGTAATCGCTTGCGCTTTTGAAGACGTATGAGGAATGTGAGGAGAGGTTTACCAGGCTAGTAAAATCAAGACGTTGTTCTGTGAAGTTAGCTGCAGGGGATTGAAACGCCATTTGTGCTCCATCTTCTACGATTTAACTTTATCACCGTTGATCGAAAATTTAGCCGCGATCGTTCTTACTTTATCCGCTTCCGGTTTTGGCAACCAAACACTGACTAATTCAAGGTTTTCTCCATCATCAGTTGTCACCTGTTGGTAGAGTTCCCATATGCGTTTTACTGCATTCGCTACGTTTTGCTTTGTCCGACCTACGCGAACGGCCACATCTGTCTGCCTTTCGCCTTCAACTAAAACTGCATAACCGATCTCAGTTGTTATGTGCGCATAAGTTGCCATAGCTGGAACTAATCGATCCCATTCCTGCTGTGTCATTTGTTTTTTCTGCGCCATATGTCACCTAAAATCATCATTTTGTAGAAGATTAAGTGTAGCGCTTGTCATAGTCAATAGAAGTATAAAGTCACTGTACTTGTGAAGATTCGTTCGTTTTGAATCAAAACCGCGAGGCAGTGCAAAACTTGTTTTTGCGCTGCAGAGGGGTTGACCGGGTGAACGTAGTGAAGCCGGTTTCTATGCCGATGTTAACTTATCCACTTATCCACAGCACTATTTTTAATAGCTTTTTAATTAGTATTTTATATCTTTTTAAAGCTTTTTAGGGTGGATTAAGCCAATGATTTTATTGAATAAAATCGCCTTGTTTCTGGGAATTAGCCCTACATGTTGTGGGAATCAGCCCTACTTAATATGGGAATCAGCCCTTCTTCGTATGGGAATCAGCCCTACATGCTATGGGAATTAGCCCTACATCACACACGAATTAATAATTAGTTGACTTGTGTGTACTGAGTGATATTGTGGGGGACATAAATTAACCCATAAAAGATTATTGCTATGGCTAATGTGTTGAAAAAAAAGATAAATGTTAAGCAATCTAATGAGCTGACTGAAGCTGCTTATCATTTATCTTTGAAGGCAAAACGTGTGTTGTGGCTATGTCTTATGCAAACTTACTTCACAGATGAAGAGGAGTCTGCAAATCCAATATTTACCGTTGCTGTTGCAGATTACGAAGATATCTTCAATGTAAGTCGTAATCAGGCTAGTCGTGACGTTAAAGAAGGTGTGTTCGAGCTCTCACGTTCTGCCATCATCTTCTATCCTAAGACTGGCCGCCACGATGTGATCGCACGTCCTTGGTTAACAGAAGCAGGAGGACGTTCCAGTAAAGGGTTATGGGAAATAGAGTTTAACCATAAGGTTTTGCCTTATCTGTATGTACTGGGAAGTCAGTTCACTACCTACTCACTCAGGGACTGTGGAAGCCTCAAAAACCCGCGTACTGTGCGACTTTATGAGAGCCTTTGCCAGTTCAGAAGCTCTCAGATTTGGGTCACTTCGCATGATTGGCTTTCTGAAAGATTCATGCTGCCCGAGTCTCAGAAATCTAATCTCGCAGAACTCAAACGTACATTTTTAGAACCTGCTCTAAGACAGATCAATGATAAAACCCCTTTGCGAGTCTCTTATCAAGCAGATTCTAACGGGAAGTTAATTTTTAATATCTATCCAAAACAATAAGATATTTCATTTATTTATCAGATCCTCAGCTGTACCTTCCTCACTACAGCCCTATATTCTTACTAGGGCTGTTTCCCATATTCTGCACCGAGGTGCCAGCTACCATCACGTAGCGTCCGGAAGTAGGGCTATTTCCCATGACTGGCGCCGGCGGCTCAGCGGCCATTCCGGCACGCCCGGAAGTAGGGCTGTTTCCCATAACAGGTGCCGGCGGCTCAGCGGCCGTTCCGGCACGCCGGGGAGTAGGGCGGTTTCCCATAACTGGCACCGGCGGCTCAGCGGCCGTTCCGGCACGCCGGGAAGTAGGGCTGTTTCCCATAACTGGCGCCGGCGGCTCAGCGGCCGTACCGGCACGCCGGGAAGTAGGGCTGTTTCCCATAACTGGCGCCGGCGGCCCAGCTGCCGTTCCGGCGCCCCCGGAAGTAGGGCGGTTTCCCATAACTGGCGCCGGCGGCCCAGCTGCCGTTCCGGCACCCGGGAAGTAGGGCGGTTTCCCATAACTGGCGCCGGCGGCCCTGCTGCCGTTCCGGCGCCCCCGGAAGTAGGGCGGTTTCCCATAACTGGCGCCGGCGGCTAAACTGCCGTTCCGGCACGCCGGGGAGTAGGGCTGTTTCCCATAACTGGCACCGGCGGCTCAGCGGCCGTTCCGGCGCCCCCGGAAGTAGGGCGGTTTCCCATAACTGGCGCCGGCGGCCCAGCTGCCGTTCCGGTGCCCCCGGAAGTAGGGCGGTTTCCCATAACTGGCGACGGTGGCCCAGCTGCCGTTCCGGTGCCCCCGGAAGTAGGGCGGTTTCCCATATCGTCATATAGGGCGCTGCACTGGCAGAACCTGACAGCAAAATTAGGGGTGATTCCCATACCAGCCTGTTGGGCGCTGCACTGGCAGAACCTGATAGCAGAAGTAGGGGCGATTCCCATACCGCCTATTGGTCGCTGTACTGGAAAGAACCCGATAGCAGAAGTAGGGGCGATTCCCATACCGGCTTATTGGGCGCTGCACTGGCAAAACTTGGCAGCCAAATTAGGGGCAATTCTCATATCAACCACTATGGCGCATTACTGGTAGAACGTGGCAGCAAAAGTAGGGGGGGTTATTCCGGTCCCATACTGTTAATATAGTGATCTTTAACGACCTGACAGATTTATCAAAATTACATAAAAATTCAGTTGCCGCAAAAAATCTTACTGATTTATAAATGTTTTATTTTTTCCTGTTAATGTCTCTCTCATGTTGATGTCCTCATAATAAAAAAACAATGCATCCATTGTTTTTGTTCTTTATCTGACAAAGATTAGCTTTCATTGTAGAAAGTATTCAATGAATCGATTATATCTTTGTTGCCTTTATAAAACCCAAATACGGGATATGTAGCAATTGTTACTAATAGAATCCAGACAGGGCCAAGAGACATAACAAGCATTGCTATTGCTATTGCAATTGGAATGTCTTCTTTGGGAAAGCTAAGAGCCGAAAAGAAAAGTATGTAATAAGCAATAAGACAAGTGATTACATAACCGAATCCCTCCATTTTTCTTTTTTTGTATTTTTCTTTATTGAGTGTGAACTTTACTTCTTTATTTCCTGTTTCGGTGTCATTAGCCTCCTGATCAATGCAATGTGCAAGCTTCTTAATTCTTGATTTTTGAATATCATTAAGATCATTGCAACTTAATATTTTTAAGTGCTGCTGAGCTAAATGAGGGTTTCTAATTCTCGTGGCCTCAAATAGAATTAGATTCTTTATTTCTTTGTCAATCGCTTTTATCTCATGTGGTTTCATTTCTATTGCTGTACAAAGCGGTTTGATATCTTTATAAATAGATATTCTCTCATTTGTAATTGTCTTAAATCTTGCAGCAAAATTAAGTGCCATCGCAATAGCAGGTAATACATAACTACCGAATTTAAACCATTCAATATTCACAATTACTCCTGTAATGAACTTTAGTCTTGTATATTAATTGCAAATCTAACATTTGACATTTCTACAGATTGATTGATATATTTTCAACTGTTCTATGTCGTCTATGACGACCACCAATGGTCCGGTAGCTTGAGAGGATCGCCTTCGGGTAGCTACAAGAAACACTCCCGCAGCCTGAAAGGGAGAACGCAAAAGCGTGGTAAATCTGCTCACCTTTGGAAGCGGATATCGTCATTAACAGCGCATCTATGTCGCAGGCGATGAAGGTTTACATACACATCTCAGCCACGGCTTTCACATACGCCAGGCATCTTACGAACGGCATAGCTTATGCTGCTTCGCACACTTCCGTTATGAAGCTTTTCAGGTGTACGGCCTGAGCTGCATCCGACTTTTGCTATGACGCATAAGCCCATTTGGAACATTTGGGCGCTTGCGGAAGACGCATTAGGAGCATGAAGCTGCGCGGCGTCACTTTGGTTCGAGTGAAACGAGAACAAAGTGACGCGCGCAGCGCATAACGTCCAAACCCACGTACAGTGCGGTTTTCAACGGGCCGGTACAATCTGACGTGCACGTAGTACGTGTTTTCAGAACAACTCTGGCTATTTATCAACCACAACGCGGCACTGACGAACGAAACGTCAGGGGCGTTTAACTAGAAGGAGAATGATCGACTCGGTATCGATGGCGACATCAGGAAACTGATGTACGGAGGCAGACTGACTCACGTCAGCACGGCGCAAGCCGCAAACAGGTCAGAGACCTGGGGAAGCCTCGCAAGAACTCAACATTTCGCCGCCCCGATGCACAGATACCAGTTGAGCCGCAGGAAGCGCAAAGGCAACCACGCCGTCGGGGAAGAGATGTAAGCGCACAGAGTTACAGAACGGTCAGCACAGGCGTGCTGAATGTTCTGGATTCTGGCAGAGGTGGATATGTCCAATAAATTAAGTAAACAACTCGTGACGCTGGCACGCCAGGGCGGAGGAAGTTTTAAAACTGTTTCAGATCGTTCTAAGATTGCCAGCCGCTTTTCGGAGCGACTGGCAACCCTTAATATTCAGATTCGGGACGTAAGTCATGTTAAAACAAAGCATATCGAGAATTATATAAGAAGCCGACAGGAAGAGAATATATCTTCCCGAACGCTACAGAATGAAATGGCTGCTATTCGGTCTGTGCTTTCACAGGGAGGCAGAAATATCCTTGCTAATCCCTCGCATGAAAAGTTAAGCAACGAGGCTATGAATATTTCAGGGGCGAGCAGGGAAGGGAAGAAAATTGCAATTACTGATGAAAGACTGGCCGAAATCGTGGCTGCTGTCTCGCTCAAAGATGAAGGAGTGGCGATCGGTATTCAGCTTGCAAGATATATAGGTCTTCGTGCAGAAGAAGTTGTCCAGGCAGCAAAATCCCTGAAAACCTGGAAGCAAACTTTAGCTACCGGTGAAAATAAAATAAGCGTTGTTTTTGGATCAAAAGGTGGACGGGCACGGGACGTCACAATATTTGAGCGTGAGAAAGTCATGCTCTTATTGAATCAAGCCATTTCTTATGCAAATGAAAATAATGGAAAGCTGATTAATAAACCTACTCTTCATCAGTCGCTTGACCGTTTTCATAATGTTCTAAGAGAAAATGGTATGACTGGCGTTAATGCCCCGCACAGCCTGCGATATGCTTATGCTCGCGACGCTGTTAATTTTCATGTTGAAAATGGAATGAGTCGTAAGGAGGCTGAGGCGCTTGTTTCAATGGATCTCGGGCATGGCGACGGGCGGGGTGCATATGTTGCCCGCGTATATAATCGAATGATCAATGATGAATAATATTTTCTTGAACAATAAGTACAATAAACGTTATTATTAAACTGTTTCGCACGTTGTCTTCGGACAACCACCAATGGTCTCGTAGCTTGAGATGACCGCCTTCGGGTAGCTACAAACGAACACTTCCAAAGCCTGCAAGGAAGTACACGTAAAGTGTGGTACATCTGCTCACCTCTGGAAGCAGATATCGTCAGTTTTCGCTCCTACTGCGTGACGATCGAGGTTTCTTAACTATCCGGCTTCGGCCTTTGTCCTTCGGGGAAACATTCCCGATCGGGCTAATGTTTCTCCATTTATCGTGAGAAACTTTACCTATGATGAATCTATCAACAACTCTGTCCGATATGCTGAGATTGGCTGAATTCGAGAGCGAATTGCTCACTGCATTAGCTTATAAAAAACTCGGCATAGATGATCCTAATCATGAAGTGCATATCGATAGTGAAATCGCTATTTTCACCTTCGAGTACGGAATTGATATAGGACATTTTCTCGCCCCGGCCTGTGCAGATTTGGTGTGCTCAATACAAACTCTCGCACGGGAAATAAATGGGGTACATGTAGTTTCTTAACTATCCGGCTTCGGCCTTACGTCCTTCGGGGAAACATTCCCGAGCGGGCGCATGTTTCTCCCGTTTTCAGGAGAAATCATGTCACTTATCCGTTCGTTTCTTACTGAGCTCAGCAAACCGTTTGATTTGGCCCGTTCTGCCACAACTCGCGTTGTTTCAGACTGTCCCCGACTCAAAGCTGTTATCAGAAGAACGCCCTGGCTTGCCTCACCCTCCGGTCTGCATGAATACCGCTCCCATGTCTGGTTTGACGATCGTCGCTACCACGCCATTGTTATGGCCCGTAAGGTGATCGACGGACAGCCGTCGGAAGCATTTGTGCACAGCCGTCACGGTGAGTTTCATACGTTCAGAGCGGCCCGTAAAACGGCGCAAATGGCAACGTCAGCACTGGCGACACTTGCTGTGTTAACACGTCAGAACTGATTACCTTCTTAACCATCCATCCATCCATCCGCTCAGCGGATCCCCTCGGGAAACATCTTTCCCGACAGGGCAGGTGTTTCCCGTTTTTACAGGAGAAACACCATGATTACCCTTTTATTACCAACCTCCCTTTCCATAAAAGGCATCTTTTCAGCAGCCTTCGCTGCAGCGTTATCCCTGCGGGATCACGTTGCGGCCGGCAAAAGAAAAGAAGAGTGGATAACGAACCGGACTGGATCACTCAGCTTCAAGGTTCAGGTTCAACAGTTACCTTCAGGAAAATGGACGGCCGGCATACTTACTCGTTCCGGCACGTTTTACGGTAATCACCGGTTTGGTTCTTTGAAAAAGCCGGATGAGGTATTCCGCTCTTACCGTCAGGCTCGCCGTTTTGCATTGAAGCTGGCGAATCAGATGGCAAACCTGCGTTATGCATATCAGTAAAGGGACGTGGAATATGACTATTTCAACAAACCTGGCAGATATGCTGCAGTTAGCTAAATACGAGTGCGACATGCTTACGGCATTAGCCTATCAGCGATTTGGTCTGGACGACCTTGACGAGCAGGTGCACCTATACGGTGAGCTGCCGTTCACGATAGCCGTTCAGATCAACGTCATATACAACCTTGAGTTCGGTATGGTTCAGGATCGTTTTCTCAGTTCTGGCTGTGCTGACTTGGTTAACTCCATCCGTGCCATGAGCATCAGGCTTGACCGCTCTTTGCATGAACGGATTTCCTTAAATGGACACTCTGAAGGCCTGGGCGATCTGGCAATTAGCCGATTAGAATCTTTCTAATCTGACTTAACCCTGTGGGGATTTATTCCCCATCAGGGGGATAAATCCCCTTTTTTTGAGGATTTATCATGACACCAATCTCCGTACCGCCCCAACACGTTACCTATACGCTGAAGCAGAGCGGATGGATATCCCCGAGCCAGTGGCACAGTTTTACCCTGGCAGTCACTGAAGCATTCTGGCTGTTACCGGTACATCTCCGCCCGTGCTCGCCAACTGACGGTACACGTCTGGAACGTGCATCTATGATGTTTACTCACCCCGATGCTTTTGAATTCGGTGGAAAAGACGAAGGGAATTACATATCCAAAAGCGTGATGTTTACCCGGGATATGAGCCCTGATTTGCGTATTGAAACGGAAGGTCACCGGCGCGACGTTTAACCTGGGAAACCAGCTGTTCCGGACGCGCGGACGCGTTACCGTGGTGCCCGGCTGGAAAACGCTGTTCAGCGGCCTGCAGGAGGACGACGAGGCGGAAGGCGAAGAGGACGCGCCGGCCAGCCTGCCGCCGCTCGACAAAGGCGACGTATGCCGCGTGAAGGGCGGGACTGTAAAAGACAACGTGACGAAAGCGCCCGCGCCCATGACCGAGGGCACGCTGATTGCGGCCATGAAAAACGCGGCCAGCCCGTGTTAAGCAACACGCCAATCAGCAACAGCAGCTGCAACGGCGGTGCGTGCGCAAAATATGGCAGCGCAGAAGAGGCGGCAAAAGCCGTGGTCCAGGTGGTTGGCGACAGCTCACTGCGTACCTGCGCTGATGCATCCCAGTGCACCAGTGGCGATGACGAACAACAGCCGGGAGCCACTCAGGCCGGCACCGGCTTTGCCCCTATTCTTGAGGAAACAACAAAAGAGAATACGGATCAGCTTGTGAAACTGGTTAACGGATCTGAGCCGCCCAACGCCACCAACCTGGCGAAGCTTAAAACCGGCAGCCTGCCAATCACAGCCGGCGTCATCAGGGCGCTGCAGCGTGATCCTGACAATGCCGCACTCACAGCCCGGCTTGCGGGCGAGCTGGCAATGGCTGATACGGTAGAAACAGCGCTGATTATGCGCCGTATGATCGTCACCGGCATGTCAGAGCCGAACGCCGCCTCCCAGACAGCCGCCATTGAAGAAGGCGACCGCCGGGTAACTGCCATCGACAGGGAAATTACCGCGCTGCGTAACGAAATGGAGCTCAAACGCGAGCTGTCCCGCAACTCCGTGCTGACCATTATCGAGCGCGAAAATGGCCGCGTAAACAGCAACCCGCAGACCCAAAGCGATGACAACACTGACAGCCGCATGAACCGCCTGGCGGTGCCTGAGACTGAAAGCAAATGAGCGAGGCCCGCACCATGAAACCTGTAAAGGAGGCGCGCCGCGCCTCGTTTTTCCGTCGTCATCCCGTTCTGCAGCGCACGCTGATTATTGCCGGCACGCTGCTGGTTCTGATGCTGGGCGCGATGGTTATGGCAGACAGCGTGATCAAAAATCCTGACCAGGCGGCCGCCTTCAGCAAGTGGATGGAGCAGGCGAAATACGGCTGGATGATGTGGCGCCTGACGATATATGGCGCCCTGACGTGGGGATTTTTGAAAATCCTGCGCGCGCCGGGCTTCAGGTCGCAGTACCGGCAGCCGCTTATGCGGATTGCCGCCGTCAGCGTTATTTTTGCTCTGGTGTGTGAACTGGTGCTGCTCAGCGGCACGGGAGCGTCATAATGCTGACTAACAGTTACCTGGAGTATTTTCTGACCCTGCTCGGCTGGGTCATTAATAACGGCCTGTGGAATATCCTGCTCAGTACCGGCCTTTTTGCAGCCCCAGTGGCCTTTCGTCTTATCGGCATCTGGCTTAAGGTCCGGGAGGAAGGTGAAGATGAGGGAAACAAGGGCGCACTGTCCATTCCCCGGATGGAGCACGCCATTTACACCTCCTTTCTGGTGATAATTGCCTGCTGCATGCCGCTGATGAACGTGGACATGAGCACCATCAAATATGATGCCTCCCGCGCGCAGACGTGTGGCACCTGGACGCCCAAGGCGCCGGACGACACCGGCTATTCGCCCGTGATCTCCAGCCTGAACGACCAGACGGCCGCCGCACCCGTGTGGTGGTATCTGATGCACAAGCTGGCAAAGGGTATTACTCAGGCATCCGTCGCCACCATTCCCTGCCGTCCTGACATGCGCCAGATCCGCTTTGAGGTGCAGCATACGCGCATCAATAACAAGGGGCTCGCCGAGGAGCTGCAGGATTTCACCAACGACTGCTATTCCCTGGCACTGTACATGTGGAAGCGCGAGGATCAGGGGCAGACGAAGGATAAATCCACCCTGCGCGACATTGAGTGGATTGGCAGTAAGACGTTCCTGGGCAGCTATTACGGCAGTCTGCAGTCAAAAACGCCCCGCGCCGCATTTCCGTGGAGCGAAAGCCGGGACAGCGGACGGCCGGACACCGGCCGGGGCGGCTATCCGACCTGCAGCGAATGGTGGAGCAAGGCCGAAACCGGCCTTCAGGCCCGCGTCGTGGACCAGGCTGATCCGAGCTTATGGACCCGCCTCTCGGCGGCCATGAGCATGATCGGCGGCAATGCGCCCGACTACCGGGAGGCCGTAATACGCCGCCTGGTGAGCCCGGAAAGCCTGACGGTTTCACAGGGCGGCCACGTTTATGCCGGCTACGGCGGCAATGCGGATTTCACCCTGGATAACTCTGTATCGCGCGTCGCGGCGATCGGCGGAACCGCACTGGGAAGCGTCGCGGCATTTCCGGCGTTTGACGCCATGCGGCAGGCGTTGCCTATGGTTCAGGCCGTACTGCTAATGGCCGTGGTGGTGGTTCTGCCGCTTATTCTGGCCTTCTCAGCATATGAGATTAAGACGGTTATCACGCTGACGTTTGTGGTATTCGCCCTGAACTTCCTGACGTTCTGGTGGGAGCTGGCGCGCTGGCTGGACAGCTGGCTGCTGACGGCGCTCTACAGCTCGGACACGCACAGCAGCTTCAACATGGCCGGCTTCCAGAATAGTTCGGATGATCTGATCATGAACTTCGTGATGGCAACCATGTTTCTGGTGCTGCCGGCATTCTGGATGGGTGCGCTTTCATGGGCAGGTATCAGAGTGGGTGGTGCACTCGATGGCGCACTCAGAAACGGAACTTCGCAAGTACAGCAAGCAGGAGGTAGTGCAGCTGAATTAGCAAAAAAAGCAGTTAAGCTCTAAAAAATTACTCATAAGCGGCAAGGATGCTGCTCTTAGTCATCTTCATCATCTAAATCCAGCCGTGACGATGTGACATTTGCGCTTTCAGGACCACTGTACATACCAAACCCTTCATTGCCATCACGATATTGGTGTCCAGCTAAAGGCTCAGAAGTATCAGAATCTTCAGAGCTTGCAATGATGATGTTACTTAACATGTAAATAAAAACGCAGCTCAAAAGCACGATAGTGCCTAAAACCAGCCCGCTCATAAGTACTAATGTGGCTAATATGATTCCGATAAGAGGTACAGGCAGGCGTCCTATAAAAGAAGGCATGCCGTGCCGCACAGTCCAACTTACTGAAGCTGAATTAAGAGTTTTGGCCGTTCTGGAAACTATCTTATAGAATGCAGCCGCCTTAGCTCCTCTTTTAAATGCTGTTTTGTTCACCCTCCCCCTCCTGTCCTTCCGGATCACTGTGAATGAGATGGCGTTGCGTAATCCGAATCACCTGACGCTCTGAGATGCCGCATATCGAAGCTGTCTCCCTGATACTCATCCCGTTTTGCAGACGCAGCTTAATGACATTCTGATGCATCTGCAGATTCGGCTGACGGCCTTTAAATTTTCCGTTCTCCACTGCCTTAACTATCCCTTCGCTCTGCCGGCGACGCCTGTCCTGATAGTCTTTGCGCGCAATGGCCGCAAGCATATCCAGCATCATGGCATTTATAGCGCGCAGCATGGCGGAGGTGAATTCATCTCCACGATGGTTCTCGAGCGCGACATAACTTGTAGGCAGGTCCAGGCTGATAATTGACAGGCTTTTGCTGCTTATAAGCTCTTTAAGTGTTTTCCAGCCATCATCATCAAGGCGAGATAAACGATCAACCTGTTCAATCAGTATCGCATCACCCGGAGCCGCGTTCTCAAGTAGTCGCATCAGTTCAGGTCGCCTTAGTGACGCGCCAGATACATTCTCAACGTACCAGCTGGCAATCCGGTGTCCACGTTCGGCAACAAACTGCTGAAGACGATTTTTGGCACGCTCAGCGTCCTGCTCTCGCGTGGAAGCACGCAGATAAGCAAAAATGTACATTTTTTACCCATAAATGACTTTTAGGTTATGACTAAGGATAGCATGACTTTTATATCATGACTTAAAGGTAAAAACGCATGATTTTAGAGGGTGACATTTGGGTATACTCAAATGTCATATATTTCATGATCTTTTTATATACCATATCGTTCATAAGGCTTTAACATCCTCAGGCATCTGATGATGACCTCCCAAGTAAAACTAAAGAATTAGCAGTGATAAAGCGCCTGATATAAATCGCAAGCAACGTCGTCCAACTCATCACCCACTCCTTCTTTGAGTTCAGTAGACTTGCAGCAGAGATGCTCAGCAGCTTTATTCAGGAACCAACTACTTGAGTCATAATCCCACCATGCAAGCTCACGCTCGTCTGCACTGGAGATAGACAGATACACGCGAACTCCGGGCTCATGCTCAACTTTAAACCAGAGTGTCAGGTGCCCTTTTTTGCTCAACTCAACATAAACAGCCTTAATATTCATCCTATGTGACATCGAGACGATCCTCGTTTAGATAAGTAATGGTTAACTTACGTCATTTCACCATATAATATGGGAGAGCAGTGGCTCAAAAAGTCAAAAAAATGCTCTATTGCTGCAGAGCAGCAAGATGTAAAACCATTCCGCAACCTAGTTTATTTGTACGACTAAATAAATTTGTTGATAAAACTATAGGGAATTCATCATTGAAAATTGATATTGATGCCGTTACTGATGCCTTTGAACGCATTTATAAATTATTCCGTCCGGAGCCAAGGAAATGGGCTGTCCGTTTTGTAATAACATCAGGTGTAACTCTATTAAGCACGCCTGCATGGGGGCCCTATTTAGACGCGTATTTAAAAAAGAAGTATGATCTATCAATCATTCCGGCTCCAACCTATATAGGATGGATCTTATTCATTGTGGGCTTACTCATCTTATACGCAAACTATAAAATAGACTCAAAACCCGGGATGACAAAAGAGGATTCAGAAGAAAAAAAAGCAGACAAAAAAAGTCTTTACAAGTTATTTAGCCAGCTTCACATTCCATCTATGGATGAGTTCTTCCATCATGGCAAGATGTCTATGGTTTATATCCCTGCAACACATTATGCCGACGGGCTGTCGGCCTTAATAAACTCTTCTAATTTTCACTTATATGATAAAGAAATACTGCTATCAGTAAACGCCTTGGATGAAAGCTTGAAAAAGTCTTTCAGCTTATATGGATACTTCACAGAAACTGCAAATAAAAATCTTTTTAAGTTTGACTCAAAATTTCGAATTCACTCGGATGCTGAAGCAAGGAAGGCACATGATGACTTCATCGAATCAGTATGCGCGGCAGAAAAAAACCTAAAAAAATTATGCTATTACACTAAGAGCACCTTCCCTGACTTTGATTTTTCAATAACGGATAAAAATGCTTTTGATGATTATAAGTACCATAACTCAGTGCCGGAGAAAAAAATCAGTGATTTTGATTTTTCTGTTTTATCCAAAATCATTCAGCTTGAGGAATGGAGAGAAACCCCAACATTAAACCGCCTAGCTAGCGAACTCTCAACTCAAAAAGTTGATGTTCAGGTAGCTCTGGATAGAATGATAAATTTAAATTTTGCCAAACATTTATATAAGGGCCAGCCCTGTCAAAAATATACAGTAATGAAAGAAGGTAGAGCGTATTACGTAGAGAACAGAGATGCATACGAAAATTAATTTCAATAGTTATATTGAATATTTCTGGGCTACTGGAATATAACTCAATTTTTTTGGCTATTGTTCCGCGACTCAACATTAAATAACTAACGATGAGGTGAATAGCATGACAGAAACGGCCTTTTCAAAAAAATATAATAGAGAATTGGATGCAGAGCAATATTTTCAATTGTCAGGTAGTGATGTAAGTAATGTACACGAACTGGCTCGTCATGATGCGATATGCCCGGTCTGCAAAGCAGGCGGGGCTTCTTTTGTGAGCGCTACACTAGGCAGTTATCAGAGGAGGGCACATTTTAGGTTCACCACTCCAGAGGGCAATAGCGCACACGATCCGCTATGTGATTTTTATAAAGACAAAATCTCTGCAGAAGTAAGCCGTTCACTTGTTCGCTTTACGCGAGACAGAACCCGAATTTCCGCAATTCTGCGAGAATGGGTCTGTGCAGGTATTCAAATTGGTATCTTTTCGCAAAGCGAGATGTGGAGCATGCGGGAATGGTTTTTTGAAAAGAGAAAACAGTCTGAATTGAAGGTAACTGTAAGTTGGGATTACGTAAACTGGCTATGCTATATCAGTACTCATTGTAGGCGCATCCCACGCTCATTCCGTGAGCATATCCTGCCATTCCACCCTTCCCACACGCTTATTCCAGGATTTAACTGGCGCCATGCCATTGAATCAGAATTCTATAGAATCCATCAGGCTGTCGATTGGCGCTTATTTGAGGAAGGCATCTATCCACAGGTCTTGGATACCTTACAAGATTACGTGGATCCTGAAAGACCACGTAAGGTATTGCTTGATCCTTCAGTACTTCGTGATGAATACCGCATGACAAATCAGCTGTGCCAGTTGATTTTGTACAGTTATAACCCATTGAAAAAACTTTTAGCTGGACGGCGTATCAGTGGCGAAGAAGCTACATTCCGTGCCTTTTCAGCACTGCTCCTCTTTGTATCTAACTGGGATACTAGTCTTGCTATTGAAAAATTTTCGGCAATCATCAATGTCAAAAGTGTCGATGACATGCTGGCAGGAAATTTTATTGGTCTAAACCCTTTTACCGATTTCGCATTGTCAGATGCTCTTGCAAAAATTCAGGAAAGGCCATACTCATTTAATGAGGAAGATTTTTACTCAATTGAAACGCGAATGCGTAATGAATACGAGAATTACAGGCTTTCAAATCGTTCGTCGCTGCCAGAACTTCCAGAGCGAGTACATAACGATACTCCTCCATTTGACTTCATGAAAAATGATACTTGAGGCGCTGAATGACCTGGACACTTGGTTAGTGGTAATGAATGATTCAAAACTGCGTGATGGAATCACTCAGTTTCACAATTTTAGCTTTAAAATTATTATTTCGTGCCAATATTAATTCACACACATTGGATAGAACTTTTTTTCTTCAGAATGACACTAGGTGAAAAAAAATGGTCTGGTAAACCGAGTTAATTTTCTGCACTCAAAAGCTGGTAACAATTGGGCTGCGGGGCTGCTTGTACATGCTAACTCTGGTACGCATTGTGAGGGGATAATCTAAAAGCACCCCCGGTATGTGGCGCTCTCCGGAGAAGAAGATGCCGAAGTAATAACTTGAGCAACTATACACCTGGTGTATGCAGATTCTGCTAACCGGAGCGCAAATTATCGTTGCCATCCAGCAACTGACCAGATGCCCATAACGGCTGAAGGAACTTGAACAAAGGCCGAGGTTAACTACCTCTGCCTTTTTCGTTTTTCTTCTAAATATCGTTCTTTGTTTTGCACGCGGTAAGAAACAATATTATTACAGTCAATGCGCTAGCAAAATATTTCCCAAAATCACCCCAATCGACTGCCAGTTGTCTGAAGGTGCCAAAAACAATAATTGCTGCACCAACATCTCCTAAAACTTTTAGCGATCTCAAAAGGGAATTAGCCTTTTTAGTGTTAAAAAATTCGTCGTAGCAATAGGCGCAGAGGGATATAAATAATGTACCTAAACCAACAAATGTCAACCACCAAGTTGCTTCTTCTGCACCATTCCATATAGGAATGGCAAAAGAGCAATAGCATAAAGAAGCAAAGATCATTAAAATAACCCACCATCCATTTAACGGGTCTTTTTTCTCTGTCTTGTCATTTTTTTTACAACAATTGCAATCCTGATTGCAACCTTTATTAATAGAATGACTATCATCAAAGTTTGATTTAACATCGTTATCAATGTTCCCGTTCTCCTTAACGGTTTTCACTTCCGCCATTACTGAACCATTACCATCTTTAACATTTGAACAACCATCATTTTCAGTTAAGTCATTTATTTTTGAATTTTCAGTACTCGAAGGCAGTTCTTCCGTATGCAATCCCTTACCATTCAAATTTTCTTGATTATTCATAGCAACTCCTTGATTGAATTTTTTTAGACGAAATGCGAGTCTTAATTAAAGTTACAGTGATATTTAAACCAACTAGTATGAGATAACTAAGGATCTCATCTATCACAAATAATAAAAGCCATTGCTTACTAAGGCTTTTAATAGTGTTCGTAAGATCTATCAAAACAATTTTTACCATGTAATTTAGGAATTGAATGCTCATTTAATTTATAGCATATGCCCGTATTTATAAAGCAGAAATACGCTCAATATCTTTCTGATATCTGGGGATATTCAGTAATATTGGAGTAGCATTGCTATAGCTCTTTAAACAAACCTTTCAGTCCCGGCCTTATAAGGAACTGAGAGGGATTCCCCATTTTTAGCTCTCGCTTAGCATTATATCGTTTTGTCGAATGCATCAGGATTACTCCCTTTCTGGCGCGAGTAACACCCACATAGTGAAGGTTAAGACACTGCTGTTCATTCTGAAAAATTACATCGTAGCTGCCTTTGACATACTCCCTTGCAGGTAACACCCAGTCATACAAATCCAGATGTATTACGACGTCAAATTCCAGCCCCTTTGATTTGTGCAACGTCATGATTTGGACCTCATCGTCCCGGACATGCAAATAGTTGTTTTTAATACGGGGTACCATAAGCACATCGTTTATTCCGGTAATGTGAGTCTCATTGAGTTCACAGCCGGTACATGAAAAAACAGCCAGTCTGATAGCTTCTGACAGGTTGGCATCAGAGGTGGTACGTACCTGCCGGATGAATTTGCGGGCCAGAACTACCTCGCTCCGTTTGGCAACAGTGCTGAGGTAATCATCAAGGACAAGCTGAGCCGTTGTTTTTTTATTGTATCTGTAATGCAGCAATGCTTTAACCAGTCCTGATACCTTATCTCCGGCCTTACTTAAGTTATCGTCCAGGTACGTTCTAGAAGCTGTTCTCAGATTTTCGGCGATCAACTCAGCACACAGGTTGCTCCGGACCAGTATGGCAATATCTTTATTATTTTCAATGGAAAAATGTTTTTTTAATCCGGCAAGTTGGGCGTCAATCCAGGCAGCGATATTGGTCTGATCTCCTGTCACACTTTTGTGATAAACCACAAGACTGTCGCAATCAAGTAGCATGCAGTCCGGATCTTTCAATCGGTTTGCATAATTAATAATTGAAGGATGGCATCGATGATTTAATGTGATCTGTTTATGAGTGAAATCAGGGTGGCGGATAAAATCTTTAAGAGAGTCTGCGCTGCGATGCGCATAGAGATAAATGGACTGGTCAACATCCCCGACTACAGTAAGTTTAATTTTCAATCCAACGAGCAGCCTGAATATCTGGTGAGCAAAGAAGCCGGTGTCCTGATATTCATCAACGAATATCTCTTTATATCTGACTTTTAAATACCGCTGACACGCGATAGATTCACTCATGACATATAAAGCTATGAGAGGAACCATTTCGAGTATTATAACCCCCCGTTCATACAGCCTTTCCAGAGCAGACATGCCATGCTTTGTGGTGTTTTCTGATAAATTGTCTGGAATGAAATACGGGGTAAGCGTTTCCATGTTCTGCGCATCCAAGTTGCTGGCTTTAATTACTTCCAGCCCCGTTGACGAACAGCGCCATATATGTTTTATGAAAGGCATCACTATTTCGCTCAGTAAAAACTTATCTGTTGTCCCGAAAAAGCTAGCCTTTATGTCTTTGCTTAAAGTCATACACCGCGCCTTGAGTTCATCGCTGGATTTATTCGTGTAAGACAAAGACACCACGCCCTGATGCGACCTACAACCTGTCAGCACTTGGGAAATTTTATGGGTAAGAATTGTTGTTTTACCACTTCCCGGGCAGGCTGTGATGACGAGGTTTTCCGTAAAGTCCACAGCATCCTGTTGTTCAGCAGTCAGCCTCATTTCTCACCCCGCACTAGTTTTTGCACTGCTAAAAGTGGACGTGCGATATCTTTATCAGCCAGCTCAGCTAAAAATTGCCGTTTTTGCTTCAGTAATGACCGCATTTTTATCGCCTTTTTGTCCCGAAGGAAATCAGCCGCAGCATCAGCATTTGCTGCCCCTGAGAAATCCAAGAGGTGTGCAGTAAAATCACAAGAGAGGTCGCCTTCAAGATCAGTAAATGAAAGAAATACCCCACCTGCGTTAATGAGGGGAGTAACCCTTCCCCATTCATTATGCCGTTCCCATGAGGTGATTTCGTGGGACACATGTCCGCCTTTTGCCAACCCGCATAGCGTCAGCGCACGGTTCGCGCCGGTATAACTCCACTCCTGCCTATGCGGTACCTTCGCCACATCATTATCCGTACGTGCTACCCAGCCAATGTGCAGGGCCTGCAGTATTTTTTTGTAAACTTCAAACTGCACGCCATCGACGGACAGAATGCTGATGTTAAGGAGATCGAGATCGAGACCTAGTGCCTTGGCAAGCTCAGTATAAAAGATCACTTCTGAAGGCCCCTCAACCAAGAGTACCGCACTGGCAAAAAATGCTTCTGCCGGAATGATACTCATCCGATATCCCATTTCGTCCCAAGCTGTACTGATGCAGGCAGAGCATCCGTTGCTTGCCGCCTTTGTGGAACCTTTGCTTGCACATAACCTGATAATACAGTCAGGCCGGAAGTTAACGGCAATTTGGGGAGAGTGGGAGGTGACAATAGACTGACCTGGCAGGTTTTCAATAAGGTAAGAAGCAAGCTTTCTTTGCTGATGTGGAAACAGGTGGGCTTCCGGCTCCTCAATGCAGTAAATGACAACTTCACTGGTAACATCATGTTCTCGAAGGCTTTTTGCTTTCCATAGTGCGAGAAGTATCTGGTTATTAAACCCGTCTCCACCCAGCATGAGCTTTTTACCGTTAGTGCTGGCACTGAGTTCAAGTTTCTCAATGAACTGGTCTACGCCTATCGCGCCCGTATCCAGCTGTACCGTTAGCCGCTCATGGTTGTAAGACAACTTACGAAGTTCGGTATTAAGCTCTGAAGTCGCCGAAGCTACATAGCTGATCTCACGGACCTTTTCATTTACCTCGGCCAGCAACTGGTTCAGGACAGTGAATACCTCGCCGTCGTTTTGGCTCTGCTCTTCACTGCGAACATCCTGTGCTAGCCTCAACAGGTGCTTTTTTTCCAGACGGATATATTTCTCAAGGTCTCGTTGGGAATTGATATACTTTAGGCTAAGATATTTCAGATAAAAACGGTTTGGCACCTCATCGTAACTTACACCATCGTGGCTTAAGCTGATTGTAAAATCCATTGTGGACTGACAAGCATGATACTTAATATAAAGCTCATCATCCTCACTTACATATCCACTCAGTTTTGAGATGACAGCATCTTCCCTGACTTCACAAAATTGGACGACTATTTCGATTTCCTGTGACTGTACGCCATCCGAGTCTATGTGGAAATCATTAACCATAGGTTCCAGATCTAACTCAGACAGGCTTTTGTCCAGTAAAAGCCTGAGTGCAAAAAGGAGGTTTGTTTTCCCGATATCGTTTGCGCCAATAATAAGCGTTGACTCTCTGAAATTGATTTCAGTTTCATTATAATTTCTGAATCCGGATATATAGAGCGTTTCAATCAACATAATCGCATTCCTTTAGATCACTTATCAAAACCAGTTTTTATTCAGCCTTTTGCAATGTTATTGACTGAACGCTCCGGCGTTATACAGGAGAGTGAATAGCGGGATTAAAAAACTTTTTTGCTTCATCGTGGCAAGTACTAACTTCGGGTTGGATCAATGTTGATGCAACCTTACGCTTCAGAAACAATACCGTAAAAACCACTTGTCGGGGTGCTTTTTCTCGTTTCAGCCTCTCAAAAATATTCCCGCTACAGCGGCAGCCGCCGCATCGCGGCGCGGAACTCTTCTGCTTCCTCCAGAAATCCCTCTTCACTCATCATGTGAAACTGAGACCGGTAAAGCGTCAGCAGCGTTTTCTCATCCTGCGTGGTAGATTCGGCAAGCAGGGCCGCGTAGAGAGAAGCGGCCTGTGACAGGTCCAAGTCGTCAATAATTATAACGAATGTCATGGCGAGGGCGTAAAGGCGTGACTCAATGTAGTTTAGAAGTTTAGCGGCCGTCTCTCCAAGCTAGCTGAGATTCAGCTTTGCCAAGGCGTCAATCCCCCACGCCCCAACATAATGGGTTATGAGGTTGTCAGTTTAAATGCGTCGAAATGACGTATCTATAAAGGAAGGCTGATGCAGGCAGACAACCTTACTGACGGAATAGCGGCAGCATTATCCCACCCGGTTACGGTGCAGGTGGTTAACCAAGGGCCGGGCATCCGGGGGAATGTAGCGACAGGATTTATTACTGAGGGTGTGGCACTCATAGCTCTAATGCTTACACACCAGTTCACATTGCACCGCGAGAAACTGGCAGCAGATAAAAATTGCCATGGAAGTAGAGGTCCAGAACGAGAAAGATCGGTTTTTCTTATCCACAGAACTGATTTACAAGCTGGAGCGATTTGGTGAGGAGTGCGTTCCGCCAGCAACTGACTATGGCGATGCAGTGGATGAAAACGGATATTCTGTCTCTGAAAGCCTCATACCTGACATGAGGTTTGCCGGCATCATAGGCGATTGGCGCTCTCTCCCGCCTCTTGTGACATAACGACTACGAGAACTCGAAGTAATGCTGGCTGAGTCACATAACATATACACGAAGGTGTTTGCGCTGGACGTGGCGGCCCGGCACAGGGTGCAGTTTCATATGCCGGGCAATGAGGCTGTTGCCATGCTTAAAGAATCAATTAAGTCATTAATTGCCGTTAGCTAGACGAAGCTTAGTAATAAACAGAACACTTACTCTTGAGTCGCTTTCTGTGGATAACTTTCATCACATGCAGGAGCATGCAAAGAAAAAGTTATTCGAGTTGTGTTAGAATTCTGTTGGGCTGGTTTTACTGGAATGAATAATGAATAAAAATGAATTCAATCAAATTTTATCCGAAGTGAACGGATTGGCATCTGAAGCTTTTAACGCTGATTACGCTCAAGCTTATCCTGAAAATGATGACCCAGACATAAGTTTTGCTACATGTACCGCGGAAATTGCAATTGCAGCAGATAGTTGGCCAGACACATCTAAACTCAAAGAAGGTTATGGTAAATGGTCTTGGGAGGAAATTTTCTTCAAGTCCAGATATAAACCTGAAAAATTTGTTATTTCCGTATCACGCAAAGGTGTGATTGGAGGAATGCTTGCGGGACGCTTGACCGATAACGACGTTGAATTACAGTTTATACACAGGGACAGATCGGAGCCACTTCTAAAGGGGTTTGTGCTTCCCGCTTCAATAACCTATTCGGCAGTTTTAGGATTCGTTATGAATGTTAAATATGTATCGGTATCAGAACCTGCTCCAGGTCTTATCATCCAATATAAAGAGGCGATGAAAGGAGCAGTGACTGTTTGTTACAAAGATAAAGGGGAAGTAGAGAAGATGACGGTTAGAGTCGATGAAGCTTTAGCCCCATCGACGCCTGCAAACTGATTAGCAACAGTGATCGTGTTCAGACTTTTGGGCGATGATGACAGGTTCATCTTGAATGAACATTACCGCTCTTTTCTGCTCTTGACTCAGATTAGGAAAGAGTGTGATCCCTGATTTTTTCAAAGCCTCGATGCGCTGCATCGGAGTCATATCTTTATGTAAATTCATAAAATCACCTTGTTACTTTGACTATGTACTTTGATAGGCAATGTGCATCTATGTATAAAGTCTGTACTGTCATTCTATGATCAGTGACGTAGATATTCAACAAAAGGTTGTATGTACTGTATGTATGTACTCGGTGAGCTTCAAACACCTCCCTGTATCCTTACCACAAAGAAGTTCTCTACTAAAAAAATTAAGTCTAAAAATCAGTTACATACATAGAAAGTGTTTGTAAATCCTCTGTATTACTAATCTTAGGAATTGTTCTAACTGAATCAACTAAATTTGCTCTTCTCACAGCCAGACGATTACACCGCAATGTTCGTAATGCCTTAACTTAGCCAGATAGTGTCCTCACCGATAGGGCGCCTCGGCGAGGTGCATACTATTTATTTCGCAACGTCCATCAGATAAGAACTTTCTAACACACCATTCTCAAGGCTGCGCTACATCTCACGAAGCGATGTTGCTTATGCTGCACACGTCTCTCGCTGGATTCCATAGTCGGGGAACCAAGTAAAAAAAGATGCTTCCTCAACTGATATCTGTCCGAACTCAACCCAAACTGACAGATCTTAAAGATGCATGATTTAAGCGAGCGATTTGTATATACCTATGTATATACATTGACAATTTAAGCCACACCTGTAATATGCATATACCTTTGTATATACATAGAGATTCAAAATGAAAAAGCCCTACATAATTTCTTTTGCAAACAGTAAAGGTGGCGTCGCTAAGACAACGAGCTGTATTGCTGTGGGTTGCGCACTGGCTGCTGCAGGTTATAAGACCCTGCTAGTTGACTTAGATCATCAGGGTAACCTTAGTGATGACGTTGGCCGGGGTGAGGAAGATTTTACAATCACTGATCTCTTTGAAGACCCCAAGTTTGATACAAACAAGCTGGTTTATACCGCTCTTGATGGTGAAAACGTTATCCAAAACTTGGATGTCATACCAGCCGACATCACTCTTGCTGTTGAAGCTCGTAGTGCCGAACGCTTCCGTCACCGTTTGAATATTCTTGACGAAGGACTGAGCAGATTAAAAACTACCTACGACTTTATACTTATCGATCTTCGACCAGCTATCGACCTAAGTATCGAAAATGCTCTTCTTATAACGGATAAAATCGTCGTACCAGTAGACATGGATCGCAGGGCTGTGAAAGGTATTGATGATCTATTCCAGGTTGTACGAGAAGTAAGACGTAACGAAGATTTTGTATATACACTTGTAAAGACAAAAGTTAACGAATCTCACTCAAAAATGAAAAAAGCTATTGATGGCTACATCAGTGATGCAGGTTACAGAGTTGCTAAAACTGAAATCCGTCAGAGTGAGCTTTTTAAGCAAGCTACAGAGGTTCATCGACCAGTGATGATGTTTGCTAAAAACGAACGTCCTTACCGTGACTATAAAGCGCTTACTCAAGAGCTTCTGCAGCAGATTGAGGAGGCTGAGAGTGGCAAGAAGTGATCGCATAGCAAAAGGTGTAACGCGTGTAACTGAGCGAAGAAATATCACTACAGGCAAACAAATGAACCTTCGGCTTACTGGCCTAGATGATGATGCCCTATCGATGCTAGTTGAAAAAGTTCAGGAGAAATTGCCTCAGAAAAACATTACTCGTTCGCGAGTTCTCAGGGCAGCTTGCTATCTTGAAGACGATAAGTTTATTGAAAAGCTTGCTCAGCTACTTATTGAAAACACTTAATTTTAGTGGCGAAATGTATATACAAATGAGTATACATTTCGCCTTATCGATTTAGCTTCTTTACGTAACTAAAGTACAGGCAATCTCATCGAGCTCTTTTATGTATATACAAATGGGTATACTTAAATGCAGATCTATGCATATACAAATGTATATACATAAAACTTAATCAATAAAGCTTCCTGACGTTAACCAAAGTACAGGCAATCTCATCGAGCCATCTTATGTATATACAAATGTATATACTTGAATGAGGATTAATGCGTATGCATATGTATATACATTATAGAATTAAATACGATACAAATCCTGAAGTTAAAGCTCCTAAAACATTAAGCGCTAAATTAGAATGATGTAACTAAAATAAATTTAATCAGCACCATCTTTATATAGCCAAGTGTATTATTTAGCGATGGGCAACTCCTTCAGGCTTGTAGTATATCTTGGCGAGAGCATGTCTCTTTTCATAAGCCATGGGTTATCAACTCCTTGCCCGGCAAACCAAACCTTCCCAAGCCCGGATTTATTGATAGTATCCAGAGCTGCCATCAAGGCATCCGCATTGGCTTTAGGCTGGTTTTCACTGAACATATCAAGCTGTGCGATCCCGGATTGGTAAAAATCACCTAACATGATGCCTGCTTTGGCATATCGATAACCATCACGCCATATGCTATCTAAGCCCCTGATAGCAAAACCCACGATGTCACGCGTATCACTGGTTGGATATTCACAGGTTAAGGATGAAGTATTAGCATACTGAGGTTCATCGCCATAACGGCCAGTGGCTATAAAGACACTGATGTGCCTACATTTTGAACCCTGCTCTCGAATTTTTTCTGCAGCTCGGGTGGCATACGTTACAACCGCATGCTGCATGTCCTCCAGCCCAGTTATGCGCTGTCCAAATGACCTGGAGCACACAATCTGTTGTTTCGGTGGGGGAGCCTCTTCAAGAGCTATACAGGACTCTCCATTCAATTCTCGAACTGTACGCTCAAGAACGACGTTAAAATTTTTTCTTATCATAGTGGTGTTGCAATTAGCCAGATCCAGCACCTTGTTAATGCCCATGGCCTCCAGCCGCTTTCTGATACGCCCTCCGACACCCCAGACTTCATCTATGTCAACTATCGCCATCAGTTTGCGCTGACGTTCCGGGCTTGAGAGATCAACCACACCATTAGTTTTACTCCATTTCTTAGCCGCATGGTTAGCCAGCTTAGCCAAGGTTTTTGTAGGCCCAAAACCAACGCCAATTACTAATCCCGTTTCTTTCATAACACGGCTACGCATTTGAAGACCAAATTCTTCTAATGGCATATAACTAGCAATACCTGTGCAGTCCAAAAAGCTTTCGTCGATCGAATAAATTTCCTGACCAGGTGCCATATCACCAAGAATCGACATCATACGGTTACTCATATCGCCATTTATGTGGAATGCAATTTAAACAAAAAAATAAGTTACCATTCCTCTGAAGTTTATTTTCTGAACAGGAATTATTCAGCCTTGAACCACTTCGGTATGCTTACTGGCAGGGAGGAAAGTTGACGGGTGGTAAGACATAGCCGGAAAATCGATTTCCCCGCCGGGATTTAATCTGCCACGCTTATTCTGAAGCCCTCAATCGGGCAATGCGCTTTTATCTTTCACTTTATGCAGGAAGAAATAATGATAAAAAATTACAGAATCCCGGGACTGACCGCGGTGGCATTTCTCCTCATAAGTACCATCGCAGGTGCTGCAGAAGCGCGCTGGACGTTTGACGGCGATATCCACAACAATTCCCTTGCTGTCAGTCCCGATGAAAAAACGGCGGTGGCGTCCTACAGTGAGCGCTCAGACGTGGTGGTCTATGATCTGGCTGCCGGGAAAGTCAGAAAGGTGATGAAGGGCTACGTCACCCCCCGTAATGCACTTTTCTCTCCGGACGGTAAGGCCATATTTCTTTCTGACAGCAGTCTCGGCGTAGTCAAAAAAATCAGCACCGGGACGCTTGACGTGGCGGCCACGCTGCCGCTGGGGCCCGGGGCATTCGGCACGGCCATAAGTCGTGACGGTCAGCGACTGTATGTGAATAACGAGGCCGCCAGCACGCTCTCGGTGTATGACCTTACACATGACCGGCCCATTGCAGTTGTGACGGGTTTTGCCCAGCCCCGTCAGGGCATTAAAATCAGCCCGGACGGCAAAACCGTCTACGTCACCAACTTTAAGGGCGATAAAATTACCCTGGTTGATGCCGTGACGGGCGACATTCGCGGCGAGATAACCGGCTTCAGCAAGCTGCGCGCCATTTCTGTCAGCGCAGACGGCCGCACACTGTACGCGGCTAACAGCGGCAGCAACACAATCGCCGTGGTTGACACGCAAAAGCACGTCATTACGGCAACCATTCCCGTGGGTCAGGACCCTTACGGTGCCGCGCTGACGCCGGATAACCGCTATGTTTACAGCGGCAACCTTGGCGACAACAGCCTCTCCGTTATTGATACCGCCGCCGGTAAGGTGGTGTCCACCGTCACCGGACTGGATGCGCCCCGTCAGGCGATTGTCTTCAACAAGGACGGTACCCGCGCGTGGGTGCTGAATAAAGACCTCAGCATTGCGGTGGTTGACCTGAAAAAGAACCGTGTCATGGCCACGATTAAAAGCCCGCCGCAGACCTGACGCGAAACCTCCCTTACTCCAGCGCAGTGACGATCCTTCGCAAAGTGGGGTGGTTAATCACTTTTATAGATTTATTTTAGCTAAATAACCTGTTTTAAAGATTTACTCTGACATGCCTATAATCTTTCTGTCTACTCAGGAGATTCCGGCATGAACGATAAAATATTCACCCTGCATAACGGTGCGCGTCCGCTGAGCGCGCTGAGCAGCCCGAAAGAGGCCATACGACAGTTCACGCCTAACTGGTTCGCCGCGACCATGGGGACCGGCATCCTGTCGCTGTCTCTGGCGCAGTTCCCCTGGCAGGTTCCGGGATTGCGCCTTGTCGCCGAGGGGCTCTGGATGTTTAACATCCTCCTGTTCAGCGTCTTTGCCGTGATGTATCTGGCCCGCTGGGTGATGTACTTCGGAGAGGCAAAGCGCATTTTCGGCCATTCAACCGTGTCCATGTTCTTCGGCACCATCCCGATGGGCATGGCGACCATCATCAATGGCCTGCTGGCGTTCGGTCTTCCGCGCTGGGGCGCAGACGTTATTCAGGTGGCACACGCCCTGTGGTGGCTGGACGTGGCGATGTCGCTGCTGTGCGGCGTGTGCATTCCCTACATGATGTTTACCCGGCAGCAGCACAGTATTGACCAGATGACTG
>NZ_CP155071.1:4500000-4797783 GCF_039621855.1 Erwinia sp. HDF1-3R | reverse complement strand
AGATCCCCGAAGATCCCGCAGAAGCCTGGTTAACCGGCTGGAAAACGCTGATCGGCTAACGATCCTGACCGTCGATCAACATTTTCGATCGACGTTAAGGCAAAAAACGCGGGGAGTTTTGTAAATTATGCCCGTTTTTGCTCAATTAACTGGCGGTCAGCTGTGGATAACTATGCTCATTTCACGGTAATAACCGGTTATTATCCCAGTAACAACCTGGCACCTTGCCGGAGCCTGTGCATAACATGGTATTTAGATCCCAGCTTATACGCCGCAGGATCACCGATCGTTCACAGCAAAGGATCGTGCTTAAGACCCTGATCGCTATGGGTAAAAAAGGCTTATCCACAGAGATCGTCGATCCTAATAGAAGATCTAATAAAGAGATCTCTAAATAAAAAGATCTTCTTTTTAATTACCTGTCAGGCCATGCGCTTTCGCCATCGCCTAAAGTTGAGTAGAATCCTCACCCCAGACAGCAATCACTCAATCGCACAACCGCGAGGTCCAGTACCATGTTCTATCCAGATCCTTTTGACGTCATCGTAATCGGTGGTGGTCATGCGGGCACCGAAGCCGCTATGGCGGCTGCCCGAATGGGTCAGCAAACCCTGTTATTAACCCATAACATTGATACGCTTGGACAAATGTCCTGCAATCCGGCGATCGGTGGCATCGGGAAAGGACATCTGGTGAAGGAAGTGGACGCCCTTGGCGGTCTGATGGCGCATGCGATCGACCAGGCCGGTATCCAGTTTAGGATACTAAACGCCAGCAAAGGGCCGGCGGTACGGGCAACCCGTGCTCAGGCTGACCGCGTGCTTTACCGTCAGGCAGTACGAACCGCTCTGGAGAATCAGCCAAACCTGATGATCTTCCAGCAGGCGGTTGACGATCTGATCGTGGAGAACGATCGCGTCGTCGGTGCTGTGACCCAGATGGGCCTGAAGTTCCGCGCAAAAGCGGTGGTACTGACCGTGGGCACCTTCCTGGATGGCAAGATCCATATCGGGCTGGATAACTACAGCGGCGGTCGTGCTGGCGATCCGCCTTCGATCCCTCTGGCGCGCCGGTTGCGTGAGCTTCCCCTGCGCGTTAGCCGTCTTAAAACCGGCACGCCTCCACGCATTGATGCCAGAACCATTGATTTCAGCGTACTGGCAGCGCAGCACGGTGATACGCCCATACCGGTATTTTCGTTTATGGGGAATGCGTCACAGCATCCTCAGCAGGTGCCCTGCTACATCACCTATACCAACGAAAAAACGCATGACGTCATCCGTAATAACCTGGATCGCAGCCCGATGTACTCAGGGGTGATAGAAGGAATTGGACCACGCTACTGTCCTTCCATCGAAGATAAGGTGATGCGCTTCGCCGATCGCAATGCGCACCAGATCTTCCTGGAGCCGGAAGGGCTGACCAGCAACGAGATTTACCCCAACGGTATCTCTACCAGCCTGCCGTTTGACGTGCAGATGCAGATCGTCCGCTCTATGCAGGGGCTGGAAAACGCGAAGATCGTGCGCCCGGGCTATGCGATTGAGTATGACTTCTTCGATCCCCGCGATTTGAAACCGTCGCTGGAAAGCAAATTTATTCATGGCCTGTTCTTTGCCGGCCAGATTAACGGCACCACCGGTTATGAAGAAGCGGCAGCTCAGGGCCTGCTGGCCGGTCTGAACGCCGGACGCTTCTCTGCGGATAAAGAGAGCTGGGCTCCCCGTCGCGATCAGGCTTACCTGGGCGTACTGGTGGACGACCTCTGCACCCTGGGAACCAAAGAACCCTACCGTATGTTCACCTCACGCGCGGAGTATCGTCTGATGCTGCGTGAAGACAACGCGGATCTGCGTCTGACAGAAGCGGGCCGCGAGCTGGGTCTGGTCGACGATGCCCGCTGGGCGCGTTTCAATCAGAAGCTGGAAAGCATCGAGAAAGAGCGCCAGCGCCTGCGTGATATCTGGGTTCACCCGGCGTCGGCCTGCGTTGAGGAAGTGAATGGCGTGCTGAGTGCGGCTCTGACCAAAGAGGCCAGCGGCGAAGATCTGCTGCGCCGCCCGGAAATGACCTACGCGCAGCTAATGACCCTGAGCACCTTTGCGCCCGCGCTGGATGACGATCAGGCAGCCGATCAGGTTGAAATCCAGGTCAAGTATGAAGGCTATATCGCCCGTCAGCAGGAGGAGATCGATCGCCAGCTGCGTAATGAAAATACCGCGCTGCCTGCCGGGCTGGACTACCAGCAGGTGAGTGGCCTTTCAAACGAGGTGATCGCCAAGCTGAACGATCACAAGCCGGGATCCATCGGTCAGGCCTCGCGCATCTCGGGGATCACCCCAGCGGCGATATCCATTCTACTGATCTACCTGAAAAAACAGGGATTACTGCGCAAAAGCGCCTGATTCACCGGACGGAACCTGCTTCCGTCCGCCTGTTTTTGTCGTGATAAACCAGGGCGACGCGTTCGCCCGCCTATTTTGGGCCCTTTCGTGATAAACAAACTTTCTTCGCTGCTCAGTGCGGCCAACATCTCTCTTTCCGATCGGCAGAAGCAACAGCTGGTGGACTATGTTGAGATGCTTAACCGCTGGAATAAGGCCTATAACCTGACGTCGGTTCGCGATCCGCAGGAGATGCTGGTACGGCATATTATGGACAGCATCGTGGTTGAACCGCATTTGCAGGGGCAGCGATTTATCGACGTCGGCACCGGGCCGGGCCTGCCAGGCGTACCGCTGGCGATTGTCCGTCCCGATGCGCACTTCACCCTGTTAGACAGCCTGGGCAAGCGTATACGCTTCCTTAAGCAGGTGCAGCATGAGCTTAAGCTCGACAATATTACGCCTGTGCAAAGCCGGGTTGAAGATTTCCCTGCCGAGCCGCCGTTTGATGGCGTGATAAGCCGGGCCTTCGCCTCTTTAAATGATATGCTGACCTGGTGCCACCATCTGCCGGGCGAAAATGGCCTGTTTTACGCCCTGAAAGGCACCGTTCCGCAGGACGAAATCGCCGCGTTACCTGAAGGGTTTACTCTTAGGAAGGTGGTAAAACTCACGGTGCCCCAGCTTGAGGGTGAACGCCATTTAATTATGGTGACCGGGTCAGAGCAGCGTCGATAATCGTCGCTTATTTGCGCACTTTTGCCGCCCTGCGGCAAAGATTTTGCGCTAAATAACCCTCAATAATAGCCTGGATGCAGAGTAGCCTTACAAACACTAAGTGCTTTATATCACTCAAATTTAGTTACATTGAGTGACTACAGGGGCAGGCCATCCAGTCGTGATAGAACCGATCTGAAAGACCCTGTTTGAAAAAACAGCTCTTGAGTGCTTTTCTTCATCGCTTTTTTATTCGGTGAATTGTTTCATCCAGGTTAAAACAGGGCGTGATTTTTCGATGAATTACTTTGTTACATTTAACGGTAATTTCACATCCTATTATCATGGATATCACTTTGAGCACGCAGAGTGCTTAACGCGATAATCACGGATGTAAATATATTCTCTTTATAAGTCCACATAAGGAATGGATTCATTAAGAATCAGCTGTGGCACAACCTGGTATTAAACACAAAGCAACCCAAATAACGGCCTTTGTTAACGTGAATTTTCCCAGTTGGTTGAAATGTAATGTTATTTATATTTTTGTACACCCAAAACCAGGATTATTCCTGCCTGAATTAGCGGCAGTTAATTGCTGAAATGTGATCTCACGCACGCTTTGTAACCAATATTGCGGCCTGACGGTGAAGAATTTACACCGAAATGACGATCTGCGCAGATTACTAAAATGGGCCTCTGGAAAGAAATTTAAATAATTGTTCACCTTTTCGCTACTTATCCATTGAAATCGCAGGGGCGCACCGTATAATTTGCACGTTTTTTGCTGCTTGACTCAAAAGAGCAAAGGCAGTTTTATACGACACGCGACATACCCCGGATGGGGCAGGAGAGTTTCAGCGTCATGTCAGTGTCCCTTTACAGAGTAAAATTTGCCCGAACCGTGCTGCTTCTTCAGCTGGTGACCTTTGTCATAATCGGTGCGCTGTTTGCCCTGAAAGATCTGACATGGGGCTTGTCCGCGCTTTTTGGTGGGCTGGCAGCCTGGCTGCCGAACGTAGTGTTTATGATTTTTGCCTGGCGCCATCGGGCAGGCGATCCCGTCAAGGGGCGAGTGGCCTGGAGCTTCGCATTAGGTGAAGTGCTGAAGGTTCTCTCCACCATTCTCCTGCTGGTCGTGGCGCTGGCGGTGTTTGGGGCGGTCTTTATGCCGCTCGGACTGGCCTGGTTATCGGTGGTGATTGTGCAAATCGTCGCACCGGCTGTAATTAACAACAAAGGGTAAGAGGCATCATGGCTGCAGGAGAAATCTCTACGCCGCAGGAATACATAGGTCATCATCTGAATAATCTTCAGCTCGACCTGCGTACCTTCGAGCTAGTGAATCCACACGACGCACCGGCGACGTTCTGGGTATTGAATATCGACTCCATGTTTTTCTCTGTGGCACTGGGGATTATTTTCCTGGTGCTGTTTCGCAAAGTGGCGAAGTCAGCCACCAGCGGCGTACCGGGAAAAATGCAGGCCGCGATTGAGCTGGTTATAGGCTTTGTCGACGCCAACGTCCGTGACATGTACCACGGTAAAAGTAAACTTATCGCTCCGCTGGCGTTAACGATTTTCGTCTGGGTCTTCCTGATGAACTTCATGGATCTGCTGCCTATCGATCTGCTGCCCTGGATTGGCGAGCATGTCCTTGGACTGCCAGCGCTGCGTGTGGTGCCTTCTGCAGACGTGAACATCACGCTCTCTATGGCGCTTGGCGTATTTATTTTGATTCTGTTCTACAGCATCAAGATGAAAGGCATTGGGGGCTTTACCAAAGAGCTGACTCTGCAACCCTTCAATCACCCCATTTTCATTCCGATCAACCTGATCCTTGAAGGTGTGAGCCTGCTGTCCAAACCGGTTTCTCTCGGTCTGCGACTGTTCGGCAACATGTATGCGGGTGAATTGATTTTTATCCTGATTGCCGGTCTGTTGCCGTGGTGGTCACAGTGGATTCTGAATGTGCCCTGGGCCATTTTCCACATCCTGATCATCTCGTTGCAGGCTTTCATTTTCATGGTCTTAACGATTGTCTATCTGTCGATGGCATCTGAAGAACATTGATACTTTTCTTAACACTACTGCGTTTTAACTGAAACAAACTGGAGACTGTCATGGAAAACCTGAATATGGATCTGCTGTACATGGCTGCCGCTGTGATGATGGGCTTAGCGGCAATCGGTGCTGCGATCGGTATCGGCATCCTCGGAGGCAAATTCCTGGAAGGCGCCGCGCGCCAACCGGATCTAATCCCTCTGCTGCGTACGCAGTTCTTTGTTGTAATGGGTCTGGTGGATGCAATCCCGATGATCGCTGTTGGTCTGGGTCTGTACGTGATGTTCGCCGTCGCGAAGTAACCGAGTACTCATCACAGGGCCTGGCCCTTGATGAGTGGGTTTAACAGATTGCTCTACTGATACTCAAAAACGTCAAGTTGTAGCAAGGCAGCTACCCGGTAAACCTCCAGGCGCTAACTTAAGTCAGTAACTGGAGTGAGAAAGGACCGCTAACGCAGCTACAGCTTGAACGAAAAGGGTAGAAGAAAGTTAACTTAACAAGAGGCATTGTGCTGTGAACATTAACGCAACAATCCTCGGCCAGGCCATCGCGTTTATCCTGTTTGTCCTGTTCTGCATGAAGTACGTATGGCCGCCGCTGATGGCAGCTATCGAAAAGCGCCAGAAAGAAGTTGCCGAAGGCCTTGCTTCCGCTGAACGTGCCAAAAAAGATTTGGATCTCGCGCAGGCTAATGCGACCGACCAGCTGAAGAAAGCGAAAGAAGAAGCTCAGGTAATCATCGAACAGGCTAATAAGCGTCGTTCGCAGATCCTGGATGAAGTCAAAGCTGAGGCTGAGCAGGAACGTAACAAGATCGTCACCCAGGCGCAGGCTGAAATTGACGCCGAACGCAAACGTGCACGTGAAGAGTTGCGCAGGCAAGTCGCGATGCTGGCAGTAGCCGGCGCCGAGAAAATCATTGAACGTTCCGTGGATGAAGCTGCTAACAGCGACATCGTTGATAAACTGGTCGCTGAACTGTAAGGAGGGAGGGGCTGATGTCTGAATTTACTACTGTAGCTCGCCCCTACGCCAAAGCAGCTTTTGACTATGCTGTTGAGCATCAAAGTGTCGATGGTTGGCAGCAGATGCTGGCGTTCGCTACCGAGGTAGCCAGCAATGAACAGGTAGCAGAACTTCTCTCCGGCGCGCTTGCGCCGGAATCGTTGTCTGCACAGTTCATCGCTATCTGCGGCTCACAGCTGGACGAAGCCGGTCAGAACCTGATTAAGGTCATGGCTGAAAACAAACGTTTACCTGCGCTTCCCGATGTACTGGCTCAGTTTATCCAGCTACGTGCCGCACATGATGCGACCGCAGACGTTGAGGTAATCTCATCCATGACATTGAGTGACGAACAGCTGACCAACATCAGCGCCGCTATGGAAAAACGTTTGTCACGCAAAGTTAAGCTGAATTGCAAAATTGATAAGTCTGTAATGGCGGGCGTAATCATCCGTGCGGGTGATATGGTCATCGATGGCAGCGTACGCGGCCGTCTTGAGCGTCTTTCAGACGCCTTGCAGTCTTAAGGGGACTGGAGCATATGCAACTGAATTCCACCGAAATCAGCGAACTGATCAAGCAGCGCATTGCTCAGTTCAATGTAGTGAGCGAAGCTCACAATGAAGGTACTATTGTTACCGTTAGTGACGGTATCATCCGCATAAACGGCCTGGCCGATGTTATGCAGGGTGAGATGATCGCACTGCCGGGCAACCGTTATGCAATCGCACTGAACCTGGAGCGCGACTCCGTAGGTGCAGTGGTCATGGGCCCTTACGCTGACCTTGCCGAAGGCATGAAAGTTAAGTGTACTGGCCGTATTCTTGAAGTCCCGGTGGGTCGTGGTCTGTTAGGCCGCGTGGTAAACACCCTGGGTGCACCAATCGACGGTAAAGGCGCGATCGACAACGATGGCTTCTCGCCAATCGAAGTGATTGCACCTGGCGTTATCGACAGGCAGTCGGTTGACCAGCCTGTACAGACCGGCTACAAGTCAGTCGATGCGATGATTCCAATCGGTCGTGGCCAGCGTGAGCTGATCATCGGCGACCGTCAGACCGGTAAAACCGCGATGGCGATTGATGCGATCATCAACCAGCGCGATTCCGGCATCAAGTGCGTGTACGTCGCTATCGGTCAGAAAGCGTCTACCATCGCTAACGTGGTACGTAAGCTGGAAGAGCATAACGCGCTGGCTAACACCATCGTGGTAGTGGCGACTGCTTCTGAGTCTGCCGCGCTGCAGTATCTGGCACCTTACGCCGGTTGCGCCATGGGCGAATACTTCCGTGACCGCGGTGAAGATGCGCTGATCGTTTATGACGATCTGTCCAAACAGGCCGTCGCGTACCGTCAGGTTTCTCTGCTGCTGCGTCGTCCACCGGGCCGTGAAGCCTTCCCTGGCGACGTGTTCTACCTCCACTCCCGTCTTCTGGAGCGTGCTTCCCGCGTAAGCGCCGACTATGTTGAGCGTTTTACTAACGGTGAAGTGAAAGGTAAAACCGGCTCCCTGACTGCGCTGCCAATTATCGAAACCCAGGCGGGTGACGTTTCTGCGTTCGTTCCAACCAACGTAATCTCGATTACCGATGGTCAGATCTTCCTGGAAACTAACCTGTTTAACTCCGGTATTCGTCCGGCTGTTAACCCAGGTATTTCGGTATCTCGTGTGGGCGGTGCTGCTCAGACCAAGATCATCAAGAAACTGTCCGGTGGTATTCGTACCGCGCTGGCACAGTATCGTGAACTGGCAGCGTTCTCTCAGTTCGCTTCCGATCTGGACGAAGCAACCCGCAAACAGCTGAGCCACGGTCAGAAAGTGACCGAGCTGCTGAAACAGAAACAGTATGCGCCGATGTCCGTAGCGCAGCAGGGTCTGGTGTTGTTTGCCGCCGAGCGTGGCTTCCTGAATGACGTCGAACTGGCGAAAATCGGTAGCTTCGAAGCGTCACTGCTGGCGTTCGCCGATCGCGATCACGCTGAGCTGATGGCTGAAATCAACCAGGCGGGTAACTACAACGGCGAAATCGAAGAGAAGCTGAAAGGCCTCCTCGAGACGTTCAAGAAAACCCAGTCCTGGTAATGTCTGGCGGCTTGTTCCTTAACGGACAAGCCGCAAGGCTTTGAGGAGAAGCTTATGGCCGGCGCAAAAGAGATACGTAGTAAGATCGGAAGCGTGCAGAACACGCAGAAGATCACCAAAGCGATGGAAATGGTCGCCGCCTCCAAAATGCGTAAATCGCAGGAACGTATGGCGGCCAGCCGTCCTTATGCAGAAACCATGCGCAAAGTGATTGGTCACATTGCGTTAGGTAATCTGGAATACAAGCACCCATACCTGGATGAGCGTGACGTTAAGCGCGTCGGCTATCTGGTCGTGTCTACCGACCGCGGGCTTTGTGGTGGTTTGAACATTAACCTGTTCAAAAGATTACTGGCTGATATGAAAGCCTGGTCCGATAAAGGCGTTGAGAGCGATCTGGCGATTATCGGTTCTAAAGGTTTGTCATTCTTCAGATCTGCGGGTGGCAACGTGGTTGCTCAGGTCACCGGCATGGGCGATAAACCTTCCCTTTCTGACCTGATTGGCCCAGTGAAAGTGATGCTGCAAGCCTATGATGAAGGTCGTCTGGACAAGTTGTTCATCGTCAGCAACAAATTTATCAACACCATGTCCCAGTCTCCACAAATCGTTCAGCTGCTGCCGTTACCGCCAGCAGACAATAGCGAAGGCGTGGTGAAGAAAAGTACCTGGGATTATCTGTACGAGCCGGATCCGAAAGCGCTGCTGGACACATTACTGCGCCGCTACGTCGAGTCTCAGGTTTACCAGGGTGTTGTAGAGAACCTGGCCAGTGAACAGGCCGCACGTATGGTGGCAATGAAAGCGGCCACCGACAACGGCGGAAACCTGATTAAAGAGCTGCAGTTGGTATACAACAAGGCTCGTCAGGCCAGCATCACCCAGGAACTTACCGAGATTGTCGGTGGGGCCTCCGCGGTTTAACCAGGTATACCCTGCAGCGGTATCAGGCTGCGGGGTATAAACGAATTAGGTAGAGGATTCAAGATGGCTACTGGAAAGATTGTCCAGGTTATCGGCGCCGTGGTGGACGTCGAGTTCCCTCAGGACGCAGTACCACAGGTGTACAGCGCGCTTGAGGTGCAAAATGGTGATGCTCGTCTGGTGCTGGAAGTTCAGCAGCAGCTGGGTGGTGGCGTGGTTCGTACTATCGCCATGGGTACTTCAGACGGCCTGAAGCGCGGTCTGGAAGTGGCAGACCTCCAGCACCCTATTCAGGTGCCGGTAGGCGTTGCAACGCTTGGCCGTATCATGAACGTGCTGGGTGAGCCAATCGATATGAAAGGCGACATCGGCGAAGAAGAGCGTTGGTCAATTCACCGCGAAGCACCTTCATACGAAGACCAGTCCAACTCGCAGGAGCTGCTGGAAACCGGTATCAAGGTTATCGACCTGATGTGTCCGTTCGCTAAGGGCGGTAAAGTCGGTCTGTTCGGTGGTGCGGGTGTGGGTAAAACCGTAAACATGATGGAGCTTATCCGTAACATTGCGGCTGAGCACTCAGGTTTCTCCGTCTTTGCCGGCGTGGGCGAGCGTACTCGTGAGGGTAACGACTTCTACCACGAAATGACCGACTCAAACGTTATCGACAAAGTGTCTCTGGTCTATGGCCAGATGAACGAGCCACCAGGAAACCGCCTGCGCGTTGCGCTGACCGGCCTGACCATGGCTGAGAAGTTCCGTGACGAAGGTCGTGACGTTCTGCTGTTCATTGATAACATCTATCGTTACACCCTGGCCGGTACTGAAGTATCAGCACTGCTGGGTCGTATGCCTTCAGCGGTAGGCTACCAGCCAACGCTGGCGGAAGAGATGGGTGTTCTGCAGGAGCGCATCACCTCAACCAAAACCGGTTCAATCACCTCCGTGCAGGCCGTATACGTCCCCGCGGATGACCTGACTGACCCATCGCCAGCCACCACCTTTGCTCACTTAGATGCAACCGTGGTACTGAGCCGTCAGATCGCGTCACTGGGTATCTACCCGGCGGTTGACCCACTGGATTCTACCAGCCGTCAGCTGGATCCGCTGGTTGTGGGTCAGGAACACTATGATACCGCACGTGGCGTTCAGTCTCTGCTGCAGCGTTATCAGGAACTGAAAGACATCATCGCCATCCTCGGGATGGACGAGCTGTCAGAAGAAGACAAGCTGGTGGTTGCACGCTCTCGTAAGATGCAGCGCTTCCTGTCTCAGCCGTTCTTCGTGGCAGAAGTCTTCACCGGTTCTCCAGGCAAGTATGTGTCGCTGAAAGATACCATCCGTGGCTTTAAAGGCATCATGGAAGGTGAATTCGACCATATGCCAGAGCAGGCTTTCTACATGGTAGGTTCCATCGAAGAAGCCGTGGAAAAAGCGAAGAAACTGTAATAACGGTTTCGCGGGAGGTTATTGACTATGGCTATGACTTATCACCTGGACGTTGTCAGTGCAGAGCAGCAGATGTTCACCGGCACTGTGCAGAAGATTCAGGTGTCAGGTAGCGAAGGTGAACTGGGGATCTTCCCTGGTCACGCCCCGCTGCTGACCGCCATTAAACCTGGTATGATTCGCATCGTGAAGGAGAAGGGCGACGAAGAGTATATTTATCTCTCCGGCGGCCTGCTTGAAGTTCAGCCTGGCGCGGTCACCGTGCTGGCTGATACGGCGATTCGCGGTACCGATCTCGATGAAGCCCGCGCGCTTGAAGCGAAACGCAAAGCCGAAGAGCATATGAACAGCTCTCACGGTGATGTGGACTTTGCTACCGCGTCGGCTGAACTGGCTAAAGCGATCGCCAAACTGCGCGTGATCGAGTTAACCAAAAAAGCGATGTAATATCAGTGGGTGAAAAAGGCCGGCGAGATTAACCTCTCACCGGCCTTTTTTTTTGCCTGTTTTGCCCTGCCATTCATCACGCAGCTATTTTACCCATTTAGTCATCGTAGAAGGACCAATATCCATAGCCTTCGCTGCTTGAGCGACAGTGTAATGTTGATCGACAACCCGCTGAGCGGATTCACGTTTGAATTCAGGACTAAAATTTCTTCTTTTCATTGATGCACCTGTGTTGTTCTGAGGTGAGCATATTACCTCTGTTCAGGTGGCCAAATTCAGTAAACCCCTACAGATACGTCTAATTTCGGACCGAGAAAAATGTAGTAAACTCGTGGCTAAAGCGCTTTACTTCAGTTCATTAACGGAACGATCGGAATTTCTATGTCTAACAGTTCAATGAGCGTGGTGATCCTTGCCGCTGGCAAAGGTACTCGCATGTATTCAGACCTGCCCAAGGTATTGCACCCGCTGGCTGGAAAACCCATGGTGCAGCACGTTATTGATGCCGCCAACCAGCTTGGCGCCGCCCATATTCACCTGGTGTATGGTCACGGCGGTGAGCGCTTACAGTCCACGCTGACCGACCCCGCGCTTAACTGGGTATTGCAGGCGGAGCAGCTCGGAACCGGCCATGCGATGCAGCAGGCCGCGCTGCACTTTACCGATGATGAAGATATTTTGATGCTCTACGGCGACGTGCCGCTGATCTCGGTCGGCACCCTGCAACGCCTGCAGGCCGCGAAGCCTGAGGGGGGAATTGCCCTGCTGACGGTGGTGCTGGATAACCCAGCGGGCTATGGGCGCATCATTCGTGAAGAGGGCTCGGTGGTAGGTATCGTCGAGCAGAAAGATGCCTCAGCGCAACAGCTGGCCATTAATGAAATCAATACCGGTATCCTGCTGGCGAACGGCGCCGACCTGAAGCGCTGGCTAGACAAGCTGACCAATAATAACGCCCAGGGTGAATACTACATTACCGATATCATCGCCCTCGCCCACCGTGAAGGACGCACGATAGCGGCGGTGCATCCTGAACGGGCTACCGAAACCGAAGGCGTTAACAACCGTTTGCAGCTGGCAACACTGGAGCGGGTCTGGCAGGCCGAACAGGCTGAGAAGCTGCTTCTGGCAGGAGTGATGCTCACGGATCCGTCACGCTTCGATCTGAGAGGTGAACTCATCCACGGCCGCGACGTGCTCATTGATACCAACGTGATTATTGAAGGTAAAGTCACCCTGGGAAACCGCGTGAAAATCGGCAGTGGCTGTATACTGAAAAACTGCACCCTTCATGACGATTGCGAAATCAGCCCCTACAGCGTGGTCGAAGAAGCGGAGGTGGCCGCCGCCTGCACCGTTGGACCTTTCGCCCGTCTGCGGCCCGGCAGCCAGCTGGCGGAGGGAGCGCACGTAGGCAACTTCGTGGAAATGAAAAAGGCCTCGCTGGGTAAAGGTTCGAAGGCCGGGCACCTCAGCTATCTGGGGGATGCGAAAATTGGCGCGAACGTCAATATTGGGGCCGGCACCATCACCTGTAACTACGATGGCGTCAATAAATCGCTGACGGTGATTGGCGATAACGTCTTCATTGGATCGGATACCCAGCTGGTGGCACCGGTATCGGTTGCCGATGGCGCGACCATTGCCGCAGGTACCACGGTGATGAAGGATGTCATCGCAGAAGGGCTGGTGTATAACCGTAAAGATCAGAACCTGAAAACAGACTGGCAGCGGCCAGTGAAGAAAAAATAGCACCGTATCCGGGCCAGCGTTGCCCACTTTTTTTGCCGGGCGGAAAATACCGCCCGCAGTCAGGCAGTAATAAAAATAATCCCCACTCTCTACAAGGCTCGGGGAACCGGAAATTCCGGACTTATCAGGTCAGAAGACAAAGTTAATGGCCAGAACGGCCATAACGACAGGAATAACATTATGTGTGGAATTGTAGGTGCAGTTGCCCAGCGTGATATCGCTGAAATCCTGCTTGAAGGGCTGCGTCGCCTTGAGTATCGGGGCTATGACTCTGCGGGTGTAGCAGTGGTCACCGCAGAAGGTCAGGTCACGCGTCTGCGTCGGCTGGGTAAGGTGCAGAAGCTGGTGGAAGCCGCTGAAACCATCCCTCTGGTCGGCGGGACCGGGATTGCCCATACCCGTTGGGCAACGCACGGCGAGCCATCTGAAGCCAATGCGCATCCCCATATCTCTGAGCACATCATCATCGTCCACAACGGCATTATCGAAAACCATGAGCCGCTGCGCGAGCTGCTGATCGAAAGGGGCTACCGCTTTGCCTCTGAAACCGATACGGAAGTGGTGGCGCATCTGGTTCACTGGGAGCAGAAGCAGCAGGGCGGTTCGCTGCGCGATGTGGTGCTGCGGGTGATCCCTCAGCTGCGCGGCGCATACGGCATGGTCATTATGGACAGTCGCGATCCTTCGGTACTGGTCGCTGCCCGCTCCGGTAGCCCGCTGGTTATTGGCCGCGGCGTGGGTGAGAATTTTATCGCCTCCGACCAGCTGGCGCTGCTGCCGGTGACCCGCCGCTTTGTCTACCTGGAAGAGGGGGATATCGCCGAAATCACCCGCCGTAACTTCACCATCGTTAACCGCGAAGGGGAAGAGGTTCAGCGCGCTGAAATTGAATCGAATGTCCAGTACGATGCGGGCGATAAGGGCCTGTATCGCCACTATATGCAGAAAGAGATTTACGAACAGCCGATGGCGATTAAAAACACCCTGAGCGGGCGTTTCAGCCAGGGTGAAGTGGATCTCGCCGAACTGGGGCCGAAGGCGAACGACCTGCTGAGTCAGGTTGAGCATATCCAGATTGTCGCCTGCGGGACCTCCTATAACTCGGGAATGGTTTCCCGCTACTGGTTTGAAGCGCTGGCCAATCTGCCCTGTGACGTCGAGATTGCGTCGGAGTTCCGCTACCGCAAATCTGCCGTGCGTAAAAACAGCCTGATGATTACCCTTTCCCAGTCGGGTGAAACGGCGGATACGCTGGCCGCGCTGCGCCTGTCAAAGGATCTGGGCTACCTGGGGTCGCTGGCCATCTGCAACGTGGCGGGTTCTTCGCTGGTGCGTGAATCCGATCTGGCGCTGATGACCAAAGCGGGAACGGAAATTGGCGTGGCCTCCACCAAGGCTTTTACCACCCAGCTGACCGTACTCCTGATGCTGGTGGCGAAAATAGGCCGCCTGAAAGGCGTGGATGAGCAGATTGAGCACGATATTGTGCATGGTTTGCAGGCGCTGCCGAGCCGCATTGAGCAGATGCTGTCGCAGGATAAGCTGATTGAAGCGCTGGCGGAGGAGTTCTCCGACAAGCATCACGCCCTCTTCCTGGGCCGTGGCGATCAGTACCCGATTGCGATGGAGGGGGCGCTCAAGTTAAAAGAGATCTCCTATATTCACGCCGAAGCCTATGCCGCCGGGGAATTAAAGCATGGCCCGCTGGCCCTGATCGATGCCGATATCCCGGTCATTGTGGTTGCGCCCAATAATGAGCTGCTGGAAAAGCTGAAGTCAAATATCGAGGAAGTGCGCGCGCGCGGCGGCCTGCTGTACGTCTTTGCCGACCGGGATGCGGGCTTCAGCAACAGCGAAGGAATGCGAATTATCCCTCTGCCGCATGTGGAAGAGATTATTGCACCGATCTTCTACACCGTTCCGCTACAGCTGCTCGCCTATCACGTGGCGCTGATTAAAGGCACCGATGTCGATCAGCCGCGTAATCTGGCGAAGTCCGTTACGGTGGAGTAAGCCCTAAACGCTGTGTCATTTCCGGCTATCGTGCTCAGGCAGCGCGTTAGCCGGGGTTAAAGGGTATAAAACCGGCCATGCAGCAAAAGCATGGCCGGTTTTTTTTTGGGTATCAGACGCGGTGTTTCAGGCCGCCTGGCCGATCGGCCTGGGCCATATGCCAGCGCCCATGCCGGGCGAAAAAATTGTCAGCTCTGCGCCCAAACCCGCGGGGAATTGAGTTCAGAGGCGTCGCCCGACCCATTCTGCCCGTCATGCAAGGCGTTTTTAACGCCCTCCTTAGCCGCATCCTTAGCGCCCTCTTTCACCCCCGCTTTTACGCCTTCTTTAATGGCTGCCGTTGCGGCAGCGCGTCCCGCCGTTGCGGCCAGGCCCGCAGCACCCACGCCGGGGATCAATATCGTCAGACCGCTCACGACATAGCTCAGCGCTTCGAGCAGTTTCTTAAAGCCGCCCCCTTTCTTTTTCTTCTCATCGGGCTGGGTCTCCTGCCCTTCGGCCATCTCCTGCTGCGCAGAGAGATCGGCCGGGTTCAGTGAGGGCCTTGAGAGCTTATCCGGTGTGGCAATGGCGCTGTTCCCTTTACGAATAAAGGCATCCACATCGCCCTTGCTGATATTTTTATCGTTCGCTTCATTAAAGAAATTACCGCCCGCGCCGTGCTTGCCGTTATCCAGCATAGAAAACAGCATGGAGTTAGGCTGGCTGAGCAGATTTGCCGCATCGCGCACCTCCTGGCTGTTGCTGGAGTCGTTGGCAATATCCACCAGCTTGTCTTTCTTAATTCCGCCGCCCTTAAAGAAAATGTCTTCGTTATTTTTAACCGTTTCCAGTGCGTTATGCTCCTGAGGAGAGAGCGCGACATTGTAAGACGCAAGGTCACATAAACGGTCCCGTGAGACGCTGGCGGAAGGGTCATCCTTCCTGGTTAGCTGCTGCCATTGATCGGGATGATCGGTAAAGAACTTCGCGGCGGCGGCGACCTGAGGCGGACATTTGCCCATATCCTGCGAGCCATCGGCGATTTTTTGCAGCGTTTCCTGACTGATGTTCTTCGGCAGGCTTTCTGAATAGAGATAGAGCTCACGCATCGCATCATTTGCGCTCATCTCACGCGAGGCGGAACCCGGCTCGGCATCAGAGGGAACATAGTTGTGTGTGTAGTCTTCAGCTTTGGCATCGGCATAGCGTCTTATCTGCGGATTTTGCTGCACCGTTTGAATATCTTTCGCGCTAATTTTACCGTCGGATTTTCCATTTTTAGCCTGATCGAGCGCCGCATACATCTCCGGATTATCCAGTATCGTACTCAGCGCCTGTTTCGCATCGGAGGGGGTTTGCGGGTCGTCGCGAAGTTTTTCCAGCCCCTCACGGTCGAGCGGTTTTTTGAGCAAATCTTCGTGGCGGCCAAGCGTGGTGGTCGCCTGCGCAAAGGACATCTGCCCATCCTGGCGGCTAAACAGTGGATTTTCTTCAGCACTGCTGTCGGTTGAGGATGAAGCTGACGCTCCACCGCCAGACAGGCTGCCCGTTATTAACGACATTATCTGTTGTAGCAGGGAATCGATGGATGGATTGCTCTGCGACGCAAGCGCCGTTCCTGCTTCGCTGTCCGTTTTTTCGCCCGTCGCGAGTGAGGACCCATCGCCGCTTAACGGTAGACGTGACACAACGGAAAAGCCGTTTCCAGCCAGCCGGGTTGATGCGCCTTGTAACGGGGTGCTCACTCCCTCATTACCAGGATTCCTGTTGTGCGGCGTCGTCAGATTTTGTGATGAAAAACCAGAAAGGCGCATAACTCATTCCTTAGTTGGACAAAGTATGAGCACTAAGTGGTCGACAAAAGGCAAAGGTTCCATCGGGTGGTATTTATCCTCTCCCTTATCGCTTCCCAGACAGCGCTCCCCCTTATGTCCCGCGTCCGCATATTGCCGCTTTTCCCGAATGGATTTTGTTTCATGCCAAAACCCTAAACGGCAGTCCGTTTTTGTGATTCAAATCACATTTACATCATTAACAACACTTATAACAAATTTGTCTCATTAATGGTGTTGAATGATAATGATTATTATTTATAATACTATTCTCAATAACAAATAGCAGGATGGTGCGCTAAAGCCACACAAAGTGTCGTTTTTTTATCTTTAACAGGTAGAAAAACTATCGTGCTGGATCGTAGCGCTTCGGCCTTCCTGTCAGGTACTGACAAATCAACACTCGCGACTCGTCGCCAGGCGTATAGCGCTGCCATGTTCAGATGGCGGCAGGGCCTTTTATGTCTTCAATAAGGGAACAGGGTATGGTCTTACGTTCGCAAACTCAGGCAGTGCCTCGCCTGCATCTGCCTCATAGCGCTACCGATCCTCAGGATTATATTTTTAATGACCAGCAGCTGTCGGCCTGGGCACAGCAGACGCAGGACGTGCTGGCGCTGATGACCCGCACGCTGAAAGGCGTTGAAAAACCGTTCAGCGGTATTCTGCCTCACGAGCTTGCTGCGGAATTTAGCGATGTCGATCTCGACCGGCCGCTGGGCAGCAACGATGCGGCGCTGGAGGAGCTTAAACGCCTCTACCTGCGCGATGCCGTCTGGTTCCACCATCCCAAATACGTGGCGCACCTCAACTGCCCGGTGGTGCTGCCGTCACTGCTGGCCGAGCAAATTATGGCGGCGGTAAACAGCTCCGTGGATACCTGGGATCAGAGCGCAGGCGGCACGCTGATTGAGCAGAAGGTCATTGACTGGACGCTGGGCCGAATTGGCCTGCCGTCCACCGCGGACGGGATCTTCACCAGCGGCGGCACCCAGTCCAATCTGATGGCGATGCTGCTGGCGCGAGACAGCTGGTGTGCGGCACATCATCCCGGCCACCTGATTAAGCATCAGGGATTGCCGCCGGATGCGGTTAAGTGGCGCGTTTTCACCTCAAAACTGAGCCATTTCAGCATTCAGAAATCGATGGCGATTCTGGGGCTGGGTTACGATGCCGTTATTGCGGTGGATCATGATGAACATTACCGCATGGATGCCGTTCAGCTGGAGCAGGAAATTCAGCGCTGCCAGCAGGCGGGCCTGATCCCTGTCGCCATCGTGGCCACCAGCGGCACCACCGATTTTGGCAGCATCGACCCGCTTGACGATATCGCCACCCTCTGTGAGCACTACGGTCTGTGGATGCACGTTGATGCAGCGTACGGCTGCGGCCTGCTGGCGTCGGAAAATCACCGCCAGCGCCTCTCCGGCATTGAAAAAGCCCATTCCGTGACCGTGGATTACCACAAGTCGTTCTTCCAGACCGTCAGCTGCGGCGCGTTCTTTGTTCGTGATAAGCAGCACCTGAGTCACGTTACGCACCATGCGGATTACCTCAACCCGCTTAGCGCGCAGCAGGAAGGCACACCAAACCTGGTCAATAAAAGTATCCAGACCACCCGCCGTTTTGACGCACTAAAAATGTGGCTGACGCTGCGCATTATGGGGCCATCAGCGCTGGGTGAGGCTTTTGATCGCATTCTGACCCTGACGCAAAAAGCGCATCAGCTGCTGAGCGCCCATCCCTGCGTGGAGGTTCTTCATGCGCCAGAACTGACTACCCAGGTTTTTCGCTACGTACCCCGTCCCGGCATGGGCGACGCACAGCTAGATGAGATCAATGCCAGCATCCGTAAGGCGCTGTTCCGCTCCGGCAATGCGGTGATCGCCGGCACTCGGGTTGAGGGTCGTCAGTATCTGAAAATTACGCTTTTAAATCCCACCACCACGGCGGCTGACATTGAAGATGTCATTGCGCTGATTGTGCATTATGGCCGTGAGCGGGCGCGGGACGCTGCGCTGAATGCGGCTAACCAGTGAGAACTCCGTTATGAATAACACTCTCTATGATTTTATCGGCATTGGTATTGGTCCCTTTAACCTTGGTCTGGCCTGTCTGAGCGAGCCGGTTGAGGGGCTGAGCGGCGTCTTCCTCGATCAAAATCCCGGCTTTGACTGGCACACCGGTATGATGCTGGAGAGTGCCCATTTGCAGACGCCGTTTATGGCCGATCTGGTGACGCTCGCCGATCCCACCAGTCCTTACAGCCTGCTTAACTACATGAAGCAGAAAGGGAAATTATACTCCTTTTACATTCGTGAAGACTTTTTCCTGATGCGTAAAGAGTACAATCAGTACTGCCAGTGGGCCTGCTCTCAGCTGAGTAACCTGCGCTGGAATACGCGTGTGGATTACGTGAGCTACGATGATGCACGGCAATGCTATCGCGTGCGTACCCTTGATACGGTTAGCGGCAAACAGCAGGAATGGCTGGCGCGCCACCTGATACTGGGCACCGGCCCCAGCGCGTGGATGCCGGAGTGTAGCCGCCCGCATCGCGACCGCTTCACTCACTCAAGCGACTACCTCAGAAATAAAGAACAGCTCCAGAAAAAGCGTTCGATCACCGTATTGGGCAGCGGGCAGAGCGCGGCTGAAATCTATTACGATCTGCTAACGGAAATCGACCGCTTTGGCTATCAGCTGAACTGGATTACCCGTGCGCCACGCTTCTATCCGCTGGAATACACCAAACTGACGCTGGAAATGACCTCGCCGGAATGGATTGACTACTTCCACAGCCTGTCACCAGCAAAACGGGACGAGCTCAACGCGCGCCATAAAAACCTTTATAAAGGCATTAACAGCAGCCTGATCAACGACATCTACGACCTGATGTACGTTAAACAGCTTGATGGCAGGCTGGACGTTAATCTCTTTACCCATTCCGAGCTAACCGATATGCGCTGGCTGCCGGAGGGCGAATTCGAACTTTCGCTGCATCAGCAGGAGCAGGATCGCGCCTTTACCCGCCGTAGCGAAGGGGTCGTCATGGCCACGGGCTACCAGTATCGCCCGCCGATGTTTATTGAGGGGATAGCACAGCGCCTGCGCTGGGATGAGAAAGGCCGCTACGACGTACAGCGTAATTACAGCATCGATAACCATAATCAGGTCTTCGTGCAGAACGCCGAACTGCATACGCACGGCTTTGTCACCCCGGATTTGGGGATGGCCTGCTACCGTAATTCCGTCTTACTGCGCGAGCTGACCGGGCGGGAAATCTATCCCATCGAACGGCAGATTGCTTTTCAGACCTTCCCGGCACAATCGGAACGTTGATATGTCTCAGAGCCCACTTTTCAGTACCGCCCGTCCGGCGGGTCATTTTACGCTCCGGCCGCTGCGCGCCGAAGATGCTTCACGCATTCACGACTGGGTCACCCGCGACTATGCCCGCTTTTGGGGGATGCAACACGACAGCCTTGAACAGGTCGCGGCCTTTTATCAACAGCTGACGGCCGTCCATCCACACGCCGCGCTCATTGGCTGCTGCGATGAGGAGCCGGTGTTCCTGATGGAGTTTTACCGTGCCAGCGAGGACGAGGTCGGCAAGTTCTACTCTGCACAGCCCGATGATTACGGGATGCATATCCTGATTGCGCCCGCCAGCAGGCCGGTTAAGCAGTTCAGCTGGCAGGTTTTCACCGTGGTGATGGACTACATGTTCAGCCAGCCCGGGGTAGGCCGTGTGGTCGTCGAGCCGGACGTACGCAATAACAAAATTCATCCACTCAACAAGCGTGCGGGTTTTCGCTACCAGCACACCATTGATATGGGCCACAAAACCGCCTGGCTGGCCTTCTGCCAGCGTGAAGATTATCAACAAGCCTTAATGAGGGAATCGCTGAATATGAATAACATCACGCCGTTACTGACCGGAACCCATCTGTCAGGTGACAACTGGGCGCAGGCTAACCGTCTGCTTATCCGCAAAGCGATTGCCGAATTTGCCCATGAAAAAATAGTGACGCCAGTCGAAGCCAGCGAGGGGCGTTACGTGCTCGCCGTGCCGGGTGGCGAAGCGCAATACCTGTTCAAAGCACACCGACTGGCGCTGGATCACTGGGAAATTGAGGCTGATTCGCTGATCAAACAGGAGAACGGCCATCCTCTGACGCTGGACGCCCTGCAGTTCATTGTCGAATTCAATGAGCAGATAAACATTCCGCAGGCGCTACTGGCGACCTACATGGAAGAGATCAGCAGCACGCTGTGCAGCAGCGTCTACAAGTTGCAGAAGAACAACCCGGACAGCCAGGCGCTGGTCAAAGCGGATTTTCAGGCCGTTGAGGCCGCCATGACCGAAGGCCATCCCTGTTTTGTTGCTAACAATGGTCGCATTGGCTTTGATGCTCGCGACTACCTGGCGTTCGCGCCGGAAGCCGCCACGCCAGTTAACCTCGTCTGGGTTGCCGTGCATCTGCGCAACGCGCACTTTTCCAGCATCAGCACGCTGGAATACGAGCAGCTCATGCGCGACGAGCTGGGGGAGTCAACCCTGGACCATTTCAACGCGCTGCTGACGGAGAAAGCGCTGCCGGTCGATGACTATATTTTTATGCCGGTTCACCCCTGGCAGTGGCAGAACAAACTGCTGACCGTCTTTGCTGCGGATATTGCCAGTCATGATATTGTTTACCTCGGCACCGGCGATGACCAGTACCAGGCTCAGCAATCCATTCGCACCTTTTTTAACCGCAGTCAGCCCACTAAACGCTATGTGAAAACCGCGTTATCGGTGCTCAATATGGGCTTTATGCGCGGCCTGTCGCCTTACTATATGGCTACCACGCCGGCGATTAATGAATGGCTGGAAGAGCTGGTGGCGAAGGATGCGTGGCTACAGCGCTGTGACTTCCGCATACTGCGTGAGGTAGCGGCCGTGGGCTACCACAATCGCTACTACGAAAGCGCCATTAAGGGTGACTCGGCCTATAAGAAAATGTTCGCAGCCCTGTGGCGGGACAACCCGGTCGCCGATCTGCAACCGGGCCAGCGGCTGATGACCATGGCCTCCTTCCTGCATGTTGATCAACACCAGCAGCCGCTACTGCCCGCGCTGATCGCCGATTCCGGTCTGTCAGCAGAACGCTGGGTGGCGCGCTATCTGACCTGCTACCTCAGCCCGCTGCTGCACTGCTTCTATCAGTATGACCTGGTCTTTATGCCTCACGGGGAAAACCTGATCCTGCTGCTGGAAAATAACGTCCCCGTTAGCGCCTATATGAAGGATATCGGTGAAGAGATCGCCGTCATGAACCCGGATGCGGTACTGCCTGAGAAGGTCCAGCGCCTGGCGGTGGACGTGCCGGAAAACCTCAAGCTGCTGTCGATATTTACTGACGTTTTCGACTGCATTTTCCGCTTTATCAGCGCCGTCCTGCACCAGTCCGGCACGCTGTCGGAAGAGAGGTTCTGGCAGGCCGTTGCCGACTGCGTGAAAGAGTATCAGCAGGCGCATCCGCAGTTTGCCAGTAAGTTTGCCCGTTACGACCTGTTCGCTCCGGCGTTCACCCGCTCCTGCCTGAACCGCCTGCAGCTGGCGAACAATCAGCAGATGATTAACCTGACCGACCCGGCGGAGAACCTGAAGTTTGCCGGGACGCTGGATAACCCGATTGCCCGCTGGCGCTAACCTGCCGTTCAAAAGAGCGCACGGCGTAGCCGGGTAGGTAACAACGTGGCGCGGTATTACGCCCCGCTGTGCAGATATTTTCCTCTGCCCGCTAAAAAAGTGGTGTATGTTGGCGCGGTCGCTTCGGTGGCCGCGTTTTTTATCATTCTGTTTTGGGGAAGGAACCGCAATGTCTCTTTTTACACCCGTGTCGCGCCTGACCCGCCGACATTTGATTTTTCCACTGTCGCTGGTGCTGTTCGAGTTTGCCACCTATATCGCGCACGACATGATCCAGCCGGGCATGCTGCTGGTCACCAGCGAGTTTCACGTCGGGCCGGAATGGGTCTCCGCCTCGCTGACGGCTTACCTGATTGGCGGTGTTGTTCTCCAGTGGCTGCTCGGGCCGCTGTCTGACAGGTTGGGCCGCCGTCCGGTGCTGCTCTCCGGGGTCGCCTTTTTCATGCTCACCTGCATGGCAACCCACTGGGTACAAAGCATCGAGCAGTTTGTTCTGCTGCGCTTTCTGCAGGGGATAAGCCTCTGTTTTATCGGGGCGGTGGGCTACGCCACCATTCAGGAGGCATTCGACGAATCGCTCAGCGTGAAGATCATGGCGCTGATGGCCAACGTGGCGCTGCTGGCACCCCTGGCGGGCCCGCTGGCCGGGGCGGCGTTTCTCTCGTTCAGCGACTGGCGCACCATGTTCTGGCTATTCGGCGGCGTGACCGCCGTGGCGCTGATAGGTCTGTGGCGAACCATGCCTGAAACGTCGGGCGACAGAAATACCTCGCTGTCGGTCAAATCGCTCGCGGCAGGTTATTACGCGCTGCTGAAGAACCGCCAGGTGATGGGCGGTTCGCTGGCGATTGGCCTGGTGACCATTCCCTGCCTCGCCTGGGTCGCGCTGTCGCCGGTTATCCTGATGCATGACGAAGGGCTAAGCCGGATGGATTACGCGCTGCTCCAGCTGCCGGTCTTCGTGGCGATGATCGCCGGTAACCTGACGCTGGGTCGCCTCGCCAGCCGCCTCCCCATTGAGCAGCCGCTGCGGCTGGGGGCCTGGCCGATCCTTGCTGGCCTGGCAATCGCGGCCATCAGCACCGCCATCAATACGCACAGCTATTTGTGGCTGACCGCCGGACTGAGCCTCTACGGCTTTGGCACCGGGCTGGTTAATGCCGGGCTTTACCGGCTGACGCTGTTTTCCAGCAGCGCCGGAAAAGGCAGCGTGGCGGCGATGTTAGGGATGGCGAGTATCGTGGTCTTTGCGCTGGGGATTGAGGCTGCTAAAGCGGCTTACTTCAGCGGAGGCAGCGCGTGGTTCAGCCTGTTTAATCTGGTCTGCGGCCTGCTCTGGCTCTGGCTGGTACGGGCATTTCTGCGCGAGCGTCAGCGCCGCAGCCTGGTTATGCCGGTGACGTAACAATTGATTATCCCATCCTGGGGTTCAGCGTGCGGAAGGTAGCAATGACGGGTATTTTTCAGTGCGCGGGATGGCACCACGGGCGTAAAAAAGCCAGCCGATGGATATCCCTGTCCGATTAGCAAACGAGAGCCTGAAGGAGACGAACATGTCAGACATCACTGCCCAACTCAATGCAACACCGGTGGTTAGCGACCTTAAATCCCTGCGTGAGGTCACCTGGTTTAATCATGGCGTAAAACCGGTCAGTGAAGGGCTCCAACAGGTCGGCCTCACGCGGGAAGAGGCTGAGGATGCAGAACGCAGGCTACAGCGCTTCGCGCCGTTTATTGCTCAGGCTTTCCCGGAAACGGCACCGGCTGGGGGAATGATCGAGTCCGACATGATTGCCATCCCGCGGATGCAGGAAAAACTGGCGGAGCGTGCAGCCATAAGCGGGGCGCTATGGCTCAAAAAAGACAGCCACCTGCCCATTTCCGGGTCAATTAAGGCGCGCGGCGGTATTTATGACGTGCTTGCCCATGCTGAAAAGCTGGCCCTCGGCGCAGGGATCATCCGTGCGGGCGATGATTACCGCGTGTTTCATACGCCGGCGTTCAGGCGCTTCTTTAGCCGGTATAAGATTGCGGTAGGGTCAACGGGTAACCTTGGGCTTTCGATTGGGATAATGGGCGCCGCGCTCGGTTTCCACGTCACCGTACATATGTCGTCAGACGCACGGCAGTGGAAGAAAGAGAAACTTCGCGCACACGGGGTTGAGGTCATCGAATACGCCGAGGATTACGGCATGGCCGTTGCGCAGGGGCGACGTGCAGCGGAAGCCGATCCTGCCTGCTTCTTTATTGATGATGAGAATTCCCGCACGCTGTTTCTGGGTTATTCCGTGGCCGGGCTGAGATTACACCGTCAGATGCAGCAGAAGGGGCTAACCGTTGATGCGCAGCACCCTCTTTTTGTTTATCTTCCCTGCGGCGTAGGCGGTGGGCCGGGTGGTGTAGCCTTCGGTCTGAAGCTGGTATTTGGTGATAATGTTCACTGTTTTTTTGCTGAACCTACCCATTCACCCTGCATGACGCTCGGCATGAGCACAGGCCTGCATGATGCCGTCTCCGTTCAGGACATAGGGATCGATAACAAAACCGCAGCCGACGGGCTCGCCGTTGGCCGCGCGTCGGGATTTGTTGGCCGGGCCATGCTGCCGTTAACTGACGGCTGCTATACGCTGAGCGATCGGACGATGTATGACCTGCTGGCCATGCTCGATCGAAGTGAAAATATTCAGCTTGAACCCTCTGCGCTGGCGGGTATGGCGGGGCCATGGCGCGTCTCGGCCAGCCCCGACTATCAGCACTTACACGGGCTGACGCCTGAGGTGATGCGCCGGGCGACGCACCTTGTCTGGGCAACAGGCGGAGGAATGGTGCCTGACACCGAGATGAGGTTATATCTGGAAAAGGGAAAGCATTAAAATGACATTACCTGAAACCCGTCTGCAAACATTGCTTAACCGGATAACCGCGGATGATTTCCCCGGCATAACCGTGGCCGTTGGTAAAGGCAATAACATTATCTGGCAGGGAACCGCAGGCCACGCTGATATGACCCCTGAGGTAAAAATCACGCCGGAGACCCGCTTTGGTATAGGAAGCATCACGAAAGTATTCATTGCGGTGATCATACTTCAGTTAACAGAAGAAGGTTTACTGTCGCTTGACGCTCCGCTGTCTCGCTGGATGGAAAAAGAGTGCCTTGCAGACATTGCCAATGCAGATGAGGTTACCCTCAGACAATTGCTGTCACATCGCGCCGGTATACCCAGCTGGGAAAATGAACCCTCATGGATCCACGCGGCTCGTGGAAAAAGTCTGGACCCGGCCAAAATATGGCAACCTGATGAAAATCTGGACTATATACGGGGGAGAGCACCCTTATGTCGTCCTGGGGAGGCGTTTCATTATTCAAATACCCATTTCACCCTGCTGGGACTGTTAATAGAGCGCATAACCTTAAAAGGATTAAGGGAAGTCTTAGCTACCCGGATTTTTAAAAGACTGGCGCTGACGCATACCGATATGGTCGTTGATCCTCAGACAGACGCCCAGGGCATTTCTAACAAATTCCACAGGGCAGACGCTTCTTTTATAGAAAACGCAGGCGTTGCGGATTGTTTTAAGACACATAATAAAAACCTCCTCAATGTGTCTGCTAATAACCTTTCCGTCGAATGGGCCGCCGGAGGGATCATTTCCACGTCACAGGATGTGCTAACGTTTATTCTGGCACTCAAAAATGGGCAGTTGCTCAGCGCAGACAGTTTGAACGAAATGCAGAACTGGATCCCGGCTGGCGATGCGCAAATGGGGCTGAGCCTCTTCAGAATCAATACGACTCTCGGCGTGGCATCAGGCCATGGCGGCAATGTGCTGGGCTTCAGTGCAAGTGTGTGGTGGTATGAAAAAACAGATTGTGCGGTAGCGATACTGACAAACGTGGGTACGATGCATGCTCACCCGTCTGCCAGATGTGCAAGCACGCTCTTCAGAGAAGGCAAAATAAGTAAACTGGCGCAGGAAATGTGTGCACTTAATTAATTCGTGGCCCGGCCTGGGGTTCGCGCAGCCGAATCAGGGCCACCCGCCTATATCCCTACACTTTTAATGAGAAAAGATAAGAAAAATCAACGCTTGAAAAGCTGAATAGGAAAGATAATAATTCTCATTGAGATTACACATATTCTTACATCTCTATAACGCGCGTCTTTCTACTTCACTCCTGCGAGACGGGAGCGATAAGCCTACTTATTTAAGGGATTGATAATGAGAATGCCTTTTATCCTGAAGCGTTCCGTTCTGCTCTGTTCTGTCGCACTTTGCACACCCGCTCTCACCTGGGCCGCCGATACCCTGGTCGTTACCGCACAGCCTGTCGAAACGGCTACTTCTCCGACCGAAGGCTATACGGCGAAAACCAGCAGCGGCGCTACTAAAACCGATCGCCCACTGATAACCACCGGCCAGTCTGTTTCCGTGGTGACCCGCCAGCAGATGGAAGATCAGGGCGCGATGGACGTTAACCAGGCGCTGAACTATACCGCCGGGGCCTTCACCAACTTCGCAGGGGCGGCCACGCGCTACGATACGGTTTCGCTGCGCGGCTTCCACGGCGGCGACGTGGACAACATCTTCCTTGATGGCCTGCGCCTGATGAGCGATCCCGGCAGCTACAATGTGCTACAGGTCGATCCCTGGTTCCTTGAGCGTATCGACGTCATCAAAGGTCCTTCCTCCGCACTCTACGGTCAGACCGTGCCGGGCGGCCTGGTGATGGAAACCTCTAAGCGCCCGCAGTTCTCCCCGCAGGGCCATTTCCGCCTGTTCACCGGCACCAACAGCACTAACGGCGCGGCCTTTGATTACACCGACGCAATCAACGAACAGTGGGCGTTTCGCCTGACGGGTATTACCCGCAACAGCGATACCCAGTATGACCATACCCGCGAAGAGAAATATGCTATCTCCCCGTCGCTGCTGTGGCAGCCGGATGAAGATACCTCACTGCTGCTGCGCGCCTATCTGCAAAAAGACCCCTCCGGCGGCTACCACAGCGCGGTGCCGGGTGACGGCAGCATCACCGAACATAATGGTCGTAAGCTGAGCACCGGCTTCTATGACGGCGACAGTTCGCTGGATCAGTTCAAGCGCAATGAGCAAATCTACAGCGCCGAATTCGCGCATCGCTTTAACGATACCTGGGCATTCCGCTCGAATGCCAGCTACTCGCACTCAAACGTCGATCTCGATCAGGTGTATCAGATTGGCTGGGACACCGCCAATCCTGACCTGCTGAATCGCTACTACTCCGGCTCCCGTTCCTCGCTGGACGCCTTTGCCATCGACAACCAGCTGGAAGCAGACTTCGCTACCGGCGAGGTTGACCACAAGGTAGTGCTGGGCGCTGAGTATCATCAGTATAAAAATGATCTGAGCGATGCCAGCGGCTATGCCAGCCAGCTGAATGCCGTTACCGGTCGGGCTGTAGGGCTCAACCCGGACTACGCCTTCAGTAAGTCGCAGCGCCGCTACTACCAGACCGGGGTCTATCTGCAGGATGAGATGGTGTGGAATAAGTGGCATCTGGACCTGTCCGGCCGCTACGATCGCATCGTCTCGCAGACGGAAAACTATGCTTACGACAGCAAATACCGTCGTCAGGATGACCATATTGGCGGTCGCGCGGCCCTGCTTTATGCCTTCGATAACGGCATTTCGCCTTACGCCAGCTACAGCCAGGCCATTACGCCGCAATCCCTCTCCGGTCGGGACGGTAACCTGCTCAAGCCAACGACCTCTGAGCAGTATGAGGCCGGTGTGAAGTATCAGCCGGTGGGTACCTCCGATCTCTACTCCATCGCCGTTTATGATTTAACGCAGAAGGATGTTGGCAACCGCGTGGTGGTGGGCTCCTACTATGATCCGGCAGGAAAAGTGCATTCACAGGGGCTTGAACTGGAAGCACACAACCAGCTCACGCCGCGCCTGAGCACCCTTGCCAGCTATACGCTGAACCACGTGCGCTATAAGGACTCGGTGGACGGCAACGACGGACATACCCCTTACGTCACGCCGAATTCCATGGCGTCGGCCTGGGCTAAATACCAGTTTGACTATGGGCTGAGCGTCGGTGCGGGCGTGCGCTATATCGGCAAGCAGTGGGCAGATAACGAAAATACTACGCGCCTGCCCTCCGTCACGCTGTTTGACGCGTCAGTGCGTGCCGATCTGGGCGCCTGGAACAGCAGCCTGAAAGGCGCCTTCGTGCAGGTTAACGCCAATAACCTGACCGATCGTGACTACGTCTCGGCCTGTTACGGTACCGGTTACTGCTACTGGGGCGCTGAGCGGACTATTATGGCGACCGTCGGCTACGACTTCTGATGCGACGTCGCTGTTCCAGATAGTGTGCCGGGGTATGTGCAGCGGTAATGCGCGCATTAATTCAGCGTAACGCCTCAGTCAGCCCGAAAACTCAGCGTGGGATAACCCTGCGCTGAGTTTTTTTATGCCCGGCAGTCAGTCACTTTCCGTGTCATAAAAATGTCATATTGCGTACATGTCACTGTCATCAAAATGTCCTATTTTCCCTCCAGCAGCAAAAAATACTGAGATTAAGACCGCGTGTAGTCTGACTTTTAATCCCCCGGAGGGAATATGACACTGGTACGCAAAACCCTGACGCAATTCGTCGCAGTAACCCTTTCACTTAGCACTCTTTCCGTCATGGCGGCCACCAATTTGACCGGCGCGGGCGGCACCTTCCCGGCACCGGTTTATAACAAATGGGCCGCAGAGTACAACACGGCGACGGGTGCGCAGGTTAACTATCAGGGCATTGGATCCTCCGGCGGTGTAAAGCAAATCATCGCGAAAACCGTCGACTTTGGCGCGTCTGACGCCCCAATGAAAGACGACGAACTGCAAAAAAATGGCCTGTTCCAGTTTCCTACCGTGATTGGCGGCGTGGTACTGGCCGTTAATCTGCCTGGGGTGAAATCCGGCCAGCTGACGCTGGACGGGAAAACCGTCGGCGATATTTATCTGGGCAACGTTAAAAAGTGGAATGACCCGGCTATTAGTCGCCTGAACCCTGGCGTTAAGCTGCCCGACAGCAACATCAACGTGGTGCGCCGCGCCGACGGATCCGGCACCTCGTTCGTCTTCACCAGCTACCTGGCAAAGGTGAACAGCGACTGGAACAGCAAAGTGGGCAAGGGGAATACCGTAAACTGGCCGGTTGGCCTGGGCGGTAAGGGTAATGACGGCGTTGCTGCCTTTGTTCAGCGGCTGCCAGGCTCAATTGGCTACGTCGAGTATGCCTATGCGAAACAAAACGGCCTGGCCTGGACCAAACTGCTGGATGCCGATGGCAAAGCGGTTGAACCCGGTGAGCAGAGCTTCAGCAATGCGGCGAAAGGCGCAGACTGGCAGCGCTCTTTTGCTCAGGATCTGACGTTTCAGAAGGGCGAAAATGCCTGGCCGATTACCTCCACCACCTTCATTTTGCTGCATAACGTGCAGGATAGCGCCGACAAGGGCGCAGCCGTGCTGAAATTCTTCGACTGGGCCTACAAAAACGGCAGCAAAACCACCACCAGCCTCGACTATGCGCCGCTGCCGGATGCGGTAGTTAAGCAGATCCGCGCCGCATGGAAAACCAACGTTAAAGACAGCTCAGGCAAGGCCCTCTTTTAGTCAAGGGGCTCGCTGACTGACCCCGGTATGGGGCGAGCCCTGGGCCGCCCCTACACTTCACTTACTGAGAACGCTATGGCTGCAACCACGCCGACATTCAGGCCTCCCGGCAGGCGGGGCGATATTATCTTCAGCGCGCTGGTTAAGCTGGCGGCGCTGATTGTACTGTTGCTGCTGGGCGGCATTATCGTTTCGCTTATTATCTCCTCCTGGCCGAGTATCCAGAAGTTTGGTTTCGCATTTTTATGGACCAAAACCTGGGATGCGCCCAACGAACAGTTTGGTGCGCTGGTGCCCATTTATGGCACCGTTGTCACCTCAATCATCGCGCTGATCATTGCCGTACCGGTCAGCTTCGGTATCGCCCTGTTCCTGACCGAGCTGGCGCCCAACTGGCTGCGCCGTCCGCTCGGCGTGGCCATTGAACTGCTGGCCGCGATCCCGAGCATCGTCTATGGCATGTGGGGCCTGTTTATCTTTGCCCCGCTGTTTGCCACCTGGTTCCAGACGCCGCTCGGCGATCTGATGGCGAATATTCCCATCGTCGGCGCACTCTTCTCCGGTCCGGCCTTCGGTATCGGCATTCTGGCCGCCGGGATTATTCTCGCCATTATGATCATTCCCTATATCGCGTCGGTTATGCGCGACGTCTTCGAACAGACGCCGGTGATGATGAAGGAATCTGCCTACGGCATTGGCTGTACCACCTGGGAGGTTATCTGGCGCGTGGTGCTGCCGTTTACTAAAAACGGCGTGATCGGCGGGGTGATGCTTGGCCTCGGGCGCGCGCTCGGTGAAACCATGGCGGTGACCTTTATCATTGGCAACACCTACCAGCTCGACAGCCCGTCGCTGTTTATGCCGGGCAACAGCATTACCTCGGCGCTGGCGAATGAGTTTGCCGAAGCCGAATCGGGCGTGCATACCTCCGCGCTGATGGAGCTGGGGCTGATCCTTTTCGTCATTACCTTTATCGTGCTGGCCTGCTCTAAGCTGATGATCCTGCGCCTGGCGAAAAGTGAAGGAGGGCGCTCATGACCGCGCTGGACATGCATACCCCTGACGGACTGGCGGCCTCGCGTCGCAAAATGCAGGCCTGGCGACGGCTGAAAAACCGCATCGCCCTGACGCTTTCGCTGATGACGATGGCGTTTGGCCTGTTCTGGCTGGTGTGGATCCTGTTTGCCACCGTTACGCGCGGTATGGATGGCCTCACGCTGTCGCTGTTTACCGAGAATACCCCACCGCCAAACACGACGGGCGGCGGTCTGGCGAACGCCATCGCTGGCAGCGGGCTGCTGATCCTCTGGTCAACGCTGGTGGGGACGCCGCTGGGGATCATGGCCGGCATTTACCTGGCGGAGTATGGCCGTAAATCCTGGCTGGCGGAGATTATCCGCTTCATTAACGATATTCTGCTCTCCGCACCCTCTATCGTGGTGGGGCTGTTCGTCTATACGCTGGTGGTGGCGCGGATGCAGCACTTTTCCGGCCTGGCGGGCGTGGTGGCGCTGGCGCTGCTGCAGATCCCGATCGTCATCCGCACCACGGAAAACATGCTCCGGCTGGTGCCCGACAGCCTGCGCGAAGCGGCCTATGCGCTGGGTACGCCAAAATGGAAGATGATCTCGGCGATTACTCTAAAAGCCTCGGTTTCCGGCATTCTCACCGGCGTGCTGCTGGCGATAGCCCGTATCGCCGGAGAGACCGCACCGCTGCTGTTTACCTCGCTCTCCAATCAGTTCTGGAGCACCGATATGATGCAGCCGCTGGCTAACCTGCCGGTGACGATCTTCAAATTTGCCATGAGTCCGTTCACGGAGTGGCAGAGTCTGGCCTGGGCGGGCGTACTGTTAATTACGCTTTGCGTCCTTCTGCTGAATATTCTGGCGCGCGTGGTCTTCGCCAGGGGCAAACATTAATTAAGCGTGCGGCTGCGGCGGCATGAACCATGCGAGAAGAACAATGGCTGACAACTCCTCCAGTAATATGATTCAGGTGCGAAATATGAACTTCTGGTATGGGAAATTCCATGCCCTGAAGAATATCAACCTGGATATTGCCAGAAATCAGGTGACCGCCTTTATCGGCCCGTCGGGCTGCGGGAAATCCACGCTGCTGCGCACCTTTAACAAGATGTTCGCGCTCTATCCGGAGCAGCGCGCGGAGGGGGAAATCCTGCTCGACGGCGAGAATATCCTGACCGCCAGCCAGGATATCGCCCTGCTGCGCGCGCGGGTGGGGATGGTCTTTCAGAAGCCGACGCCGTTCCCGATGTCGATTTACGAAAACATCGCGTTCGGTGTACGCCTGTTTGAAAAACTGTCACGTGCCGATATGGACGAGCGGGTACAATGGGCGCTGACCAAAGCTGCGCTGTGGATGGAAACCAAAGATAAGCTGCATCAGAGCGGCTACAGCCTGTCCGGTGGTCAGCAGCAGCGGCTCTGTATTGCGCGCGGCATTGCCATTCGCCCTGAAGTGCTGCTACTGGATGAACCCTGCTCGGCGCTGGATCCGATTTCCACGGGCCGTATCGAAGAGCTGATCACCGAGCTGAAGCAGGATTACACCCTGGTGATCGTTACGCACAATATGCAGCAGGCGGCGCGCTGCTCCGATCACACCGCCTTTATGTACCTGGGCGAGCTTATTGAGTTCAGCGATACCGACACGCTGTTCACTAAACCGCACCAGAAGCAGACTGAAGACTATATTACCGGCCGCTACGGTTGATTGACGGGAGAATACGATGGATAACCTTAACCTCAACAAACATATCTCCGGGCAGTTCAACGCTGAGCTGGAGCATATCCGTACCCAGGTGATGGCCATGGGTGGGCTGGTGGAGCAGCAGCTTACCGATGCCATCACCGCCATGCATAATCAGGATGGCGAGCTGGCGAAGCGGGTCATTGCGGGCGATCAGCAGGTCAATATGATGGAAGTGTCGATTGATGAAGCCTGCGTGCGGATCATCGCCCGGCGTCAGCCTACCGCCAGCGATTTACGGCTGGTGATGGCGATCATCAAAACCATTTCCGAGCTGGAACGCATCGGCGACGTGGCGGATAAAATCTGCCGCACCGCCCTGGAGAAGTTTGGCCAGCAGCATCAGTCGCTGCTGGTGAGCCTGGAGTCGCTGGGCCACCATACTATTCAGATGCTGCACGACGTCCTGGACGCCTTCGCGCGTATGGATCTCAATGCCGCCGTCGAAATTTATCGCGAAGACAAAAAGGTCGACCAGGAGTATGAAGGCATCGTGCGGCAATTGATGACCTATATGATGGAGGATCCGCGCACCATTCCCAGCGTACTCACCGCCCTGTTTTGCGCGCGCGCCATCGAGCGCATTGGCGACCGCTGCCAGAATATTTGCGAAATCATCTTCTATTTTGTAAAGGGGCAGGATTTCCGCCACATCGGCGGGGATCAGCTGGATAAACTGTTAACGGATGACAGTGAAGGCAGCAATACACCCGCCTGAGGCCCGTGACGGCGAAGACCGTCACGCATAGCGGTAAACAGGGCGCAGGCCCCGTTTTTTTCGCTGTTACTTTGTCAGATCCCATCCGCGCGCCTTCCACAGCCCCGGCAGCTGCGCCATATCATTAAACGCAGTCACCAGCGGATGGTCGATCGGCTTATTGTGGGCATCCGCACAGTAATAAAATACCGGGATACCCGCAGCAACGCCGGCGTTAGCGCCCGCTTCGGAGTCATCCACCAGAATACAGTTTTCCAGCGGCACACCCATCTGTTTCGCCGCGTGGACCATCAGGTCCGGGTCCGGTTTCCAGCTGTTGATATCGTAGCCGCTGTACAACCGGTCATCAAAAAAGCGGCGCATCTTCGTCAGGCCCAGCGAATGCTGCATTTTCGGCACGGTACCGTTTGACACCACGCAGACGGGCACGGTTATCTGCTCCAGCAGGGCATAAGCGCCTGATATTGGCTTAAGTTCAAGGTCAAAAAGGCGTGCAACTTCTGCCCGCCAGGCGGATTCAAACTCCTCCACCGGCACGGTCAGGTTAAACCGGTTAGCGACGGTTGGAATAATCTCGTACAGCTTGACGCCTTTATATTTCTCAAACATCTCCTGCAGCGGCAGCTCCGCCCCAAAGCGGGCAAAGATGTTGACGTAAGCCTGAGCACAGAGTAATTCGCTGTCAACCAGCGTCCCGTCGCAATCAAAAAACACACAGCTAACAGACATGGTGGGTTCCTGTATTCATTATCATCATGCCACTTTACCTGTCTGACACCGAAATGCGACCCGCAATTGTCAATTCCCGTTAGCGGCAGCGATCTGAAGGTAAACGCGGCGCAATCGGTTGCGAAAAAACCGCCCGACCGTCTACCAATATTAAATTTTTAGGTTAGGATAGCCGACGATAACTTCTCTTCGTTCTGGAATCACACAATGAATAATCCTGGCCTGTTACAGCGGATCTTTAAACTGCAGGAGCACGGCACGACCGCGCGCACGGAAGTGATTGCGGGGTTCACGACCTTTCTGACGATGGTCTACATCGTTTTCGTGAATCCTCAGATCCTGGGTGCAGCGGGCATGAATACCCAGGCGGTGTTTGTCACCACCTGCCTGATTGCCGCGTTCGGCAGTATTCTGATGGGCCTGGTGGCCAACCTGCCGGTTGCGCTGGCACCGGCAATGGGACTGAATGCGTTTTTTGCCTTTGTGGTGGTAGGGGCCATGGGCATTTCATGGCAGGTCGGCATGGGCGCGATATTCTGGGGGGCGACGGGCCTGCTGCTGCTGACTATTTTCCGCGTCCGCTACTGGATGATAGCCAATATTCCTCTCAGCCTGCGGGTGGGCATTACCGCCGGTATCGGCCTGTTTATTGCGATGATCGGTCTGAAGAACGCCGGCATTGTGGTTGCTAACCCGGAGACGCTGGTGGCCGTCGGCCACTTAACCTCCCATAGCGTACTGCTGGGGGCGCTGGGCTTCTTTATTATCGCCATTCTGGCGTCACGCAATATCCATATTGCGGTACTGGTCTCCATTGTGGTGACCACGCTGATTGGCCTGGCCATTGGCGATGTGAAGTACGGCGGGGTATTCTCCGCGCCAACGGGCATCACCTCGATTATCGGCCAGGTCGATCTGGCCGGGTCGCTCAACGTCGGCATGGCGGGGATCATCTTCTCCTTTATGCTGGTGAACCTGTTCGACTCCTCCGGTACGCTGGTCGGCGTAACGGATAAAGCCGGTCTGACCGATGAGAAAGGCACCTTCCCGCGTATGAAGCAGGCGCTCTATGTCGACAGCATCAGCTCGGTGGTTGGCTCATATATCGGCACCTCTTCGGTGACGGCCTACATCGAAAGCTCATCGGGCGTCGCTATCGGTGGCCGCACCGGGCTGATGGCGGTGGTCACCGGGATCCTGTTCCTGCTGGTGATGTTCCTTTCACCCCTGGCGGGTATGGTGCCGCCCTATGCGGCAGCCGGTGCCCTGATTTACGTTGGTGTACTGATGACCTCAAGCCTGACGCGGATAAAGTGGGAGGATCTGACCGAAGCCGTTCCGGCATTCGTTACCGCTATCATGATGCCGTTCAGCTTCTCTATCACCGAGGGGATCGCACTCGGTTTTATCTCTTACTGCGTGATGAAGCTCGGCAGCGGCCGCTGGCGTGAAATGAGCCCCTGCGTCATCGCCGTGACTCTTCTGTTTATTCTCAAGATCGTCTTTATTGACGCACACTAAGATAGATCGCTGACAGCAGGCAAATCTGCCTGCTGTCGGTAAGCTGAGTCATTACGGCTCCCTGCGTTTTTCTGGCAGGGAGCTGATTAATTTCAACGTGCGCGGCCCCATCTTCTTCCCCTCGATAGCGGTAATAGAAACCCAGCGATCGCCCCCTTCATACTGCCAGAGATGCAGGCGTTCGCTGCCCGGCGTGCGTGCGCAGGACCAGACCATAAACTCCTCCGCGTCGGAAATGGCCTGAATGTCGGGAAAGGCCTCTGAGCGCAGACGCCCCGATGCGGGAAACAGCCGTAGCGGCTGCGACGGGTCATTATCCGGAAGCTTCAGTATGCTCTGCCGTATCATCCATAGCTGGGCCGCCGCTTCATCCGGATCGTTTTGGGCGTTAATCCACGCTTTTTCGCCCGAAGAGAAGAGGGTGGAAAACTGTTTCTGCAACTGCCGACTGTGGGCCCGGAAAATATCCATTGCCAGCCCAACTGCACCCTCTTCATCAGCCAGCAGGATGCCGACAATATTGCCGGTATAGGCGATGCTGAAATCAGGAAGCTGCGGATCGACAAAGCAGGGGCGGCCACTGGCCGTCACGGTAAGCTCGGGCAGGGAAGTTATGCCATAAACGTGCAGCATCAGCTGTGCCAGCAGCGTGCGGGAAGCCAGATAGCGCCTTCGACGCCTGTCAGGCAGCCCGGCAGCATAGCGGATCAGGGTGGGCGGGAGGTGCTGCGCGGGTATCCCGGCCCAGTCGGGCGTCCAGCGCGCGAAATGACATGCCATTGGTCACTCCATGATAATGGTCGAGGGTCGTCTTCGCTATTGTAAGAATTTTCTTAAGCGATTACACGTCGCTTTGCCGGGTTCGGGATAAATTCGGATTATTGGCACTTTTGCCTCGCTCCACTGTTCTCCGCAGACGATGTTTTGATTGCGGTTCAGCCTGTTTTAACTCAGGATCTGCACCATAACGCTGGATCACCTGGGGCGCGAGAAGGGAGAAAAAACCTGTGCAACCTCACTATTTTCTGAGTATTGATGGCGGCGGTACGCGATGTCGCGCCCGGCTCACTGACCGTCAGAATCATCTGCTGGCCGAAGCGGTTGGCGGGCCCGCCAACGTCTGGTCACAGTTTGAGGCGGCGCTGGCAAGCGTGGAGGCACTGACAGAGCGGGTGATGACGGCGGCAGGGCTGCCACCCGCCGCGCGGGCACAAATCGCAATGGTTGCCGGTCTTGCGGGGGCCAATGTCGCCTCGGTCAAAGCTCGCCTTGCCGACTGGCAGCCCGTCTGCGCCTCTTTACGGGTGGTGGGCGACGTGGATATTGCCTGTCTGGGTGCACATCAGGGCGCACCCGGCGCGGCGCTGATCGTCGGCACCGGCAGTCAGGGCGTCTTATGGGATGGCGAGCGCTTTTCCCGGGTAGGCGGCTGGGGTTTTGCGCTATCCGATCACGGCTCGGGTGCCGAGCTGGGACGCCGCACCCTGCGGCTGGCGTTGCTGGCCCATGAGGGCATTGTGCCCGAAACGGCGTTCACCGACCGCGTGATGGGCAGGTTTGATCGCAGCCCGGAAGCCATGCTGCTGTGGACGCAGCGGGCAATGCCCGCCGACTGGGGCAGCGTGGTGCCGGAGGTGTTCGCGGCGGCGCAGGCAGGCGATCCCCACGCAGACCAGCTGATACAGCAAACTGCTGATGATATCGCGCTGCTGGTGCGGCGACTGATGGGGGCCGATGGCGGCCGTCTGGCGTTAATGGGCGGCCTGGCAGAACCTGTCCAGCCCTGGCTTGCGCCCGACATTCTGGCGATGCTGGTGCCGCCGCTGGGCGATGCCCTCAGCGGCGCTGGCTGGCTGGCGCGGCAGGGTTAACACTTTGCTTCGCGTTAAGTGATACTGGAACAGTAACTACCGTAATTATCATTGCAGTAGCCGCGACCTTCCGGATTCAGCCTGCGCAGGCGGGCCGGTCATAATTTAGAACTTCTGACGAGTGTAATAACGAACTGCTCCATTTCAGCAATATTCAGCAGGGATGAATTAAGTTTATTTACGGAAAAGTGCGGCCAGTTTGCCGCGCTGCACCTGTAGGGTAAGATGACTACTCACTGCAATAAGCCTGATGCCCTTCCGGCGGGGTTCCTTGATGGATCATATTCTCTCCTTTAAACACCCAAAAATACCAGGGTTAATGGTACCCAGGAATCGCATCGTTTTTATAAATATCATCCCGGGGAGTAAATTATGGGATCAGGCGCACAGGGCTTATAATGCTTATTGCGGTGAGTGAACCAGCGTATATTTCGATAGAAAACGCTCTTAACGTGCCGGGTTTAGCTATCCAAACTCCCCCAGCAGATCCATGGCCTGAACAATACGAATAAAAAGCATCCTTAATTATCCATGAAATTACGGATGATGACACGAGCACAGGATCGGTGAAACTATCCTGCACTCTAAGTATATTAGAAGTAAAAATTTTTCATCATGAACAATTACCTTGGAAGGAACTTTGCATTGTCGACTCTTTCGACCTCTTCCAGGGTGATATTGTAAACACTCGATGGTGATATTGTCATCTCGGTAACTTTGAAATGAGCCTTAGGAGAATACAGTCTTTCTCCCTCACCGTTACCAAATGCCATGCCATTTTGAACATATATACTATTGCCGCTGTTGCCTTTCACCGTGAACATCACTTTAACGCTACTCTGACTGCGTTCAGCGAAACCCTTAGCAATTTCTTTAACTCTGGAGGTGGAAAAGAATTGTCCGGTCTGATAAACAGTATCAGTTTTATTTTGCACATCGGTTTTAAATTGACTGATTAAAGCGTTAATCGAATTATCCGTCATTCCTTGCCCACGGTAGGTGGTACTCATTTCATTTGAAGGGGTATAAAAATCATCAATGGCATTTTTAACCAGTTGGGGTAACTGAGCACATCTATTTATGATCATGCTTTTAACCTTTGCTCCACCACGGTAAAAAATGTTATCACCAAAGGCTTTACGATATTCTTCAACAACTTTACTGCCGCTAAATTGGAGACTTTCGAGCATCAGGCCATACTGGTGACGCGCTTCATGGTTGATCGCTTTACAACCCGCGTTACTCTGATAGATTGTTGAAAAATCTGCCCGCTTAATATCTCCTTCTGCCTTATCTTTTGTTAATTCTCTATATGTTACCCTTATTTCATTCAGTTCCAGGTTAACATGTTTTCCTTTTTCCGTTAATTCTTTAATTTTGAGGGCATTTATGTTGTACTCTTTTTTTAATTTATCCCTCTCGCTCATTTGATTATTTTTTTCTTTCTCGAGAGTTTTAATTGCAGTTTTAGCTGAGAGCTTATTGGTGTGGGGGTTTATTTTTTTTACTGCATCTTCACGTTCTATTTTATATCGATATCCATGAAATAATTTTTTTAATAAATTACGAGGCTCCCCATATTTAAAATGATCTTCTTTCAGCCGCACGCGGGCATCTTTACCGTACTTTTCTGCTACCGTTTCAAGTTCTATCAGGGATAAATCATTAGAGGAAATAGTCTTTTCATAGGGATCAATTTTGCGAGCTAGAATATCTTGAGTGTTTTTTATTTCTGAGATCTCCCACGTAATCTTTTTTTGTTCCTTCCTACACTTATTTATCCGATTTACCACCATTTTCGTAGTGAGTGGAGTGTTTTGGTTAACAGCGCTCGCTGGCATTTTTCTTTCCTTTATTGTATGGATGTTGAGTAGTGCCAAATATATTAATATATAATTATTACAGGTTTTTATATGAAAACTATTATAAAGCGATTAAACGCATGGAATAGCAGGCTGCCGGATTCAATTTTGCAGTGCAAAGCTAAGCAGCCAGTCTTAGCTCTGTCACGATCATTGAAGATTGCCGGGAGCCTGAACTCGGGCAGAAATTACATCTGTTAACTTAGAGACTCCGTCTCACTTCCCAATGCAAAAGCTGGAGAAAATCCGGCCTAACAGGTCATCGGAGGTGAACGCGCCGGTGATCTCGCTCAGGCAGTTCTGGGCGGCACGCAGCTCCTCCGCCAGTAGCTCGCCCGCTTTTGCCCCCAGCAGCTGCTCGCGGCCGTCAAGTAAGTGAGTAGCCGCTAACTCCAGCGCATGAAGGTGACGACGGCGGGCAAGGAAGCCACCTTCCATATTACCGGCAAAGCCCATGCTCTCTTTCAGATGGTCGCGCAGCAGGTCGATTCCCTCGCCGGTGCGGGCCGAGAGGCGGATAAGTGAGTGACCATTCACTTTCGTCATTCCCAGCGCTTCGCCGGTGACGTCCGCTTTATTGCGTACCACGGTTATCGGCAGCGCGGCGGGCAGGCGGGCAATAAAGTCCGGCCAGATGTCCGCAGGCTCGGTGGCCGCCGTGGTCGTGCCGTCAACCATAAACAGCACGCGATCGGCCCCTTCGATTTCGTGCCAGGCCCGTTCAATACCAATCCGCTCCACTTCATCGCCGGCCTCGCGCAGGCCCGCCGTATCAATAATATGCAGCGGCATACCGTCGATATGGATATGCTCGCGCAGCACGTCGCGGGTGGTGCCGGCGATATCGGTGACGATGGCCGCTTCGCGTCCGGCCAGCGCATTCAGCAGGCTGGATTTACCGGCGTTAGGGCGACCCGCGATCACCACCTTCATTCCTTCACGCAGCAGGCTGCCCTGACGCGCTTCGGCCCGGACGGCCTCAAGGTCGGTAATCACCTGGTTAAGCAGGGCCTCGATTTTCCCGTCGGAGAGGAAGTCGATCTCCTCATCCGGGAAGTCGATAGCCGCTTCGACGTAGATCCGCAAGTGAGTGAGTGCTTCCACAAGATGGTTAACACGCAGTGAAAATGCCCCCTGCAGCGAGTTCACCGCCGAGCGCGCCGCCTGTTCGGAACTGGCATCAATCAGGTCGGCAATCGCTTCTGCCTGGGCCAGATCGAGCTTATCGTTCAGAAACGCACGCTCGGAGAACTCGCCGGGACGGGCGATACGCACGTTCGACATCGACAGAATACGCCGCAGCAGCAGGTCAAGTATCACCGGCCCGCCGTGGCCCTGTAGCTCCAGGACGTCTTCGCCGGTAAAGGAGTGAGGGCCGGGAAACCACAGGGCGATCCCCTGATCCAGCGTGCTGCCGTCCAGGTCGCGGAAGGGCAGATAATCGGCGTAGCGCGGTTTGGGCAACTTGCCCAGCAGGGCCCGTGCCACGTCGGCCGCCTGGCTGCCGGAGATACGCAGGATACCCACACCACCCCGGCCGGGCGGCGTCGCCTGGGCGACGATAGTTTCGCTTTGACTCATAATCCACTCTCGTTTAGGCAAAAAAATAAGGCGGTCAGTTGACCGCCTTATTCTACCATCCTTCATCTGTCACGTTGCAGGCGCGTTAGCTTTGTAACGCCCGGCCTGTCCATCGGCCCCACTCTTTCCTTATCACCTGCATGCCGCACAATGATCGGACAGCGTTCTTATGCTTTCTTTTTGTCGCGGCTGTGAAGACCACGTTTTTCCAGGCCGCGATAAATCAGCTGCTGCTGGAGGATGGTCACCAGGTTACTGACGATGTAGTACAGTACCAGACCTGCCGGGAACCACAGGAAGAACACGGTGAAGATGACCGGCATAAAGGTCATAATCTTCTGCTGCATCGGGTCGGTCACGGTGGTCGGCGACATCTTCTGGATGAAGAACATCGTGATGCCCATCAGGATCGGCAGGATGTAGTACGGGTCCTGTGCAGAGAGGTCATGGATCCACAGGGCAAACGGCGCATGGCGCAGCTCAATGGAGCCCATCAGCATGTAATACAGCGCCAGGAAGATTGGCATCTGAATAACCAGCGGCAGACAGCCACCCAGCGGGTTTACTTTCTCGGTTTTGTACAGCGCCATCATCTCCTGACTCATACGCTGTTTGTCGTCACCGAGACGCTCACGCATGGCCTGGATTTTCGGCTGAAGCATACGCATCTTCGCCATCGAGGTGTACTGCGCCCGGGTCAGTGGGTACATGATGCCACGCACGATAAAGGTGATAACGATGATGGAGAAGCCCCAGTTACCGATAAAGCTGTGAATGAACTTCAGCAGCTTAAACAGCGGCTGAGAGATAAACCACAGCCAGCCGTAGTCAACGGTCAGGTCCAGATGCGGCGCAATTGCCGCCATCTTGTCCTGAATTTCCGGGCCAACCCACAGCGTGGCAGCCAGATTCTGCTGCGAGCCTGGCGCGACGGTGACGGGCGCAGACTTGTAGCCGACGGCGGCAATACCGTTACCGAGGTTGCTGGTGTACAGCGTATTGGTTCCGGCGGTGCGCGGTACCCACGCGGTGGCGAAATACTGCTGAAGCATCGCTACCCAGCCGTTGCTGGTGGTGGTGCTCAGGTTTTCGTTATCGCTGATTTTGTCGAATTTGTACTTCTCGTAGTTAGTCTCACTGCTGGAGTAAGCCGCGCCACGGAAGGTGTGCAACGCAAAGTTGTTGCTGCCGGTATCACGATGCTTAGGCAGGTCAATGGTCTGCTTCAGCTGGCCGAACATCGCCACTTCCAGCGGCTGCTGGGTGGTGTTGTTAACCTGATAATCGACGCCGACCGCATAGTCACCGCGCTTAAATACGAAGGTTTTGGTGTAGGTCGCGCCGTTTTCAGCAGTGAACGTCAGCGGGATACGCAGTTCGCTCTGGCCGTCAGCCATCTCATAGTTATCCTGAGAGGCAGTGAACAGTGGACGTGCGCCATTAGCCGGATTATCCGGGCCGTTACGACCGGTCAGACCGCTCTGTGCCTGATACAGAAAACCTGGGGTCGTTTCCAGCAGCTCAAATGGCTGTGAAGAACCCAGTTTGTCAGGGTAAGCCAGCAGCAGTGCCTGCTCGATATCACCACCGCGGGTGTTGATATGTAAAGACAGGACATCAGTCTTAACGGTGATCGTTTTGCCCTGGCCGCTGGCAGGTACACCCTGATTGGCGGCATCACCGGCTGAGCTGGTCGTGTTCTGTGTGGTCTGGGTCTGCACAGGCTGCGGAGCATGGTCCGTTTGCCAGGCTTGCCAGATCATAAAGGACACGAACAGAAAAGCGATGAGAAAGAGATTGCGTTGCGAATCCATCGTTAATGTTCTCTGGTATCAATGGTTATTTGGCGGCACCGGATCGTCACCACCCGGGTTTAAGGGATGGCATTTTAATACGCGTTTCGTCGTCAACCAACTGCCTTTTATTACGCCGAACCTGCGCAATGCCTCAATACCGTATTGAGAGCAAGTTGGATGAAAACGACAGTGGGGTCCTAAGAGAGGGCTGATTACGCGCTGATAGACGCGAATCAGCCCAATCAGGAGCCGCGAGCCAGGCGACAGTGTCGACGCCATATCTTCTCCAACGCTTCCGCCAGCGCCTGGTTATCCAGGTCGGCAACCCCTTTTTTCGCCACCACTACAAAATCCATAGCGGGCAGGTCATGCTGACGCAGACGAAAGCTTTCGCGGGTCAATCGCTTGATCCGGTTGCGTTCATGCGCGCGCTTGACGTGTTTTTTGGCGACGGTAAGACCGATGCGGGGATGCCCCAGCGAGTTCAGGCGGCCGAGAATAGTAATTTGCGGCGTGCCAGCTCTTTGTGGCTGCTGGAAGACGAAGGTGAAATGAGTGGGAGTTAACAAACGTAACTCCCTGGGAAATGCGAGCTTAACCACTCAGCGGTTAGCTTTTATTACTTAGAAACGGTCAGACGTGAACGGCCTTTAGCACGACGACGTGCCAGAACCTGACGACCATTTTTTGTTGCCATACGAGCACGGAAACCGTGTGAACGGTTACGCTTCAGTACGGACGGTTGAAAAGTGCGTTTCATGGCGATTTCTACCTAAACTTGGAAAATTTCACTTGGTGACGCGTTTTCATGGTCAGAAAACCGACCGACGCCTCAGTGTGTCTTTAATAAAGAGGCGGGATTGTAATAATTGTACAGTCCGGAGTCAATTTACTTCGCGTTAAAGTCGCGTCTGGATGTCCCGTTCGACCGCAAAACCAGCCGGTTCGGGCCAGAGCGCTACACGCCGGGGCGAGAATTATACGGCGTTGGGGATAAAGCGCAAGGATCGACAGGGATCTTCTGGCGATCCCGTTGCAGAAAGCGTGCAATAATAACGTGATGGAAGCGTAAAAATCCTGCGAATGCAGAGGATCCTGAATGCCTTTTGGCCGTGAAGGGGTACACTTATCACCGCGCGTCAGTGCCTGTGGATAAAATGGATCAAAACTGTGTAGAAAGTGAAGATCTCTGCCGCGCTTTACGCTATGATCCGCCCTTCCGTTAGCGATCCTCAGGGTCTGCCCGCAACGGAGTAACCGTGGATAGCGGTTCGTATGTGCGTCATCTGCATGCGTCAACAATGATGAATTTATCGCTTCAGCGCCTTTTTTCTTATCGAATTTTTTCGAGTGGAGTCCGCCGTGTCACTTACGCTTTGGCAACAGTGTCTTGCCCGTTTGCAGGATGAACTACCTGCCACAGAATTCAGCATGTGGATACGTCCATTGCAGGCCGAATTAAACGACAACACGCTGGCCCTGTATGCACCAAATCGCTTCGTGCTCGACTGGGTTAGGGATAAATACCTCAATAACATCAATGGTCTGCTCAACGATTTCTGCGGCAGCGACGTTCCCCTGCTGCGTTTTGAAGTCGGTAGCAAGCCCGTTACGCGCCAGATTAGCCAGCCGGTAATGGCCAGCGCACATGCCAGTGCGCCGGTGAACCATGGCACCCGTCCGGCCCCTTCACGGCCAAGCTGGGACAGCATGCCTGCCCCGGCGGAGCTGTCATACCGCTCAAACGTGAATACCAAACATAATTTCGATAACTTCGTTGAGGGTAAGTCGAACCAGCTGGCACGCGCGGCGGCGCGACAGGTGGCGGACAACCCCGGCGGCGCTTATAACCCTCTCTTCCTTTATGGTGGCACGGGCCTGGGTAAAACCCACCTTCTGCACGCCGTGGGGAATGGCATTATGGCGCGTAAGCCGAATGCTAAAGTGGTGTATATGCACTCCGAGCGCTTCGTGCAGGATATGGTTAAGGCGCTGCAAAATAATGCCATTGAAGAGTTCAAGCGCTACTACCGGTCGGTTGATGCGCTGCTTATTGATGACATTCAGTTCTTTGCCAACAAAGAGCGGTCGCAGGAGGAGTTTTTCCACACCTTCAACGCGCTGCTGGAAGGCAATCAGCAGATCATCCTGACCTCGGATCGCTATCCAAAAGAGATCAACGGCGTGGAAGATCGCCTGAAATCGCGCTTTGGCTGGGGGCTGACGGTGGCCATTGAGCCGCCCGAGCTGGAAACCCGCGTCGCGATCCTGATGAAAAAGGCGGATGAAAACGATATTCGCCTGCCGGGCGAAGTGGCCTTCTTTATTGCCAAGCGTTTGCGTTCCAACGTGCGCGAGCTGGAAGGGGCGCTGAACCGGGTGATTGCTAACGCCAACTTCACCGGGCGCGCTATCACCATTGATTTTGTCCGTGAAGCGCTGCGCGATCTTCTGGCGTTGCAGGAAAAGCTGGTTACCATCGATAATATTCAGAAGACGGTAGCCGAGTATTACAAAATCAAAGTGGCTGATTTGCTGTCCAAACGGCGTTCCCGCTCGGTGGCGCGACCGCGACAGATGGCGATGGCGATGGCTAAAGAGTTGACCAACCACAGTTTGCCGGAGATCGGCGATGCTTTTGGGGGTCGTGACCATACCACGGTACTGCATGCCTGCCGCAAAATTGAGCAGCTGCGTGAAGAGAGTCACGATATTAAAGAAGATTTCTCAAATCTAATCAGAACATTATCTTCCTGACGCTATGAAATTTATTGTAGAACGCGAGCACTTACTCAAGCCCTTACAGCAGGTCAGCAGCCCACTCGGCGGTCGTCCAACGTTACCCATCCTCGGCAACCTGCTTTTACAGGTTAACGAAGGCAGCCTGCTGCTAACCGGGACCGATTTAGAGATGGAAATGGTGGCCCGCGTCGCACTGACGCAGGACCACGAGCCGGGTGCGACTACCGTACCGGCGCGCAAATTTTTTGATATCTGCCGCGGCCTGCCCGAAGGCGCGGAGATCACGGTTATTCTGGATGGGGAAAGAATGCTGATCCGCTCAGGACGCAGCCGCTTCTCACTCTCCACCCTGCCTGCCAGCGACTTCCCGAACCTGGATGACTGGCAGAGCGAGGTTGAGTTCACCCTGCCGCAGGCCACCATGAAGCGTCTGATCGAGGCCACGCAGTTCTCCATGGCGCATCAGGACGTGCGCTATTACCTCAACGGCATGCTGTTTGAAACCGAAGGGGAAGAGCTGCGCACCGTGGCAACCGACGGCCACCGTCTGGCGGTGTGTTCAATGCCGGTCGGGCAGGCGCTGCCCAGTCATTCGGTGATTGTGCCGCGCAAGGGCGTGATTGAGCTGGTGCGCCTGCTGGACGGCGGTGAAACGCCGCTGCGCGTGCAGATTGGCAGCAACAATATTCGCGCACACGTGGGCGATTTCATCTTTACCTCGAAGCTGGTCGATGGCCGTTTCCCTGACTATCGTCGGGTGCTGCCGAAGAATCCGGACAAAACGCTTGATGCGGGCTGCGACCTGTTAAAGCAGGCTTTTTCGCGCGCGGCTATTCTCTCTAACGAGAAGTTTCGCGGCGTTCGTCTCTATATCAGCGAAAATCAGCTTAAGATCACGGCCAATAATCCGGAACAGGAAGAGGCCGAAGAGATGCTGGATGTGACCTACGGCGGCACCGATTTAGAAATCGGTTTTAACGTCAGCTACGTGCTGGATGTCCTGAATGCGCTGAAGTGTGAAAACGTTCGCCTGCTGCTGACGGATTCCGTTTCCAGCGTGCAGATTGAGGATGCGGCCAGTCAGAGCGCGGCCTACGTCGTGATGCCAATGCGGTTGTAGTAGAATATCGGGCTAACTTACTTGCCATTTTAGGGTTGGGCAGCGCTCAAAATCCTCACGTACTTTGTGTACGCTCCGGTTTTTGCGCGCTGGCCGCCCCCAAACTGGCTACGCCGTTGACGCCCTGGCCTGTCGTAAAGAAAGGGCAGGATGCTGCTCTATCATCGCCTGTTTTGGAATTCCGTCTGTATGGCTTTGACCCGCCTCCTTATTAAAGACTTTCGCAATATTGAAAACGCAGACCTGGCGTTGGCTCCCGGATTTAATTTTCTGGTGGGACCAAACGGCAGCGGTAAAACCAGCGTGCTGGAAGCGATTTATACCCTGGGTCACGGTCGCGCTTTCCGTAGTTTGCAGGCGGGGCGTGTGATCCGTCACGACCAGGACGCCTTTGTGCTGCACGGGCGAATCGCGGGAATGGAGCGGGAAATCTCCGTTGGCCTGACCAAAAACCGCGCCGGAGACAGCAAGGTGCGCATTGACGGCAGTGATGGCCATAAGGTCGCCGAACTGGCGCAGATGCTGCCTATGCAGCTGATCACACCCGAGGGCTTTACCCTGCTTAACGGCGGCCCTAAATATCGCCGGGCCTATATCGACTGGGGCTGTTTTCATAATGAGCCAGGTTTCTTTACCGCCTGGAGCAACCTCCGACGCCTGATGAAGCAGCGTAACGCCGCGCTTCGGCAGGTGTCGCGCTATCAGCAAATTCGCGTCTGGGATCAGGAACTGGCCCCGCTTGCCGAACAGATCAGCGCCTGGCGCGCGGCCTACAGCGATGCGATAGCGGCCGATATTAACGCCACCTGCGCGCAGTTTTTACCCGAATTCGAGCTGAGCTTCTCATTCCAGCGCGGCTGGGACAAAGAGAGTGATTACGCAGAGCTACTTGAGCGCCAGTTTGAGCGCGACAGAGCGCTCACCTACACCGCCAGCGGGCCCCATAAAGCCGATTTTCGCATTCGCGCCGATGGCACGCCGGTGGAAGATTTACTGTCACGCGGCCAGTTAAAGCTGCTGATGTGCGCCCTGAGACTGGCGCAGGGTGAGTTTCTCACCCGACAGAACGGGCAACGCTGCCTGTATCTGATAGACGATTTTGCCTCCGAGCTGGATGAAACGCGTCGGCTGCTGCTGGCCTCGCGTTTAAAAGCCACGCATGCCCAGGTTTTTGTCAGCGCCATTGGTGCCGAACACGTGTTCGACATGGCTGACGAAAAGGGCAAGATGTTCCGCGTGGAACAGGGTAAAATAGCGGTTCAACCTGAAGATTAAACGAGCGAGAAACGTTGATGTCGAATTCTTATGACTCCTCAAGTATCAAAGTTCTTAAAGGGCTTGATGCAGTACGCAAACGCCCGGGTATGTATATCGGCGATACGGATGACGGCACCGGTCTGCATCACATGGTATTCGAGGTCGTGGATAACGCCATCGACGAAGCCCTCGCGGGCCACTGTAAAGATATTGTTGTCACCATTCATGCCGATAACTCCGTTTCCGTGCAGGATGATGGCCGTGGGATCCCTACCGGCATTCACGAAGAAGAGGGTGTCTCGGCGGCTGAAGTGATCATGACCGTGCTGCACGCCGGCGGCAAGTTCGATGACAACTCGTATAAAGTGTCCGGCGGTTTGCATGGCGTGGGCGTCTCGGTGGTTAACGCCCTGTCTGAAAAGCTGGAGCTGACCATTCGTCGTGAAGGCAAAGTTCACCAGCAGGTTTATGTTCACGGTGTGCCGCAGGCGCCACTGAACGTAACGGGTGAGACAGATCTGACCGGAACGCGCGTGCGCTTCTGGCCAAGCCACGAAACCTTTACCAACGTTACCCGCTTTGAATTTGAGATCCTGGCAAAGCGCCTGCGCGAGCTCTCCTTCCTGAACTCGGGCGTGTCTATCAGGCTGGAAGACAAGCGTGACGACAAGCAGGATCATTACCACTATGAAGGCGGTATCAAAGCCTTCGTGGAATATCTGAACAAAAACAAAACCCCTATCCATCCGAACGTATTCTATTTCTCAACAGAAAAAGACGGAATCGGCGTGGAAGTCGCGCTGCAGTGGAACGACGGTTTTCAGGAAAATATCTACTGCTTTACCAACAACATTCCGCAGCGCGACGGTGGTACGCACCTGGTGGGCTTCCGTACCGCCATGACCCGTACGCTGAATGCCTATATGGACAAAGAGGGCTACAGCAAAAAAGCCAAGGTCAGCGCCACCGGTGATGATGCGCGTGAAGGGCTGATTGCGGTGGTATCGGTTAAGGTGCCGGATCCGAAGTTCTCCTCACAGACCAAAGACAAGCTGGTCTCCTCTGAGGTGAAAACGGCGGTCGAACAGCAGATGAACGAACTGCTGGCTGAATACCTGCTGGAAAACCCCTCGGATGCGAAAATCGTCGTGGGTAAAATTATTGATGCCGCCCGCGCCCGCGAGGCCGCGCGCCGCGCGCGTGAGATGACTCGCCGTAAAGGCGCGCTGGACCTGGCTGGTTTGCCGGGCAAGCTGGCTGACTGTCAGGAACGTGACCCCGCCCTGTCTGAAATCTACCTGGTGGAGGGTGACTCCGCAGGCGGTTCTGCCAAACAGGGCCGTAACCGTAAAAATCAGGCCATCCTGCCGCTGAAGGGCAAAATCCTGAACGTCGAAAAAGCGCGCTTCGACAAGATGCTGGCTTCACAGGAAGTGGCGACGCTGATCACCGCGCTCGGCTGTGGCATTGGCCGTGATGAATACAATCCGGACAAACTCCGCTATCACAGCATCATTATCATGACCGATGCGGATGTCGATGGCTCACATATCCGTACGCTATTGCTGACCTTCTTCTACCGTCAGATGCCGGAAATCATTGAGCGCGGTCACGTCTATATCGCTCAGCCGCCGCTGTATAAGGTGAAAAAGGGCAAGCAGGAACAGTATATAAAAGACGATGACGCGATGGATCAGTACCAGATAGCGATTGCGCTTGACGGTGCCACCCTGCACACCAACGCCAGTGCGCCTGCGCTGGGCGGTGAGCAGCTGGAAAACCTGGTCTTCGAGTTTAAAAGCGCACGTAAGATGATTAAGCGTATGGAGCGCCGTTATCCGGTGGCACTGCTGAATGCGCTGATCTACCACCCAACCCTGAGCGACGTCAGCGTGGAAGCGCCGGTGAAGAGCTGGCTGGATGGGCTGGTGGCTTACCTGAACGAGAACGATCAGCACGGTAGCTCTTACCTCGGCCTGGTACGCGAAAACCTTGAGCAGCATACGTTTGAACCGATTCTTCGCGTACGTACCCACGGCGTGGATACCGATTACCCGCTGGACAATGATTTTGTGGTGGGCGGTGAGTATCGCAAACTCTGCACGCTGGGTGAGAAGCTGCGCGGCCTGATTGAGGAAGACGCCTTTATCGAGCGCGGCGAACGTCGTCTGCCGATCGAAAGCTTCGAGCAGGCGGTAGAATGGCTGGAAAAAGAGTCGCGTCGCGGCCTCTCCGTTCAGCGCTACAAAGGTCTGGGCGAAATGAACCCGGAGCAGCTGTGGGAAACAACCATGGATCCGGAAAGCCGCCGCATGCTGCGCGTAACGGTACGGGATGCGATTGCTGCCGATCAGCTGTTTACCACGCTGATGGGGGATGCTGTCGAGCCACGTCGCGCCTTTATTGAAGAGAATGCCCTGAAAGCCGCTAATATCGATATCTGATAGTTCTGTGGTGCCCCGGTCTTTGACGCCAGGCCCTTTTGGTCTGGCGTCAAAGACCGCGTTTAATTATTCAAATACCCCGCCAGCGCATACTGATAAAACTCACTGTTATTCTTAATGCCCAGCTTACGCATCACCGCGCGCTTATGGGTGCTGATGGTTTTTACGCTCAGCTGAGTCAGCCGCGAAATATCCGTCAGAGACATCCCCTCGCTGGTATACCGCACCACCATCGCCTGCTGTTTGCTGAGCGGCGAACGCAGCTGGCTGCGATGCGATGGATTAGCGTTCATAATCGCCGGATTTCGCCGGGTAAACAGCAGCTGCAAACCTTTAGCCGACTCGCGCTTATGCAGATAAATATGATGCAGTGGGCAGTAGTCGCCATGTTCCTCACGACACTGTCGGGCGAAAAAAATTGTTACATGCCGCAGGATTATCCTGCCGGCCAGGGGGATTGCGCGGGGAAAATGGGTTTCCAGGGCGGGTGATGTCTGATTTACATCGGTGATAATAATGTCGGGGGTGAGGAACGAGTCTTCGGTCTCTGAAAGGATGAAAACCGGACCGGATATCAGATTGTTGGGCCAGGCCTGCGAAACCAGCGCCACGGCCCCGGATATAAAAAAGTGGTCAGTACTGACAATGAGTATATTCATGCATCTTTCCTCCATGAAAGGGTGTCTCCCTTGTGCCGTTCAACCTGTATGCCCTTCTGGGCGATAACGGCGACAATGCGCTAACGGGGATAACATCATCGGGGAGCAACCTTGTTCCCTGATGTTATTTTCCAGACTCGCAGCAGGTGTAAAGTTGACAGGCGTTGTAAACGTCACCTTCTGCTTAATCTTTATGCAGATTACTTTACGCGTAAAACAGGTATCCGCGCTACATTTTCCGCTTAAGTATTCTCACTTCTGCGAAGTAGTAAATAATCCAGCCTGTCACGCCCCAGTCCCTCAGTCCGCATCGGCAAAACCTGACGGCGCACCCTCACAAAGCATTATCATGCTGGTCATGGTGCGCGTAATCGCGTTAGCATGAGGAAAACCCTTAGCTGACGAGGATGTAATGGCGATAAAACTGATTGCAATTGATATGGATGGCACCCTGCTTACCCCTCAGCATGAGGTCAGTCCGCGCGTCCGGCAGGCGATTGCAGCCGCGCGTGATAAAGGCGTGGCAATCGTGCTGGCTACCGGCCGCCCGTTTGTCGGCGTTCAGCAGTATTTGCAAACGCTCGACCTGCAGCAGGAAGGGCAGTTTTGTATCACCAATAATGGCGCGCTGGTACAACAGGCGCAAGATGGCGAGTGCGTGGCGGAAGTCGCCCTGACGTTCAGTGACTATCTCTATTTTGAAAAAATGGCCCGTGAGCTGGGCGTCCATTTCCAGGCACTGACAAAAACCCTGCTGTTCACGCCCAATAAAGATATCAGTCAGTATACCGTCCATGAGTCCTCTGTAACCGGTATCCCGCTGCGCTACCGTGCGGTTGATGAGATGGATGCGAACAGCACCTTTCCAAAAGTGATGATGATCGACGACCCGGATAAGCTGGACGAGGCAATATCGCGTATTCCTCAGGAAGCCCGCGATCGCTACACCATCATGAAAAGCTCGGCTTACTATCTCGAGATTCTGGATAAGCGCGTCAATAAAGGCGCGGGCGTGAAGGCGCTTGCAGACCGCTTAGGTCTGTCAGCTGAGCAGGTAATGGCGATTGGTGACCAGGAAAATGACATTGCCATGCTGGAGTTTGCCGGCACCGGCGTGGCTATGGGTAATGCCATTGAGAGCGTTAAGAAAGTCGCTCAGTTTGTAACGAAAACCAATATCGAAGATGGAGTGGCTCACGCCATTGAGAAATACGTACTGTAGCGCCAGCTGACACAGCGAAAAGGGCAAAGGTAAGCACTATGTCGGAACATCAGCTCACGTTTGATCAACGAAATCATCATCTCACCAATATCAATATCTGGACGGCTGACGGCCAGTGGCTGGCTTATGACGTGCGTCCTGACGGTGCCACCTTTACCAGCCTGACTATTGAGCGTGTGAACCTCAGTGGGCAGACCGAGGTGCTGTATCAGGCTACAGAGGGCGCGCACGTTGGCGTGGTCACGGTCAGCCCCGATCTGCCTCCCCGCTACGCCTGTATACATGGGCCTGAGCACCCGGACAGCCAGTGGAAATATGATTTTCATCATCGCCGTGGCGTTATCGTTCAGCATGGTCGGGCGGAAAATCTCGATGCCTGTGATATTACCGCGCCGTTTACTCCCGGCGCCCTGCGCGGTGGGTCGCACGTTCACGTTTTCAGCCCTGACGGTACGCGGCTCAGCTTTACCTACAATGACCATGTTATGCATGAGCTGGACGTGAAAGAGGATCTGCGCAATATCGGCGTGGCGGTGCCTCTGCATGCGGTCTGCCCGCATAAACAGCATCCCCGGGAGTATGACGGCAGCCATTTTTGCGTACTGGTCAGCCAGACCACCTCAACCCCCCAGCCGGGTAGCGATGAGATAAGCCGTGCCTTTGAGGAGGGCTGGATAGGCACTGAGGGATATTTGCAGCATAACGGCCATCGTCAACGCTGGGCGCTGGCGTTTATTGGCGAGACGCGGTCGCAGCAGGGTGAGAAAGTCTGCGAGGTGTTTATCGTCGATTTACCGGAGAAGCTGGCAGATTACGCGCAGCCGGGCGATCGTCCTCTGGAGGGCACCGCGAACCAGCTTCCGGCGCCCCCACGCGGCGTACAGCAGCGCAGGCTGACCTTTACCCACGCTCGCAGATACCCCGGCGTGGTGACGACGCCGCGTCACTGGCTGCGTTGCTCACCGGATGGTCGACACATTGCCTTTCTGATGAAAGACGACGGTGGCGTTGTTCAGCTGTGGATCGTGTCACCCGTCGGTGGGGAACCGCATCAGATCACCCACGTCACCCACGATATTCAGTCGTCTTTTACCTGGCACCCGAATGGCCAGTCGATAGCGTTTATTCAGGACAACAGCGTGATGCTGTGTGAGATACCCAGTGGCAAATTAACGCGCCTGACTGAGCGAACGACGCAGGCACCGCTTGCCGACGCGGTTGTCTGTTCACCAGATGGTCAGCACGTCGCGTTCCTGCGCCAGGTTGATGGCTGGCAGCAGATATTTATCACTGAAACAGCCCAGGGCTAAGGCGCGGTATTGACGGGCTTCCCGTTGATGGTCAGCGGTGCGGCCCCTGCCAGACTTTCCTCAGTATGGTTCTGCTGTTCGCTGCGCAATACGCGCTCGCGAGGGGAGTCGCCAGTTCTGTCACTGTCGGAGCGGAAGTAATCCCACGGCAGTAGCAGCGTATCCAGCACGGCGGTAAAAGGCAGATCGAGAGCCGCCAGCGGGCGCATGACCCAACCATTGCTGCTATCGGCGACCACCTTTGCACCGGCGCGGGTACCGGGATAGTAACCCTGATCGGGCCCGCTATGGGACATTATGCTGGCGCAGCCGGACGTCCCCGCCAGCGAAAGGCAGGCCAGCAGGCCGGCGAAACGACATTTATTTATTGCTATCATATAATCTGAAATATTCCTTTCAGGAATTCTCTTTTCTTTCATGAAATTAGCTGCTTATCCTATATTTCTTAAAATAATCATATCATTCGGTTCGGGCAAACTCCCTACTGACATACGCTTACCGATATGATGCAGAATTGGGATGATTCTGATTACAGTGTATACGCCATGCTCCAATCTTGCATTGGACATGTGTCAAAGACATGAACCCGTTCACGCAACATTTATGTGCGAACGGAACAATTACCCTCAATAGCGTCGGCGAGTGAATATTATAATAAAACGCTCTCTTGTAAGGTGACGGCGACCGCCTGTCGCCGCTGAACGTTTAGCGTTACCCGTAAGTCCAGTGGGAGCGAAGCCTAAAATGTGACATCTGTCAAGAAAGGCTGATTATTGGTTCATTTACATCTGATTAATTTGAATTTGATCTGATAAAGGAAAATTAATCTATGAAATAATTTCCATAACGGTTACCCGCTAATGATTCAGGGAGTAGGACTGTATTTACAGGGATAATGGATAGCGAACGTTTAGAGTCTGCCATTCAGCTGAAATTCTGACAAATATAGGGTCATTATCCTGAATCAATAATAAAACTACGTTTAGATACTTCTGAATATGTAGACGTTAGCAGGTATCGGAAGCTATTGGTGTGCCTGAGAAAGCAGTTCACACTTATTTTAGTAAAAAGCCGTTACGGAGGACGAATGCTAATAAAAAATGATAGTTTTCATAAAGAAATATACCCTGAAAAACACAATTACGTGTCAAGAAGATATTCATTTTCCGAGGGGGATCAACGTTCATTCAAAAATGAATTAAAAGAGATAAACTACTCAACGTTGAAACTAAGGCGTAGTGAAGGGGTTTATAATCTTGCACTGTCTGATGATAATAATATTGTAAATAACCTGGTAAAGGTTGAATATAAAGACAGTAAAATAGAAAATATAAACGCCAGTGCTTATGTATATGGTGGTGCGGTAAAAACAATCCCCGTTAATAATTTTGGCATGTCTATCGATAATAGTGGTCGCCTGGTTTTGATTAAAGGGAAAAGTTATAATTTCATTACAGGGCTTATAAAAAAGTATACAACAGGCTATAGATATAAGACTTCACAATTGATAAATAGCGAATGTGATATAAAGTTCAAAGATATTTACATAGATGATGATGGTCTTTTAATAGGCACCGAGCTGAGTACAGGGAAAAATTATCTGATAAACATTTCTATTCCTGAAACCGATGTAAACAGCAAGGGGCAGTACATTAGTCTTGATTTCCTGGATTGTCCTTTGGGAAATAAAAGCGAAGACCTGACATATAAAATTGATGAGAATAAAAAAGTATCGTACTTTTTAGAAGATAAAAAGTTATACTTACAGGCAATTAAAAAGGGTGATTATTCAAAAGATTACTCATTTATGTTTTATGAAATTAAAATCCCATTGCGTCCAGGCTATAGTCTTTCAAGCATAAAAAAGTCAATGGGTCTTTTACAGGTAGAGGTCCAAAATAGGAATAAGAGGAGGGTTCTCTATATCGACCCCTGTAATATATCACATCATACACTGGTCGTTAATAAAATAAGCCATAAACCCTCACAAGATTTTTCATCTCGAATAGGAAACGATCCTCATGAAAAATATCATGCGGGTTTGCCATTCACATCGGATCGTAAAGCTAATTTCAGTAGCAAAAATATTCCTTTATTCTCACCTGTAATCGATAAATTTAGAACCAATGTAAAAAAAGCCAAACAACATTCTGAAGAAGGTGATTATAACAAGGCTATGATAGATGTCGCAAAAGCTCTTGATCCGGGCATAAGCATTGTTTGCTCTACAGTTTCAGGCCTGGTTAAATCCTCATCCTCAGCAGCTGAGAATGGTACTGATAGCAAAGAAAAATTGTACGATTATAATATAAATAAATTTATGGATCATTCTAAACCTTTATCAAAGGTAGTTAATGATGCCTTGGGAATAAAGTCAGCACTAAATCTTTCAGAATCATTAATCAATTTGGTCGATAATATAAAGCCCAGAGATACACTACATCTAACAAGTACTGACAGGATTGCGGCATTCTTTGGCATTGCTTCTGGTGGTTTACCCTTTGCACCGGGCTGGTTCGCTGGTATTGTCGTGGAACTATCAGACAGTCACAACCTGACACTCTCCAAAATGGAAACTGGCAATATCCGGGTATCATTCAACGATCGGCATAAGTTAGCTGGCACTGCTTTGGCAGGTACCGGGCAAGGGCTGGAAAGAACCCTACTGAATGCGGGCGGGGTAGATTACATGACAGTAATGCCCGTCGAAGCAAATGCTATTATTGCCGCATAATGTATTATAGGTAGTGATTTCTCATTTGATATGTCAGAAGAACACTTCAAAGAGTTTGCCACACAATTTTCAGAACCCAAAAGAGACTCTCCGTTTAGAGATACAGTTGTTACTGAAGCTGAGGCCGAAAAAATAAAAGAAAAGGAAGTTTTCATCAGACTCGAAGCCAAAAGTGAACTAAGAGCACAAGTCGGGAGTATGGTTAATTCCAGCACTTACATGGTCATGCCCCGAACGGCTGTGGGGGCGCGTCTGGCATTAGATTTATTAAAGATAAAAAGCAATGAGTCAGAAAAATCCGGTAAGAAGGATAATATTTTCTATCCCGGTAAGAGTAAGTTTAAAATTACAGCCCTCGACTATGAGGCTGCCTTATTCGCTGAGTGGAAGATAATGCCGATTGCTATGCATGGTGGAGGTGAGGATATACTCTGGTGCTACCCCCTCCCTTTACTGGAAGAAGGCATGACACTGACTCAAAAGACTAATGAAAAACCATTAACCCTCTTTGAAAAAGAAGTAAACGATCAGCAATCGACAATGCCCTATAATAACTTCTCTACAGTAAACAGTATTGATATTGTCAGGAATACACCAGTTTTTATTACTATCAATGATAAAAAAGGGATGAAGGCAGGGCTAAAGCTTAAACAAGTAGCCAGGGAGGATAAATATATATGGTTTGTTAATGATAATCTTCGTGAATTAAGAAAGTCTTTAATTAATAAACAAAGGGATAGTGAGAATAAATCCAGTTCTATCAACGTAATTTCTCATTATGAAATCATTTCAAGCCCAATTATTCCTTCGAAAAGGGTAATGGACAACCCGTTATCAACATCTAATAATTCTGAAGCCAAATCTTATAGATTAAAGAAACTGGAATTCCGCAGGAACAGTTCATTGCAACACAGAGATGCTACAGTTCCAATGCCAATTCTAAACTTATCAAGCGTTCACAGCATTAATTACGATCAGTTTTTGGGTGAAATGGAATTTCATTACAACAGTGGGAGTGATTTATCGCCGGCGAATATAAAAAGTAAGCTGACTATGTTGTATTGATATAGCTATTGCAGTATTGCCAGCCAGGCACCATCTTCCATTGGACATGTGTCAAAGACATGAACCCGTTCACGCAACATTTATGTGTGAACGGAACAATTACCCTCAGTCGCGGCAGGGATAAAGATTATGATGGCATACTGTCCTAAAGTTTGACGGCGGACCACTGGCGCAGGGTTAAAAAAATCGCATATTTGCCCCTTGAAAGCCGCCAGGCCGTCACCATTTTATTAGCAGGGTCACAAAAGCGAACGCCGACAGGGTTCCGCAATTGCGACCGGCGGCCTGTCCATTATGGAAGGTCAGAAACAGTATCTCGCTGACTATCAGGAGTTATCACTATGCGTAATTTCGACCTTGCCCCACTCTATCGTTCATCCATTGGTTTTGATCGTCTGATAAACCTGCTCGAATCCAATCAGGGCCAGAGCAACGGGGGTTACCCACCCTACAATGTTGAACTGGTGGCAGAGAATCAGTACCGTATCACCATTGCCGTCGCGGGCTTCGCCCAGAGCGAACTGGATATTACCGCCCACGATAATTTACTGACCGTGCGCGGGGCGCATCCCGAAGAGCAGCAGGAGCGTACTTACCTCTATCAGGGCATTGCAGAGCGCAATTTCGAGCGCAAGTTTCAGCTGGCCGAGCACGTAAATGTGCGCGATGCCCGACTGGAAAACGGCCTGCTCTATATTGACCTTGAGCGCATCGTTCCTGAAGCGAATAAACCGCGCCGTATAGAGATCGTTAAATAACACGTGCCTGAAAGGCAGGTCGCTGGAGCAAAGTGATATCCACCCCGGACGCTTTCTTTAGCGGACAGAGCCTGAGCCCGTCATCCCGACGGGCTCAGGCGGTTTGATTCAGCCCTGATGTGCCCGTTCAACTTCCTCAGCCAGTATTGCAATGCCCCTCTCAATGGTTTCGCTATCCGGTACGTAATTCATGCGCATACACTGATGCGTGTGCGGCCATGCCTGTTCCAGACCGGGAAAGAAGAAGTGTCCCGGCACCATCAGTACGCCGCGCTTTTTCAGGCGCTGATAGAGGATCTCCGTAGAGATGGGCAAATCTTTAAACCACAGCCAGAGAAAAATCGCTCCTTCGGGTTTATGGATCAGGCAGCGATCTTCCGACAGGTAGCGGCGAATAATGGCAATGGTTTGATGAACGCGCTCCAGGTAGAAGGGCTTAATCACGGTTTCCGACAGGCGTAGCAGATCGCCACGTTCGATCATCTCATGGGCGATGGCCGGGCCGATACTGCCGGGCGCCAGGCTGATAATGCCATTCATGTTACCAATCGCGGAAATCACCTTCTCGTCGGCAATAATAATGCCGCATCGCGCTCCCGGCAGGCCCAGCTTGGAGAGGCTCATGCACAGGATGATATTGGGATTCCACAAAGGACGCGCGTCGCTAAAGATAATGCCGGGGAACGGAACACCGTAGGCGTTATCGATCAGCAGGGGGATATCATGCTGCTGCGCCAGTGCATCGAGCTTTATTAGCTCGTCATCGGTGATAACGTTGCCGGTCGGATTGGTCGGACGGGAGACGCAGATAAGACCGGTATCGTCGGTGATATGCAGATTTTCAAAATCGACGTGATACTTGAACTGCCCGTGCGGCAGCATTTCTATATCAGGACGGGTTGAAACGAATAGCTCCTCATCCAGCCCGGCATCGGCATAGCCCAGATATTCCGGCGCCAGCGGAAACAGAACGCGTTTTTTACTGCCGTCGGCACAGCGTCCGGCATAAAGGTTAAACAGATAAAAAAAGGCGCTCTGGCTGCCATTGGTCAGGGCGATATTCTCCGGGCCAATCTGCCAGCCCAGCTCATCACGCAGCAGCGCAGAGAGCGACGCCAGCAGGGTACTTTTACCACGCGGCCCGTCATAGTTACACAGCGCCCCGGACAGGGTTCCCTCGTCATGCATCTGCTGTAACAGCTGCTGGAAGTATTCATCCATCGCCGGAATATGTGCCGGATTTCCCCCGCCCAGCATGACGGCACCTGGCGTGCGCAGGCCTTCACCCATATCTTCCATCAGGCGGGCGATGCCTGAATGGCGCGTAAATTTGTCCCCGAAAGCGGAAAAGCGCATAGCCTGTTAATCACTTGTTATATTCAAACAGACAACCACCTTAACGCCCCCGTCGGAGTGATGCAATCTTCAACGTCAGCGCCCGATGAAGTGCATTTTCTTAACGTGCTCTGGCAAAAACATGTGGCATTATTATCTGCTGGATGGATTGCACTATACCCCCCGAGAGGGAATTTAATTTTTCTGCGACCTGATGGTAATTTAAGAAGTTAACCTTAGTAACAGGAATATAATATACAAAGCAGAAAAATTATAACCCTGGTTATCATTATTTGACTTATTAAAATCCTGACTTTTCACCTCAATGAACGTTAAACGAACCGGCGTTAATGCTTAATTCAGCCACAAATCTGCGCGTGTTAAATAAGCCTGCCGTACATTTGGTAAAATTAGATCCTGTCTGCTAACTAACTGTTTTTATGTATTATAAGGTGAGTGATGAAAAAAGCAGTAAATAATAATAATAACGCACGTTCTTATCTGGATTAATATCCGCTTTAGTAATTAAATAAACCACCCTCGGTTTTTATATTTACATCATTAATCACTAAGCTAAATCACAGCATATCATAGTGTGACACCTGGTTTATTTAGTTGATAGATCTGAAATTCTTCATTTCTTGCGGAAAATTACCGAATATTTACCATAGGACAGGGCTATCAAATATTATTTTTATGATAGGTTAAAACGATTTAACATCATTCAGTGCCGGGTCTATATTTTCGGCGATTTCGAAAATAATTTAATCTGATATCAGTATTTCTATCTTTAATTTCATATTTTTATTTACTACGCTGACGTATTTCCGGAGGGGAAATGAAGAGAGTAATTTTGACATCAAGTCTGGTTTTTATGCCTGTAATGAGCAGTAATGTAAATGCGGCAAATGGGAAAGTCGCTTTTACCGGAGAAATAATTCAGTCTGCCTGTCAGGTCGTCTCTGGCGATCGTGATAAACAGGTATTTCTGGGGAAGTATGGGACATCAGCGTTTCCTGCGACAGGTTCTACGACAGGTGCTAAAGCCTTTAGCGTTAGCCTGGAGAAGTGCGAAGCGGGTAATTATACCTTACGTTTTGATGGCCCAACCCCTGAAGGTCAACCCAACCTGCTGGCGGTCAGTAAAGCGTCAGGGGTAGGTATTGAACTGTTGGCGAATAACGATAAGGTGATCCCCATCGGGCAGGTTGCCGGTGATGACGCTTTATACCAGAGTATCGCCAGCAGCGGTGATGCCTCAGGAACGACGACGTTCAATCTGCGCGCCAGATATAAATCGTATCAGCAAAACGTTATAGCGGGTGAAGCAAACGCTAATGCAACCTTTACCGTAGAATATAAGTAAATATGATGAAAGATGACGCAACGATCTCTGCGTTTTTCAGGCGTTATAAATCTAAATTGTTTCTTATTTTTTTTTCACTCCTGATGGCATTTTCCTTTTTCGCGGAAGCGGGGGTACAGATTGAAGCAACAAGAATAATTTACAATGCAGATTCACGTTCAGCCTCTTTATCTATTAATAACGACAGTGACGATCCCTATATGGTGCAGTCATGGTTAGATAATGGCGATAAAGAGGCGATGAACAAAAGTATTCCTGTGGTGGTGACGCCACCCATACTGAAACTTGCGGGACAAAAAGAGGCAATACTGCGATTTATCTATTCCGGTAAGGGGCTGGCCGCCGATCGTGAATCGCTGCTGTGGGTAAATGTACAGGAAATACCGCCCGCCCCACGGGAAGATAACGTTTTACAGGTTGCGATTCGTACCAGACTGAAGCTTTTTTACCGGCCCGCCAGTATAAAGGATACCTTGCAGCATGAGGCCGCACGTTTGCAGTGGCGGCGCAGCGGGAATAGCCTTCGGTTAGTCAATAACAGTCCCTATCATATCACGCTGAGCGCTGTCACCTTAGGTACTGCCGATAGCAAAAGGGTAAAGCTCAGTGAAGATATGGTAAAGCCGTTTGGTGAGCTATCTCTGCCGGTACCACAAGGGTCATTAAACGTTAAAAAACTCAGTTTCACTTATATAAATGACTACGGTGGTCATACAGAAATTAAAGATGTTGATATAAATTGATGGATTTCGAAGGACCAGGGTAATGGCGTGCGACATGATACAATTAAGCCCGAATAAGATCATCAGGCTTTCTAATATCCTGATGGTCATTTCCTTAGGGCAATATACTCTATCCCATCCAGCTATGGCGGAAGATAAATTTAATTTATCGTTCATTCATGGTGATAATAATGCTACGAAGATCCAGTCAATGAGGGAGGGAGATGATATTATACCCGGCAAGTATCCCACCGATATTTATCTTAATAACCAACGAGTAGACCACCGGGTGCTCTCTTTTGCAAGAGAACACCCACAGGATAAGATCCTACCCTGCATTACTGCCGGGCTTTACCGTAATTACGGCGTAATCATGCCAGCAGAGTATAGTCTGGCGAAGGAAGAGGTGTGCTTTGATATTGCAGCCCAACGTCCTGGCGCAATCCTGATAGCTGATCCAGCCAAACAGAGAGTGGATATTACCGTTCCCCAGCTGTTTATGGTTAGTCACGCTCAGGGTGCTCTCCCTGCGTCCGTCTACGACGATGGCATCAATGCTGGCTTCGTGAACTACAGTTTTAGCGGAAACAGGAATACCTATAATAATAACGCAAATCATAATGTTTCTGAGTACGCTTTTATCAGTGTTAATAGCGGTGTGAATATTGGAAGCTGGCGATTTCGTAATAACTCTGTTTATAGCAAGCGTTCATCCTGGTCAGGAAAAGGGAAGAATATTGCTTCCTGGGCTGAAACCGATCTCACTGCTTTGCAAAGCCGTCTTACGGTGGGTAAAACCAGCACCGGCAGTGATGTCTTCGACAGCGTCCAGTTTATGGGCATTCAGGTAAGCTCGGCGAAAGAGATGCTGCCGGACAGCCTTACTGGCTATGCGCCGGTGGTGCGCGGTGTTGCCACCTCTAACGCGCGTGTCGATGTCAGACAGAACGGATACACCATTTACAGTACAAACGTGGCGCCCGGGCCATTTGCCATTTCTGATATTTATCCCAGTAATCTGAGCGGCGATCTCCATGTCACCGTGATTGAGGCTGATGGGACTAAAAACAGCTTTATCGTCCCTTATGCCTCCGTGCCCAATATGATACGTCAGGGTCAGTGGCAGTATCAGCTTACCGCGGGCACATATCAGAATGGGTTTACCGCCTATACGCCCGATTTTATTGAGGCGACGGTTTCCCATGGTACGCGCTACGATTTGACGCCGTATGGCGGCATTATTGTTGCTGAAAACTATCGCGCTGGCGTCACCGGGCTGAGTAAGAGCCTCGGTTCGCTGGGTGCCCTGTCATCAGCGCTCTCCTTTTCTGAAACCCATAGGGTAGCGGGTGACAGTAAAACGGGTACCGCGATGAAGCTTATGTATGCAAAATCTTTAGCAAAGACCGGTACTGAATTTAAGCTGACCGGATACCGTTATCCTGGCAGCGGATATTATGAGTATGCTGATGCCGTAGCCGAGCGCGATCGCTGGGAAAATGGGCGCTATCGGAACATCTACTGGGATAACCGTAATTATTACGACGACTCAGACACCACGGATAGCATGCAGGCTCACCGGCACGTTTATTATACCCGGCATTTTCCTACCCGCCGACAGAAGGTAGACGTTTATGTCAATCAGCAGATTGCCGGGAAGGCGAGCGTATTTATAAATGCCAGTGGTCAGAGTTATTGGGGGGCAAGCGGTATTGACCGGAGTCTCCAGATAGGACTTAACAATAGCTTCAGGGATGTCGTGTATGGCCTGTTTATTCAGGATACACAAAGTAACCATCACGACAATGACCGCAGCTGTAATCTTAGCGTTTCAGTTCCCTTTAATGTCGGTAAATCCCGAACCGTTATGGCAAATTTCAGCGCCAGTCATAATAAGGCCGACGGCAACGGATTCAATTCGGGAGCAAGCGGTTCTCTGCTTGATGATAATCGCCTGAGTTATTCCGTGCAGACGGCAAATGCCCAGGGATCCAGCCTGATCAATTCGGCAAATTTAGGCTATCAGGGCAGTATCGGGAATGTTGACGCGGGCTATAGCTACGGCGGCGGGACCCGGCAGGAAACCTTAGGTCTTGCGGGAGGCATCGTCGCGCACTCGGGAGGCATTACCTTAACGCAGCCATTACAGAATACATTTATTTTGGTTGAGGCAAAGAATGCCCGAGGCACGCGCTTAGAAAATCAGCCAGGCGCCGCTATCGACCCTTTCGGTTATGCCGTTATGACCTCTGCGGTGCCATATCATCATAACCGCGTGGCGCTGCGCACCGCAGATATCAAAAATGGTGTGGATATACCTAACGCCGTAAAAGATATCGTCCCCACCTATGGTGCCATTGGCCGTATTAAATATGACACGTTCACCGGGCAGAGCCTGTTAATACACAGTACTCATCGGGACGGGATCGTGCCGCCTCTCGGCGCAGCTGCGCTAAGTTCGGCAGGCATCAGTAAGGGTATTGTGGGGACAAATGGCGATATTTTTATTTCCGGTGCCAATGCAGGGGAGCGAATTTTAGTTAAATGGGGAGAGGGCAAAGAGGAAAGCTGTCACTTTCTTATCCCTGACTTACGTTCTAAAAAAGGCGAGATCACCGCGGGATATCGTGAAACAACTCTCGTCTGCGCGCAAAATTAAGGGGCTAACGTGCACCATTTTAAACAATGTAGTAAATGGCCGTTATTTAGCCTGTTGTTAATGCTCTCTATGGGATATTCGGTTAAGAGTTTTGCCCTGGCGTGCCGGGGTGAATCGGGAAGCGTCAGGCAGGTTATCATTCTCGATAAACCCATTAATGTTTCAACGGCTAACAAAGCGGCAGGAACGCTGCTGTGGCGTTCACCCTCCTATACGTCTGAATTTACCTGTCAGGACGACCGTCGGCACCCTGAGGGAGAGAATGCCTATCTCTACTGGGATCCGGCTAATGCAATGGGACGGATCCATAATTCGATTGAAGTGGGCGTAACTTATCAATCTATTGATATTAAACCGGTTAAAGGTGCCAGAAGCGACGTCGGGCCTGCTACCCGATGCGTCCGGTCCTACTATGGCTGTCGCACACCCGCTGAGCCCTTAACGGTGACCGTGACCTATTCCGTTTATATAAAAGCGACAGGCAATCCGCCGCCTGCGGGAGGTAAAATTAATGACAACGGAACCTACTCTCTTTTTCAGGTGGACGGCGTGCTGGGTCTCAACTCGATCAGGGACAGTAATTTTAACGCTTATATCACCGGGCTGGGGAATATCAGGTTTATTTCCTGCAATCCTAAAATCACGATCGCGGGTAATAACGGCAGTACCGTTGAATTTGGTCATATATCACGACTGAATGCGGTGGCGGGTAAAATCGAGAAGCAGGTGCCTTTTTCAATCCTCACCAGCCTGGTAGACAAGGATTCCGGACAGGATTGCCAGGGCGAGACGCTGGAAGCCAGCTTTAGTACAACTTATCCGGTCAGGGATAGGAGCGTTATATTGCCGACCGATAAAAGTGGGTTTGGTATCGTTCTCTCCCAGACGGAAACACCCGGAAAGGCGATTCAAATGAACACACCTGTCCCCCTCGGTGTGATTAATGGAGATGTCGTACAGAGGGATTTTTTCGCCAGTCTTAAATGGCTTAATACCAGTCCGCAGATAGGGCCTTTTTCTGCCTCGGCAAACGTGGATGTTACCTTTAAATAGTCGGGTTTTGCGTCAGTTTTTTAAGGTTTTATCCGGCTGGCAGGATTTTAAAAAAGCAGTTTCGGTTATTCGCATTAAAGGACATAAACCCAGTGCGGTAAATCTCCGGGAGGGATTTCCCCATGATTTTATAAGGTGATAACAATGACCCGACATGAATTTCTGCTGCACTTTCGCCGCTGTTCCAGGCTCGAAACGCTCGAAAAGGTGTATGAGCACCTTATCCATACCCGTCCGGCAACGCTTGTCGATATCATTGCCAGCGCATACGACCACCGTAAGGCCGAACTGATCACCGGACGCCTGTACGATCGCGTCCCTGCGGCAGTGTGGACTTTTGTTAAATAACCTTTTCATCCCTTGCCGGGGCTGAGTGTGAGGGGGAAGGCGGGCAGCGTCAGAAAAGCCCGGGCGGATCGGCGATCCCCCCGGAGAGGTGATTACTTCAGTACCTGCGGATTGACGCAGTTTTTATCGACCTTGCCGGTCAGTGCGGTAATCAGGTTATCGACCGCATCCTTCGCCATGCCGTAGCGGGTTTCATGCGTGGCAGAGCCAATGTGAGGCAGGGCGACCACGTTGGGCAGCGTAAGTAGCGGTGAGTCGGCGGGAAGGGGTTCTTTCTCGAATACGTCCAGACCGGCGGCGTGCAGAGTGCCGTCGCGCAGCGCGGCGATCAGCGCCTCTTCGTCAATAACCGGCCCGCGTCCGGCATTAATCAGCACTGCGCTCGGTTTCATCTTCGCCAGCTGCTCGCGGCCGATTAAATGGTGCGTCTCTTCGGTCAACGGCAGGCTGATGCAGAGAAAATCAGACTCACGGAGCAGCCTGTCGAGATCGCACCAGGTGGCGTCAAAGCGCTGTTCGGCCTCTTCATGATGCCTGCGGGCGTTATACAGAATGGGCATACTGAAGCCAAGGTGAGCGCGCTGTGCCAGCGCCATGCCGATACGGCCCATCCCGAGGATGCCCAGCTTTTTATGGTGGACGTCAACCCCAAACCAGTCTGCGCCGATGCTGCCCTGCCACTCACCGGCTTTCACCCGATCGGCAACCTCAACAATGCGTCGTGCGGAAGTCAGCACCAGCGCCATCATGGTATCGGCGACGGTTTCCGTCAGCACGGTTGGCGTGTGCATCAGTACCACGCTGCGCGCGTTAAGGGCATCAACGTCGAAATTATCGTAGCCTACCGAGACGGTTGAGGCCGCGCGCAGCTTTGGCGTTTTTTGCAGGAATTCGGCGTCAACTTTGCCACCGGAGCCCAGGATACCCTCCGCCTGCGCGAACGCGTCGGCATGCCTGCTCAGCGTTTCCGGGCTCAGGTCGCTGAGCTCGGTTACCGTAAAATGGTCGTCGAGCTTTGCGCGTAAATCATCGGGTAAGGTCTTATACAACACCACTGAAGGTTTCATTCTTTGCTCCCTGTTTGCAAAAGGTTGGGGGTCGGGCTCAGGCATGTTTAGCGCCATTAGCCAGCGGCGGCTGTGTATTCGCGGCGGGCTTTACGATAAGCGTCAGCCACACGGAGATCAGCAGTGACGCCCCCATAAATATATACGATGCAGAAGGGCTGCCGGTGGAGCCATTCAAATAGCCCACCACCCAGGAGCCGAGGAACGACCCCAGTGCGCCCATGGCGTTAATCAGCGCCATCGCCCCACCGGCAACGTTGCGCGGCAGCATCTCGGGGATAATGGCGAAGAATGGCCCATAAGGGGCATACATTGCCGCGCCCGCTACCACCAGCAGCGAGAAGGAGAGCCAGAAGTGGCTGGCACCGATAAACCAGGAGCCTAAAAACGCCAGCGCCCCAATCAGCAGCAGGGGCCAGACGAACAGTTTGCGATTTTGTAATTTGTCAGACGCCCATGAAACCACCAGCATGGCGATCGTGGCGGCCAGATAAGGCACGGCGGAAAGCCAGCCAGCCTCAACCATCCCCATCTGGGTACCGTTGCGCAGAATCGACGGCAGCCAGAGTACAAAACCGTATACCCCGATACTCCAGGTAAAATACTGCATGCACAGAATAATGACGTTACGGGATTTAAAGGCTTCGCTGTAGTTGCGCACCGCCTTGATATTCTCCTGCTCCTTTTGCAGCTGCGCCTGCAAAGCGGCCTTTTCGTCGGCGCTCAGCCATGTTGCCTGTGCCGGTTTATCCTGCACCATAAACCACCAGGCTACCGCCCAGATCACCGCCGGAATGCCCTCAAAGATAAACATCTCCCGCCAGCCGAAGGCGTTAATCAGATAGCCAGACACCACCGACATCCACAGGACGGTGACCGGATTACCCAGAATAAGAAAGGTATTGGCGCGGGAACGCTCGGATTTCGTAAACCAGTTGCTGATATAGATAAGCATGGCGGGCATGACGGCGGCTTCCACTACGCCGAGGACAAAACGGATCACCGCCAGCATCGGGATATTACTGACCATACCGGTCAGCGAGGCGCAGACGCCCCACAGAAGCAGGCAGACAAACACCAGTTTCTTGACGCTGCGGCGCTCTGCATACACCGCGCCAGGGATCTGGAAGAAGAAATAGCCCAGAAAAAACAGCGCGCCCAGCAGGGATGACATGCCTTTGGTAATGCCGAGGTCATCGTTGATCCCCGCTGCCGACGCAAAGCTGAAGTTCGCTCTGTCGAGATAGGCCAGGCTGTAGGTAATAAACACGATGGGCATGATATACCACCAGCGTTTAGGCGCGATTTTACTCTTTTCCATCGTAATACCTCTTGAGTGAGGGGCTAACGCCGGCTGTGTCACTGAGTGAGTTAAGCGTTATTTTCCGGGGATCAATAGCTGTCACCCAGCGCGTCGCGGGTCGGTAAGCCTTCACTGTCACCGATGGCCTGAATCGCCAGTGAGCCGATTTTGTTGCCACGTCGGATAGCCTGCGGCAGCGTTTTTCCTTCCAGCAGGGCGCTAATGACGCCAACCGCGAAGCCGTCACCGGCCCCCACGGTATCCACCACGTTGTCGGTTTTAATCGCTTCAACGGCGCCTTTTTCGCCCTGCGAGGTCTTGTACCAGGCACCGTCGCAGCCGGTTTTCACAATCACTGCTTTTACCCCCTTATCAAGGTAGAAGTCAGCGATGGCTTCCGGCTGGTGGTGACCGGTCAGTATTTTGCCTTCGCTGATGCCGGGTAGCACCCAGTCGGCATAGCCCGCCAGCATATTAAGCTGTTTGACCATCTCGCGCTCACTCGGCCACAGCACCGGACGCAGATTAGGATCGAACGATATCGTTTTGCCTAACTGCTTCATCTGCTGCGCAGCGTGCCCGGACAACGCCAGGGATGAAGCCGACAGGGCTGCCGACACGCCGCTAAGGTGCAAATGGCGGGCAGCACCAAAGTAGTCACGGTCAAAATCATCCACGGAGAGATGGCTCGCGGCCGATCCTTTCCGAAAATACTCAACCAGCGGGTCGGAACCGTCATCAACCTTCGATTTCAGCTGGAAGCCGGTAGGAAAGCGATCGTCCGTCGTAACCCGGCGGTAATCAACGCCCTCTTTTTCCAACTGCTGGCGGGTGAATCGACCAAACGAGTCATTGCCCACGCGGCTGACCCAGCCAACCTTCAGCCCCAGTCTGGCCAGGCCGATGGCGACGTTAAGTTCGGCACCGGCAATGCGCTTAACGAAGCGCTCAGCCGCTGCGAGGTCCCCGGTATCGCTGGCAACAAACATCGCCATCGCTTCGCCAATCGTGACCGCATCGAGCGTGCCGTTTTTATGGGTGGTCATCGGTTATTCCTCTCGCAGCAGATCAACGTAGTGTCGGGTGATGGCAACCAAATCATTGCCCTCCAGGGGGAATTCTATCGCGCGCGGCACATCGCCAGGCAGCCGCGCCAGGGTTTCACGCCAGAGGTTATCAGCCTCATCCAGCGCAATGGCGCGCCAGCCTGATTTATCTGCTACCGCCGCCTTAACGTGGATATAGCGGACAAAGCGGCTGAGGCGCGCCGCCGCAGCCAGGGGATCGTCTCCGACCCACAGCCAGTTGCCCATATCGAAGGTCATGCCCGTTTCATTCTGCGCGCCACCGCCGTCGTTAAACCAGCCCTCCAGCGCAGCAAGTTTGCCGTCGTCCGTCTGATCGTTTTCCACTAACAGTTCAACCGGCTGCCCGGAAAGATGCTGCTGTAGCTGCTGACGACATATATCACGCGGGTAGTGTCCTAAGGCATATTTTAGCCGCTGCGCACCTAACTGCTGCGCCTCCGCAAGATGGCGGTCGATATGCGGGTTAAGCTCACCCTGCGCGGTAAACAGCGCTTCCGGCACCGAATAAACGGCCTTAAGTCGCGCCTGGGCAATGGCGGCACCTGTTTCAGCCAGATGATTCAGGGCCTCTGCCGTAAAAAGCTCACGGCGGATCTCCACGCCGTCTGCACCCGCCTCCGCAACGATCGGCAGTAAAGCCTGCTGGCCACCCTGTTGTTCAACACACTCGCGGCCATAGGCAGCGGTTACCACTATTATGTCTCTTTTCATCGCATTCTCCTGGCTCACACGGCCATGGCGTTACAAAAACGTTAAATGGAACCGGTTCCAAAGCAAAGGAGAAGAGTGTGGTTTTATGATCGCGCTCACGATGTAAACAATTTAATTTAAGGAAGTTCTGAAAAGCAGAGAGGGGTGGCATTCGGGGTGATTATCACGGATGTGAAGGTGCTGCACATAATATTTTTTGTGCAGGAAATCTTCCAGTCTTTAATGCCTTATTTTCGTGCTGGAAGGACTTCTGGAGCAACAGACAGGGTTGAATCCGGTCGAGATTATGACGGACACAGCCGGTGCCAGCGACGTTATTTTCGGTCTGTTCTGGCCGCCGGGATATCAGTTTTCTCCGCGGCTGGCGGATGCCGGAGAAGTCATATTCTTGCGGATCGATAAAAGCGTCCATATACGGCGCACTGGATGAACTGGCAAGAGGATATGTGGAGTTACCCAGAATTGAAAGCCACTGGGATGAAATGATGCGGGCTTCCTGTTCCCTGAAGCAGGGCATAATCCACGCATAGGAGCTTATCGGGGTTTAATGACATCCTCATACAAGCATGATTTGCACTCATAGATCCCAGGGTGTTCTGGTTTTTCTCCGATATTCCAAATTTTTTCGAACTTGGCCGGATGTTCTGTTTTCGTAACAGTTTTACTGTTGTTTTACACTGGTATTCTGCTTTCTTTTCATGCCAATAAGATGGGTGAATTTACCCATAATATAAATGTGGTCTTTTGAAGGTGTTTCAAGCCTTCGATTGTTGATTGTCGTCACATTTTGGGCAGGCCATGCGTATCCCGATCGCTTTTTTGAGCGATTCAACGTAGGGGTTATTACCCGCCGCGAATAATTGGGCTTAGGGGTGATGGCGAGTATGATGCGGCTATCGTCAGCCGGTGACGCCGTGAGCGTCCCCGCGCTGGCCGAGGATTGCACACACAGGGAAGAAATTTTATGTCAGCAATACTACCAAAAATCAGTTATCCGGTGCCGTCGAACAGGAATGGCACCGAGTTTTCCTCAGCGGAAGACCTTCTCGCCGTCCTCGGCGGCGAAAGTTCGGGGCATTATTTGGTGGGGAGTCAGGGGATGTGGCACGGGGGCATTCACATTACGGATGCAACGGTGCCGTGGTGCGCGTTGAGCACCGACAGCGAGGAGGAGAAGGCCTATCTCCGGCAGCCTTACAAAGGGGAGCAGTTCATTCGGTGCATGGCGGATGGCGAAATCGTGGCCTTTCGGGTGTGCAGGGATTACGCCAGCGAGGCCATTCCCTGGCGGGATGAGCATTTGCACCTTTCCACCTCTTTTGTGCTGGTCAGACACCGGGTTCAGCCGGGCGATACGCCCGCCAGCGGGCTGACGTTTTACACCCTGTACATGCAGCTTGCCCCCTTTGCGGCGTACGCCCCGCTGGGCGGGGTGCTGGAACGAAAAACCAGGGGCACTCAGCGCTACTACGCCAGCGCGGACGACGTTCTGGCTGGGAAGGCCGGCGGTACGCTGGCGAAAGACATGCTTGTCACCCTGAGCAACAATATCATTACCCTCCACAGCGACGGCCGCCAGTTCACGGAGGTGACGATGGCCGCAGAGACGAAGAACGCGGCGGGCGTCACGGTGCCGGCCGGGACGAAGGTCTGGACGGTGTCCGATCAGGGCTTCCTTATATCCGCCGCGCCGTCAGTCCCCGCGCCTTCATGGTGGGCTAAATGCTCGCCGGCCTACCGTTCGCAGCCGGCCGGCAGTGTCAACTGCACCGCCCGCACGAACTGGCAGTATTACCTGAGCAGTGACGACGTGCTGCAGGGGAAAAAGGCGGGTGCGCTGACGGCGGGCTTCCCGCTGACGTATGAGCCGGGCAATACCGCGCAGCAGGTGACGCGCCCGGGAAAAACCCCTGACGAGGCTTTCCGCGCGTTTAGCCTGGTCACGCTGGGGCGTGACGTGGGCAAGCTGAAAAAGGGCGACCGGGTCTGGGTGGTGTCTGACGGCGACAGCCTGACGCCTCAGACGGCGACGGCCTCCGGGGGGCATCCGGTGTTTGGTGACGTGGTGGTGCCGTCCGTGCCCGTCGCGATTAGCGCCGGCGACAGCATCGGGCATATGGGTTTTTACCAGCTGCCGGAGGAGAACGGCAAGCGGTCACGTTATCAGGTGCATATCGAGTGCCTGAGCATGGACGACAGTCTGCCGGCGCTTCTGACGAACCCGGAGCACGCGGGCGAGCAGTCGCCGGCGTTCCTTAAGTACCCGGAAGGCGCGACGCTGTTTGTCAAAAATGGCGAAGGCGAGATGGCGGACAGTACGCGCAAAACGAAGTCGCCGGGCATTCTGACGCTGAGCAAGGTGCCGGTGCTGGAGGCAGACGGTCAGCCGGCGTATTACCAGATACGGCCCGAAGGGGGCTGGGTTGGCGCCGCAGATGTTCAAAAAATCTCGCAGTATGCGCTGGCAGACCGTGGATTTGTGACGCTGAACAAGGCCGGGACGAGCTTTGACCTGATAGACGGCACCCTGCAACCGGATAACATCGTGAAGGTCATTCTGGAGCAGTTGCATAAGGCTGCGCAGGCAGAAACCCGGCCGGCTTATGCGCTGAATCAGTATAACTACCAGCGCCTGCTGGAGAAGATTGACAGCAACAAGGACGGGCATTACTCGATTGACGAATATCTCCAGGCGATCCACATTGTTTCTTACCGGGACCGTCTGCAACGCATTATCGCGAAACACGCCAGCGAGTGGTATTACGGCAAGGATGATCCACTGTGGAAGACGTATCTTGATACGCTGAAGACGGACGGTGCGCTGTGGAAAACCTACCTTGAAGCATTTATAGATAAAATGGCGTGGATGAAGCAGGTACAGGGCATGGGGCCGGAGCCGTGGCATATGCATCCGGTGACATTTTTGGATGCATATGTAGAAAAGTTTAGTGATACGATCGACTTTCAGACTAGTTTGGGTGTTTATAGAATATCTAAAAAATCCGCTAATTTAATTTTGAAAGCTGAAGGTTATAAAAGATCACCTTATGTACCTCAAGGTAGTAGTGCTAGTGGTGTTACTATTGGATATGGTTATGATTTAGGGCAGCAAACAGTATCTAAAATGCGCGCTATGCTTTCTGGTTATTTTACTGAGGTGCAGCTAACCCGTTTGGAAGAAGCTATAGGATTAAAAGGAAGTAATGCATCTGCTGTTATACCTTCACTGATTGATATAACCATTAGCGAGAAAGATGCCGTGTCTTTGGCTATGAAAATGAAATCTAACTATGCACAAATAGTTGTGGATACATACCCGGAAGTATTAAAAACACACCCTCATTGCCAAGGGGCAATGCTTTCGCTGGTAATTAATCGTGGAACATCCTTTTATAAACCAAGCATTGCATCACGTATTGAAATGAGGAATATACATGATGACTTTGTTTCTGGGGGTTTGAGTGATATCCCCAATCAGTTCCGCTCAATGAAGAGGCTTTGGGTCGGAAAGGGATTGGATGGGTTAATAACCCGAAGAGAAGATGAAGCTAAATTATTTGAGGAGGGATTATCTCAATGAAAAAATTATTATTATTATCGCTAATTAGTTTTTCTACTGTGGCTTATGAAAACTGCACAAGTGAAAATACTACCGTATTGGAATCGTGTTCTTATGGTAATTATAAATCTGAGGATGAACTCCTTAATTATTTGTATAAAAGCATAGTTATATCGTTCCCTGAAATAAAAAATGAAGTCAAAAAATCTCAGATGTTATGGATTAAAGCTAGAGATGAAATTTGCACGTATACTCCTGATGATGGCGCTGAGTATAAAATAAATAAAAATGCATGTTTGTATCAGCAAACATATGAGAGAAATCGTGAGCTAAAAGCAATAATTACAAAAGAGTCTAATATGGGGGGGGCTCCTCAATCAACGTCACAGTCTGGATGGAATAATTACATTAAAGATCATTGTGACTTTATGGAGAAGCAGTTCTCGGATAATGAATGCAAAGATAGAAATCTGTTTCTTCATTCAGATCAGTAATGAAATATGAGGTTGTCAGAAAGGATCCTCTCGAAATCCATTTAATCTGCGCGTAATCTCTTGCTCAGAAAAGAAAAAACCCGCCGAGAGGCGGGTTTTTAAACCAGAACTTTGAGCTTGCAACTCTCGGATCTGGGCGGTAACTGGACTTTAGCGGGAACAGTCACCAAATTTGTTCTTTCAGTTTAGCCGCTACAGGCTGATTTATTCAAGCGTAATGTACATACATTGTTAATACGTTTCCCCGACATTCCCGCACTGTTCCCGTTACCAATGGCTACCGCCACTGGCGATTTTTCGTGTCTTTCAGTGTTGGACTCAAGATAATAGTTACCTGAACGGGCGCGGTAATCGGACTAAACGGGGAGTTCGTGCATATAGTCCAGCCTGGAGCGAACCACCTAACAGGAACCGGGGTTTGAAGCCCAATGGAATGGAAACTTACGTTAAGAGCGTAAATATATGATTTTACTTATATACTTATGGCATTATCGGTCAGATTTACATTGATTTGATTACCGGTTTTATTAACACAGGAGAGGCCAAAAACCGCATGGCTACTGGCATCAACAGAAAGAGGAAACAAAAACTCTCGTTTTCTTTACTCGCCTGTTCTGCTCAAAAAATGCACTTAGTGTACAGTTTCGTACGGTTGGGCTTCAAACCCCTAAACCAAGACGCGAAAACACCACACTGTACCGACGATGCAGGATAGACAAAGCCGCTGCGCCACTAACTCCGCCAATTACGCCACCAGTTTTCTTCCCAATATTACGTTCTCGCACACTGTTTGATTTACAGTTCGGACATGAAGGCATGTTATCAGCCATCCCCCTTTTAAGACTCAATAACCACTCGAATTATCGTGTTATTTTGTATAAAAAGTAAGATCCCTTATAGGGGGCGAGAGCCAACCGTACGAAAATGTACGGTAAAAAGGGAATTATCATCTGAAAGATCGATTGGTAGACAACGTTGTCCGATAAATGCCTTTTTTCGATTAAAAATAAGCCATTTCGAGAGCGATTTACACGTCAATTATATTTCTATATATCAGGTAGTTACTGCGTAAAAGTGCATTTTCGCTTTGTTGGGCCTAAGACTTCTAATTTTGTCCATCTGAATTCCACCCTGACGTCATCGGCGAGTTGATCTAAGGATGCTTAGTGGCTCAATAACGCAAAGTAGCGGGCAGAGAGCCGACCCTAATCCGGGCTGGCCCTCTGCCGCAGAGAGGCTAAACCTGAGCGGCGGCAATTCGCGCATTGAGCGTTTCACTGATCCTGTCGACCAGCGGCTGCATGCTTTCTCTGCTGCGCGTGTCGCGCGGCGCATCAACGTCAAACACATCGGTTATGGTGCCCGGTGTGCCGGTCAGCAGGTAAATGCGATCGCAAAGCGCCACCGCTTCTTCCACATCGTGCGTGACCAGCACCATAGATTTGGTCTGGATCTGGCGCCGCTCCCAGAGATCAATCAGATCCTGCCGCAGCTTGTGGCTGGTATAAATATCCAGCGCAGAGAATGGCTCATCCAGCAGCAGTAGCTGAGGTTCTACCGCCAGCGCACGCGCAAAACCGATTCTCTGGCGCATGCCGCCGGACAGCTCCTTTGGATAAGCCGCGGCGTAGCCGGACAGCCCAATTAGCTCAATCATATCTACCGTACGGCGTTCAATCTCATCCACGGGTAGCCCCTGGGCCTGGAGGCCAAAGGCGATGTTGTCAAACACGGTCAGCCAGGGAAAGAGTGCAAACGTCTGGAAGACCATACTGGTATCACGGCACGGCCCTGTTACCGGCAGGTCATTGCAGACGATAGAGCCAAAGCTGGGATCGACCAGCCCGGCAATCATGCGCAGCAGGGTGGATTTACCCGATCCTGACTTGCCCAGCAGGGCGACGATTTCGTTTTCGGCCACCTCCATATTGATATTTTCCAGCACCGGAAGCGCCTGGTTCCGATCTTTCTGAAACGATTTAGAGGCATTTTTGATTTCTAAAACAAGATGGCAATTTTTCATTGGGTCTCTCCCAGAGAAACAGTTTCCTGAACGTATCAGTCGAATTTGAAGCGAGTCTCGGCATAGCGATAAAGCGGCTGCCAGATAAAAATCACGCAGAGGGCCACCATCAGGCACATGGCGATACAGCCCAGGGCGGCCTCCGGATTCTGGCCAGCTTCGGTGGTGGTGGAGATAAAGGCTCCCAGACCCGTGGTTTTAAGCGTGACGCTTCCCCAGTTGAGCACCTCCGCCGCAATCGCGGCATTCCAGGCACCGCCGGCGGCAGAAATAATCCCCGTCACCAGATAGGGGAAAATGGCGGGCAGGATATATTTGGTCCACCACATCAGACCGCCGACGCGAAATACCCTGCTGACCTCCACCATCTGGCTGGGGATCATGGAGGTGCCCGCAATCACGTTGAACAGGACGTACCACTGCGTGCCCAGCATGATCATCGGTACGGTCCAGACGTCCAGGCTCTGGTGCCACGTCAGAATGATGACGGTGATCACCGGGTAAAAAACATTTACCGGAATGGCCGCCATTATCTGGATAATCGGCTGGAAAAAGCGTACCAGCTGCGGGCGCAGGCCGATCCAGACGCCAATTGGCGTAAAAATAACAATACTCAGCAGCATCGCGCTGATAACGCGGGCGGCCGTCAGGCCCATCCAGGCAGGAAACTCAGGCAGGTATTGCAGAGGCAGGTAAAGCCATAGCAGGTAGCTGCTGTAGAGAGAGGCCACCACGATGGCGAGATACCACAGGCTTGCCCATAGCCAGTTCATCAGCGACAGGAAAGAGAACAGGCTATGCAGTTTGAGCCGATACCAGGCTTTGGGCAGAACAAACAGCCAGAAATGGCAGAATTTGCTACCCAGACGTCCCAGCAGTTGCCCGGTGGCGGAGCGGGTCAGGCAGTCATAAAACCAGGAGGAGGGCTGCCGTGCAGAAGAGACATCTTCATACTTAAACTGGCTGGCGAAGCGAACCAGCGGGCGGAACAGCAGCTGATCCAGCACTACGATATTAACGATAAGCGCGAATACGCCCCAGAGAACGGCGTGAACGTCTCCGTTGCCGATCGCGACCCCCAGCCATGAACCGACCCCGGGCAGGTTGATATCGTGGCTGCCAATGGTCAGCATTTCTGAGGCGGTTAGCGCAAACCAGGCGGCAGACTGGGATACCATCGTATTCCACAGCAGGCCAGGAAAAGAGTAGAGAAAGCCCAGCCGCCAGAAGCGCTGCCAGGGATTACAGCGAAATGCCGAGGTGACTTCGGTCAGCTGGTGCGGCACCACGCGCAGCGTCTGGTACATGGTTAGCATCATATTCCAGGCCTGTCCGGTAAAGACGGCGAAGATTGCCAGCCCCTCCAGACCCATCACGCTGTGTGGATAGAGGTTAAGAAAAAACACCGTCGTAAAGGTTAAAAACCCCACGAGCGGCACGGACTCCATAAAGTTCACAAAGGGCAGGATCACGCGGCGCATGGCGACAAACTTTGCGGCAAGCACGCCGAACACAATGGAAAATAGCAGCGAGTAGAGTAATCCCAGCATCAGACGCATGGTGGTGCGCAGGCTGTAATAGGGTAAGTCCTTATAATTCTGGCTGAGTTCAGGCAGAGAAGTGCCATTAAAAGCGGCGTGCATCCCCTGCCAGGCATAGATAAATAAGCCGGTAATCGCAAGGAGGAGCGTAATGACGATAACATCGTTAAAGATAGATCCTTTTGGATGTATCCTGTTATTTATATGCTGCATGTAGATAAGCTCTTAGAGAATAAAAATAACCCGGTGAGGTATTCCATAGCCTGTTTACGGTAAATAGCGCGCACTTCACTAAGCCCTGTTTAATTCAGGGCTTACTCAGATGCAGGTATTCACCGCACTACCGGGTACATCAGCTTCAGGGCGAGTTAATTGCCAGGCTCTGAATAGCGATGTACCCGATGATTAGCCATGCTTATCAGGGTAGAATGCTGTCAATATGCGCTTTAATGGCGCGCTGACGATTCTGCCTGAGCTGGTGCTTCAGGGTACGGTATGTATTTGAGATTCTGGAGATAACAGGTGTTATCAGCGCAGTGAAAGAGATCACGTCTGAATCCGAAAGGACAGGCAGGCGCGTATCGCTCCAGTGAGCGGAGATAACAGGTAACGCAGGAATTTTGAAAAGCATAATGCACCTCGATATAACAGCATCGAAATAAAGATAATCACTACCCCGGTTGCGGGGAACTTATGTGCCGATTATCTCTACTGACACTATTAAGGTGCAGAGGATAATCAGCCGTGAATGACCAATCCCGACGGGGGTTCGTCGGCTATTTTATTAAACATAGTTTCCTCTCTGGACTTATTATTGACGCTCAGCAAGACTATCAGAACAATACTAAACCAAACATATACGTCAGGATGTTTAAGAAAAAATGAAACGCGTCGGGAAAACCGCTTTCCACTGCGAAGCATTTTGTTGCACGGCGTGAATCCATCCCGGCGCCTGCACTCGAGCATTGCTGCACCCGGTGGTCTGCCTGTCGACGGAGCGCGACCTTTCACACTTTCTGGAACAGTGATTTAGCGGCCAGTACTCCTCCCCGGCAGGGTTACAGAGGGCTATGCTACCGCCTATACCCGAAAGTGGCCGCGCATTTGGGGCGAAGCATCAGCACCCGCGATGCGATGAGCATAAACAACGGGAACCATTGATAGATTATTGACACTCACTGGCAGAGGAAATAACGCTCCTCTTGTTAACTATTGCGAATCCGACGAGGGTGCGAAAGGCAGGTCCGTTGGGTTTAGATGATGAAAGAGATATTAAGGGAAACGACATGCCTTCAGCTTCTCAGATTTTACGGCAGCTTTGCTGCATTCCCTCGAATCATCCTGAGGATAATTCATTAGATGAAATGGCCCGGCCCACATCTGTAAACCCGTTGCAGCAGCAAGGGTCGTCTGTTGCCCGTACGCCATCCTGTTCCACAGATAATGTGCACAATGTCTCGCCGGAGGAAAAGAAGCTTTTTGCCGATACCTTTAGCTTTCGTCACCCCGAATATGGCTCTGTCGATATTCATCGTGATAATAAAAAAGATAGCGACCGGATAATAACGTTAACCATAAAAATGGATGATGAAAAACAAAAAAAAGGATGGAGTAAGGAGATGTATATATCCAACGAAGATCCGGAGCACCATGGCGATTCGACGGTAGGATACAGCGATATTGTTCTCCCAGAGAATATGCAAAATAAAGGAATTAGCCACCTTTTACACTATGCCGCTACAGATGCAGCATCGCGGTTAGGAGTGAAGAAATTTGTGATAGATAATGTCGTCAGTGTTGCGATGCATAGCGTTTGCGCACGTTTAGAAATGAAAGAGGATGGCTTATCATTTGGCTCTTACTCCGGTAACCCGGACAGTATAAAAGACAAGTGTAGCGAGAATATGCGCAGGAAAGGCTGGATCAGAAATATCAGTACGTGAAACCACCTGATGTTAATGCACGGCTATGGCAAGCGCCGTAGCGCCCACCACAGATGACATCGGAAGTCGTGACGCTATTTCGTGGAGCCGCGAATAATCAGCTCGCCGGGATAAACCCGCTCCTGGGGCGCGCGCGTATCACCCTCTATACGGCGTATCACCATTTCCAGTGCGGTATAGCCGATTTGCCAGGTAGGCTGTTTCAGCGTGGTGATACCCACGCCGGCCAGCTCGGCCCACTCCAGCTCATCAAAGCCCAGCAGCCCCATTTGTTCACCCCAGTTCAGCCCCAGGCGCTTCATCGAGCGGGCGACCTGGAGGGTTAATGCCCCATTTACCACCATCACGGCGCAGCGTTGGGCCGAATGGCGCTGATAGAAATCCCCCAGCACCCGGTCAAGCGCGGCTGCATCACCGAGTGCGATTTCGGCCTGTTCGGCCTGACAATCCGCATAGCGGGACATGGTCTGTTTAAAGGCCTGCAGGCGTTCGTGGCGGGTATTAACCATGCCGAGCGGCTCGGTCACAAACATTACCGTCCTGAAGCCACCGGCAATCAGGTGATCGGTAGCCATGGCGGCAGCCCCGGCGTTATCCAGACCGACCACGTCACAGTCAAAGTCAGGGATTTTGCGGTCAATCAGGACCATTGGCAGCAGGGATTGCTGAAGGTGGCTTAGCGCCTCTTCGCGCATACCGACTGCGTTGACCACAATCCCCTCGACCTGATAGCTGCTCAGCAGATTCAGGTAGTGCTGCTCCTGATCCACTTCATTATTGGTATTGCACATCAGCAGCGTAAAGCCCTGCGCCCGGCAGGCGGATTCAATACCGTTCATCACGTCAATGGAATAGGGATTCGTAATGTCGGCGATAATCAGCCCAATCAGCCGGGTGCGGCCACGCTTTAAGCCCCGTGCCATCTGGCTTGGCCGGTAGTTCAGTTCAGCGATAGCAGCTTCTATCCGCTGTTTTAGATCGGGGGAGAGGGCGTGCTGTTCACCGTTCAGATAGCGCGAGACGCTGGTTTTCCCGGTTTTAGCAGCGCTGGCAACGTCGCTAATAGTAGCGCGTGCGGCCTTACGGTTCATGGCGGTCCTTGGGCATTGGGGTATAACAAGCCTGGCCTCAGCTTTTACTGACGCGATTCATCTACTGTAGTTCGAACAAAGGCAGTTTGAGCGGGTCATCATAAAGCATAAGCGGTATCCCGCCCATCTCTCTGCGTCAGCCTGGGGTAACGGAGCCTGAGCAGCGCGGGGATAAAGGGCAGAGAAGGTACAGTGGGGAGCAGAGAACCGGGCCATAGCGGAGCAGCCCGGTTTTCAAAGGTTACTGCAGCGGGCTGAGCGTAATCTCTACCCGGCGGTTCTGCGCCTTGCCATCAGCACTGCTGTTAGACGCGACAGGATTATCCGGCCCTCTGCCGATGGTGCGGAGACGACTGGCGGCTACGCCCTGGGTTATCAGCGAGCTGGCTACGCTGTCCGCGCGCTGCTGGGAGAGCGTCATGTTCAGCTGACGCGATCCGCTACTGTCGGTATAGCCCGCCACGTTAACCGCAGTTTTTGGATACTCTTTCAGCACCATGGCAACGCCGGTCAGGGTGTTAGCCCCGGCCGGTTTCAGGCTGCTGCTGCTGCTGTCAAAGGTGACGTTATTGGGCATGTTCAGCACGATATTATCGCCCTGACGGGTCACGCTGACGCCGGTTCCGCGCATCTTGTCGCGAAGCTTGGCTTCCTGCACATCCATATAATAGCCTGCGCCGCCGCCCAATGCTGCACCGGCTGCTGCGCCAATCAGTGCGCCTTTGCCGCGATCCTTTTTCGATGAGGAGAGCATGCCGACGCCCGCGCCTAATGCGGCGCCCAGACCGGCACCCACGCCGGATTTCCCTGCTTCACGCTCACCGGTGTAAGGATTAGTGGTACAGCCCGGGAGGGCAAGTGTGCCGCTCAAAACCAGAGCGAGGGTGATATAACGCTTTTTCATTTTCTTTCTCTCTCAAAACACAGCGGCAGGCCATTTGGCCTGTAAAACGCCGATTATGAACGGGAAATGTGAGAATAAAACGGTTTAATCTTCTGAAAATGTAAGGATGCGCTACCTGAGATTATCGGGATGACAAAAGCAGCCGGTGGTATGGTCGTTGATCAGCCCGCAGGCCTGCATAAATGAGTAACAGGTGGTCGTGCCCACAAATTTGAAGCCTCTCTTCTTCAGCTGCTTTGACAGGTTGTCAGAAACCGGGCTGAAGGAGGGCGCAGCCCGATGGTCGTCATAGCGCTGGATCTGCGGCTGATTATCTACAAACCCCCAGATAAAGGCGCTAAAAATCTCACCCTGCGCCTCCATCGTCAGCAATGCGCGAGCATTGGCGATAATTGCGTTAATTTTGCCGCGATGACGAATAATGCCGCTGTCCTGCATCAGCCTCTCCACCTCGTCTTCCTCCATCAGCGCCACCGCCTGTGGATCAAACTGGTGAAAGGCGCGGCGGTAGTTCTCCCGCTTCTTTAGCACGGTAAGCCATGACAGCCCGGCCATTTGCCCCTCAAGACACAGCATTTCAAACAGCGAGCGGGTATCGGTCAGGGGAACGCCCCATTCACGATCGTGATAATCAAGATAGAGAGGATCCGGTGTTACCCAGCCGCAGCGCTGCATAGTGACTCTTCCTTATTAAAGGTGGCTAAAGTCCGCCTGGCTGGCATAAAAAGGCCAGAACCAGGCTCTCTTCGGGCCATGGGAAAGCGGTTGTCAGGATAATAGCAACTGCCGCCGCTATTTACCCCTCAAACCACCCCGGCAGGCAGCGCATGGGCGGTATTTTCCGGCACCGCGCCACGATATTTTTCGACTTCAAGCTGCGCCATATGGCCGCAGTTGCCCTGCGCCAGCTTTGACGAGCCGATATCGAAGGTCAGGCAGTTAACGTTGCCATTTTTGCATAGCGTGTTGGGCTGCGTCGCATTGAGCGGATCGTACCAGGCTCCCTCGCTGATGCGCACCACGCCCGGCCGGATATCCCCGGTTACGGATGCACCCACCAGAATCTGGCCCCGGTCGTTAAAGGCTCTGACCACATCACCGGACTGAATGCCCCTTGCCGCAGCATCCTGCGGGTTAATGAGGATCGCCTCCCGGTCGCCGATAGCATATTTCTTGCGCAGCGGGGTGTTATCCAGTTGCGAATGCAGGCGGTTAATTGGGTGGGCGGTATTAAGCGAGAGCGGATACTTCCGCGCCGCATCGCTACCGTGCCACTCGTGTGGCAGCAGCCAGCCTGGAAGCCCGGGGCAGTCCGCATAGTTCATCTCCGCCACGGTGCGCGAGAAAATTTCTATTTTCCCGCTTGGCGTACCGAGCGGGTTCAGCAGGGGGTCTTCGCGGAAGTCAGCGAAGCGCACCCAGTTTTTATTCTCCTCCGGCACCGGAAAGCGAATGTAGTTGCCAGACCGCCAGAATTCGTTGGAAGGCGGTAGCGGTACGCCCACGTTTCTGGCCTGCGTTTTCATATTGTCATAAAGTGATTTCAACCACAGCATCTCATCCCGACCTTCGGAGAAGGCCTCATCCACGCCGAGCTGGGCGGCGATGGCCAGAAAGATATCGTAATCGTTGCGGGCCTCATGCTGGGGGGGAACGCACTGATGCATCGGGAAAACATACAGCTGTGAGTAATCACCCCCCATATCCATATCGTTACGTTCGTAGCTGGTGGTGCAGGGAAGAACAATATCGGCATGCTTCGCGGTGGCGGTCCAGTAGGGCTCATGTACCACGATGGTTTCCGGGTGCTGCCAGGCGCTAAGTAGATTATTGGTATCCTGATGGTGGTGGAACGGATTGCCCCCGGCGACGTAGACCATTTTCACATCGGGATAGGTAATGTCTTTGCCGTTAAACTGGATGTGCTTTCCGGGGTTGGCAAGACAGTCCGCGATCCGCGCGACGGGGACAGGCTGTGGCGAATTTGCCGGTGCCTTGCCGGTGCTCACCCCGGAAAGGATCCCTCCCCTGGCCGTCGGGCTGCCGCCGGACGAGTAGTGATAGCTGAAACCGAATCCGCCTCCGGGCAGGCCGATCTGCCCAATCATCGCCGCCAGCGTGACCAGCAGCCAGTGCGGCTGCTCGCCGTGATGCTGACGCTGAATGCCCCAGCCCGCCATAATCATGGTGCGTTTACTGACCATCTCACGCGCCAGGGCGCGCAGTTTCTCCGCCTCCACGCCACAAATTTCACTCGCCCAGTCGGCGCTTTTCACCGTGCCATCGCTTTCCCCCAGCAGATAGGCGCGGAATTTATCGAACCCCACGGTATAGCGCTTGAGAAAAGCCTCGTCGTGGCGTTTTTCCGTCAGCAGCGTATGGGCAAGCCCGAGGATCATCGCCGCGTCGGTGTAGGCCTTTGGCGCAATCCACTCCGCATTCAGCATCTTCGCGGTTGGGTTGTGGATGGGATCGACTGAGATGACCCGGGTGCCTTTTTTCGCCAGCGCCTCAATGCCCTCCAGCCCCACGTGGTCCGGCACGTTCCAGCCGATTTTCAGCGTCGTCTGCGGGTTACACCCCCAGAGAACCACCAGCTCGGCGTGAGCAACCACGTTGGGCCAGCTGGTTTGCTGTTCGTAAACCTCCATTGAGCCGACGACGTGCGGCATAATGACCTGGGCCGCGCCGGTGGAGTAGTCGCCGCTATAGCCGAGAAAGCCTCCTGCGAGGTTCATCAGTCGCCCCAGCAGCGACCGGCTGTTATGCAGCAAGCCGGTACTTTTCCAGCCGTAGGAGCCAGCATAAATCGCCGAAGGGCCATAGTCCTTTTGCAGGCGGCGAATATCGTTACTGACCAGTGAAATCGCTTCATCCCAGCTGACCCTGACCCACTCGTCGCGCCCACGCAGGTTGCGACCTCCGCCCGGCCCCTGTTCCAGCCAGTTTTTACGCACCATCGGGTATTTGATGCGGTTGTCGGCGTGAACCTGCCAGGGCGCCATCTCGATCAGCTCATTGGGCGAAGGGTCGTCCTGCACCGGCTGAACGCTAACCATCCGGCCCTGATCGACGATGGCTTCAAATGCGCCCCAGTGAGCGGCGGTAAGGATCCCTTTGCTCGCCGGACGCAGTGCGCTAAATAGCGGCATGGCCTGGCTGACGGCCTGCGCGACGGCCGACTTCATATAAAGCAGATCGAGCGAGCTGGCGGCCAGCAGCGCACCGCCAGCCTGTAAAAACCGGCGACGCGAAAGGGTTGAAAGCGGATTATTTTTCATCTTCGGTTCCTTTTGAAGGCAGCATATCCGGGGTCGGCATATCACTGGCATGGTTCTGCACGTAAAGGGTAAGCACTCTTAGCTGCTCCTTATCCAGCGAGGTGCGCGCCGCCATCCCTTTCATCACCCCAATCCACTGATTAGCCGTAAAGTGGTTCGATGGGGTCAGGCCATGACAGCCGGTACAGTTAGCGGACATCAGGCCGGAGGCGTACTGCCAGATTTTCTGCTGGTCATCAATCAGTGCGCCGGGAGGGAGCCAGATATCAAGTGAAACCTGCTGCCAGACCGTGCCGGTCTGCGCGTCCGTCTGGGAAGCAAGAATGTTTATATGGCTGGAGGTATCTTCCTCAATGACCGCACTGATAATGCGCTTGCCGGGAGCGGCGTAGATAAGGGTGGGAACGTCCTGCTGCTGCCAGCCGCTGAGACGCGCTTCTACCTTACCCTGATCACGGCGCAGAATGGTCAGCGGTGCCGCCGGAAACAGCGTGCCAGCGGGCGCCTCTGCTACGGGCTGCAGGGCGAAGGGCTGGGTCTGCACGCTATAAAGTATTCCGTTATCAACGCTAACCCCGGCGGCGGCGATCAGCTGGCTTGCGCCTGAGGCGTTGCTGGCGCGCATGTCCGGCAGGATATGGGCGACGCCGCGATGGCAGTCAATACAGGTTTCCCCGCTCCTGATGGCGACGGGATGCGCCTTTCTCGCGTCAGGCTGCTGGGCAAGGATATCCATCGCCTCAAAGCTATGGCAGCTGCGGCAGGTCGCAGAGTCACTGGCTTTCATCGTTTTCCACACCGACTCGGCCATGGCCAGTTTTTTGGCGTTGTATTTTTCTTCGGTATCAATGGTGCCGGTGACTTCGCCGTAAACATCCTTAACGGCGGCAATCTTGGTTAACAGATAGTCAACGGGCTGGCTGGGGATATGGCAGTTAGCGCAGCTGGCGCGTATCCCGGCGTGATTCTGATAGTGCACGCTCCCCTGATATTCCGCCAGCGGCCTTTCCATGCTGTGGCAGGAGACGCAAAAGGCTGTATTGCTGGTTTTATGCAGCACGGTTACGCCCCCGGCGACCACCAGCAGCGCGATAACGATGCCCAGTAAAACCAGTAGCATACCGCGCCATCCTCTGAACCACCTGAACCTACTCTCTTTCCTGAGAAATCCCATAACTGCTCCTGTCTCTCTGATTCACTCTTTTAATGGGAGAGAAAAATGATAACCCTGCTAACTATCACACACTAATAGTGTGGTTTTATTGTGGCGAATCAAAAAGGCGAGAGGTGATGCCGACTAATGGGCAGAAGTGAGAGCGAGGTTCAAATTACAGAAAAATAGTGTTCTCCGCAGCAGAGGGAGGCCCGATCTGCGGGTGGTAAGGCAGGCCGTCAGTAGATGAAGGCCTGCGTGATGGCAGGCCTGTCATAAAACAATGCGTTCAGGGCGCAGGCGGAACCGTGCGGGCAAAGCTCTCGCGGGCAAAGAGTTTTTCTGCCAGTTTCACCAGTGCCGGGCGGTTAACGCACCAGTCTGGCACCACGCGGCGAAAGTTCAGATAGCCGAGCAGGCAGCCTGCCGCAATATCCGCCAGATTGAGGGTGTCACTGTTCAGCACCTTGCCCTCGGCTGCGGCTTTTTCCAGCGCGTCGAGGCCGCGCAGAATTTTGCCGCGCTGACGCACCAGCTCGCTCTCCAGCTGTTTATCAGCCGGACGCAACCCTTCACGCACCAGCAGCACCGCCGCATCGCCGATGCCGTCCGCCAGCGCCTGTAGCTGAAGCACGTTCATCGCCGCCAGCCTGTCACGCGGGATCAGCGCGGGTGCGATATCCAGCTGTTCGAGATAGGCCGCAATCACCGACGAGTCGTACCAGTACTCATCCGGGCCGGTGACCAGCACCGGTATCTTACCCAATGGGTTGTAGGTCGGTACCGGGCTGTCATCCGTCCAGGGCGACTGGTTAGCAAACTCAAAGGTGATGCCTTTTTCCAGCATAATCACCGAAATTTTACGGACAAACGGGCTGGCGTAGCTGCCGATTAATTTCATCCCACTTCCTCTAATGAACGGGTCCGGAAGGCCGGCCCGGATCGGTTTTGATTAGCGGAAGAGTGGTCTCTCCCGCCCTTTATTGCGCTTATTCGCCCGGGAACAGAAAGGGATTCAGGCTGCTGCGGGCAAATCCTTCCTGCTCCATACGCGCATCCAGCACCAGCGTAGCCAGATCGTCCGCGACCGGCTCCACCGCGGGATCTTTCTGCTGGAAGAACATCTTCAGCCAGGTGCCGCAGTCGCCGCAGCTCTCTGCCTGTACCGCCCCGGACTCACTCTCCAGCGACCAGTAGCTCAGGTCACGGGTGTGCTCACAGTTACTGCATTTACCCTGGGGGACATGCCACTCACTTTCGCACAGATTGCAATGCAGATAGCGTACGCCGCCCTGTTCGGGATCCAGATGGATCACGCTGGTCACCGGCACGCTGGCGCAGACCGGGCAAAACTGCCGCTGTTCGCCCTGTTCGGCGCGCGCCTTGCCCGGGATCAGCGCTGCCATCTGCGCCCAGTAGAGTGATAGCGCGGCCCAGATAAACGGCGATGTATCGCTGCTCACCTTCGAGAACTCATTAGCAAACAGCGCCGAGGCCATGGTTTCCAGCTCCTGGGCAGAGGCCTTTTCCAGGTTCTCCAGCACGGCCAGCGCCTGATCGCTCATTTCGGGCTTCATTTCGGCAATCAGCGAATGCAGCAGCCGCTGCCAGTGTGGATCTCGCGGCAGCTGGTGAATGTCCAGCGGAGGCTTACCGCCCGCGGCGGTTTCTGTCAGCCTTGCATGCAGATCCAGCCGCAGCGGATGATCGTAGAGTACGATTTCCTGGGCGCTGGCGATGACGGCGGCGAAGCGCAGATAATCGCCCAGCGGGTTTTTCTTCGCCAGCTGCCGAAGTCGTGCGGCGCGGCGGCTGTATAAGTTTTTCAGCCGGGGAAAAAGCAGCGGCGGGATGGCCTCTGCCCTATTTTGCTCGTGGTCTGTCAGCCTCTCGTTCGGGATTATGCGAATATTCATCAGGTTTTTTTCCTGTTTTTCCGACGGTTCAGCTGTCCGCCAACGGTATATCAACAGCGCGGATAGGGTATCCAGCCCCGGCGAAAAAAGGTCCGCCGGATAAGGGTGCTGCTGCCTGCAATGGCAACAGACTCAGGACAGAAGCCCAGATTACAGGCTTCTGCCCAAAATTATAGCCCCCGGTCTCCTCCACTTCATCGTTTCAATGGCTTTTATAACTATTCACTATCAAACAGGGCCTGTTGTGACGGATAAGATCCGGCCGCTTGCAGTGCTTCGCTCGGGGGTTCAGAATCTTATAAGCGATCCGCAAGCGATGGGGTCAGAGGCGTATTGCAGAGTGGAAAGGGTCAGCGTTAGCCATGGGTGATTTTCTGATGAATAAAGCGGGTGACGGTAATCCGGCTCTGGAGGAGGCCGTCGGGCTGAGCCAGGTGAAGGTGTGGCAACGCATGGCGCTGGAGAGCGCAAAGGAGGACTGGCTGGCAGACGAGGTGCCGGTGGCGCTGGTCTATAACGGCATTTCGCACGTGGTGATGATGGCTACGCCAAAGGATCTGGAAGCTTTTGCGCTGGGCTTCTCGCTCTCTGAGGGCATTATTGATTCGCCAGCAGATATCTATGGGATGGATATCCAGCCTTCCTGCGGCGGTATTGAGGTGCAGATCGAGCTCTCCAGCCGCCGCTTTATGGGGCTGAAAGCGCAGCGCAGGTCCCTGGCGGGCCGTACCGGCTGCGGCGTGTGCGGCGTTGAACAGCTTGCCGAAATCGGCAAACCGCTTCAGCCACTACCGTTCAGTCAAACCTTCGACCTCAACCAGCTTGATAAGGCGCTGGGCCAGCTAAAAAGCGTTCAGCCCGTTGGACAGCTGACCGGCTGTACGCATGCTGCGGCCTGGATCAGGCCGGACGGGGCGCTTTCCGGCGGCTGTGAGGATGTGGGAAGGCACGTCGCGCTGGATAAGCTGCTGGGATTGCGCAGCCAGCAGCCAGACTGGCAGCAGGGCGCGGTGCTGGTTTCCAGTCGGGCAAGCTATGAGATGGTGCAGAAATCGGCGATGTGCGGCGTGGAAATTCTTTTTGCCGTCTCCGCCGCAACCAAACTCGCCGTCGAGGTCGCGGAACGCAGCAACCTGACGCTGGTGGGCTTTAGCAAGCCTGGCCGCGCCACGGTCTATACGCATCCCCAGCGGCTGAGAGGCTAAGCCCGCTGCGCCGCCAGCGGCGGTCGGCACTGTGTACCCGCGGCGGTCAGCAATGCGTGCGCCCGGGCATCAGCGGCTGGTGGCCGGGGCCAGCACCACCTCCGGCAGCGATTTCTCAATCAGTGAAAAGGCGGGATTCTCTGCGGCCTCGCCGTCGGTGATTAATGCGCTCACCTGACCGAGCGTGGCGTAGTTGATCCGGCTGGTGAGGCCGAGTTTGCTGCTGTCTGCCAGCAAAATAAGCTGATCGGCCTGTTGTACCATCGCGCGGGCAATGGCCGCCTCATGCGGATAAAAACTGGTGGCACCGCTCCTGCCGTCAATGCCCACCGGCGACAGCAGCGCCACGTCGGCCCGGTAGCGATAAATTTCCCCCACCGTCAGATCGCCGCGCGTCTCCTGCGCCCCGGCCAGCATACTGCCGCCGAGCAGGATGATGCTGTTATTCAGCGTTTCATGCTCCCCGGCGGCGCAGAGTTTTAGCGCCGCATTCAGGCTGTTGGTGACCACCGTCAGCCCGGAGAGGGTGCGCAACTCCTCAGCCAGCATGGTGGTGGTGCTACCCGCATCCAGAAACAGCGTCTGGCCAGGCTTTAGTCGTCGCGCCGCCGCACGGGCGATAGCCCGCTTCTCCCGGGCCTTAACTTCGCTGCGCACTACCAGAGGCGCTTCCGGTTCGGCATTCAGCGCCATCAGTCCGCCATGCACGCGACGCGCGACGCCCAGCGCTTCCAGTTCGATAATGTCCCGCCTGGCCGTTTCGCGTGAGATGCCCAGCTCCCTGATGATCCGCTCGGTACTGACGTGACCCAGCGTCGCCAGTAGCGCACGGATCCGGTGCAGGCGCGTTTCCTGTAGCATATCTGTCTCCTTTAGCCGTTGGACTGGGCATAGCCTAACCGACAATGGAGGCACGTGCATGTGTATTTTATTGCATTTGTGTATTTTGTTGCATTTTGCCTGAAAGTTGCCATGATAAACGCAAGCGGGCTGCTGCTGCCCATCGTAACCCTTCATCGCAACGGGAGTGATCATGGCTACACGTTCAACCATTATGGATACCAACAGCTTTCGCGCCGAACATGCCGCCGGGCTGGATGCTGATGTTCGCAAGCTGACTGACAAGCGCAGCCGGGTACTGGGCGAGTCCTATCGTCTGTTCTACCGTAAGCCGGTACATCTGGTGCGGGGCGAGGGGCAGTATCTGTGGGATGCGGCGGGTGACAAATACCTCGACGTTTACAATAACGTCGCCAGCATTGGACACTGCCATCCTGCGGTTATCGATGCGGTCTACCGGCAGATGCAGCAGCTAAATACCCATACGCGCTATCTGCACGAGCGCATTCTCGACTACTCCGAAGCGCTGCTGGCCACCCTTCCCGCTGAAATCGACCGCGCCATGTATATGTGTACCGGATCGGAAGCAAACGATCTGGCCATACGCATCGCGCGTGCCTGGAGCGGCGGCACCGGCATTATCGTCACCCAGGAAGCCTACCACGGCACCAGCGATCTGACCTCCGGCGTCTCCCCCGCACTGGGCTCGGGCCAGCCGCTGGCCGCCACCACGCGCCTGGTACCGCCACCGGATTGCTATCGCGTGGATGCACCCGATTTAGGCGAGTGGTTTGCCAACGAAATACAGAAGCAGATTGACGATATGGCGGCCCACGGCATCAAATTTGCCGGTTTCCTTGCCGACTCGATTTTCTCCTCTGACGGCGTACTGCCGGGGCCGAAAGGTTTTCTGCAAAAAGCGGTGGAGGTGGTGCATAAAAATGGCGGTATTTTTATTGCCGACGAAGTGCAGCCCGGCTTTGCCCGCACCGGCGAGGCGTTCTGGGGCTTTGCCCGCCATGGCGTGGTGCCGGATGTGGTGACCACCGGTAAGCCCATGGGCAATGGCATCCCGGTTTCTGCTCTGCTGGCAAAAAGCGACGTTCTGGCAGCGTTCAGCGACGATATCCCCTATTTCAACACGTTTGGCGGCAATCCGGTCGCGATGGCAGCGGCGCAGGCGGTGCTAACGGTGATCAAGGATGAAGGCCTACAGGAACACAGCCGCAAGGTGGGCGAGAAGCTGCTGGCTGCGCTGTTAACGCTCAAGGATAAATATGAGTGCGTGGGCGACGTGCGTGGAGCGGGCCTGTTTATTGGCTTTGAGCTGGTGACGGATAAGCGCAGTAAGACGCCGGACAAACAGCTGGCGCTGGACGTCACCGAGAGGCTGCGTGAAAACCATGTCCTTACCTCGGTTGCCGGGCCTTATGGCAACGTGCTGAAGCTGCGCCCGCCGTTAGCCTTCCAGGAGAGCGACATCGACTGGCTGGTGGGCGCGCTGGATAAGTCGCTGGCCGCCTGCGGTCGGTAATGGGCTGGCGGGCAAGCGGGCACGGGCCTGCGCTATACATATGCCGTGCATCTGCATATACTAAGCATATGTGTAAGGATATCCCTGGCACACTTAGCCTGTGAGGTGAATCATGCGAACCGTATCGGTATTTAAAAACGGCAACAATCGCGCCATCCGCCTGCCCCGCGATCTTGACTTTGAAGGCGTGAGTGAGCTTGAGATAGTCCGGGAAGGGGACACCATCATCCTGCGCCCGGTCCGGCCCACCTGGCGTTCGTTCAGCGAGCTGGAAAAAGCCGATGCAGACTTTATGGCGGAACGGGGGGATGTTGTCAGCGATGAAGGAAGATTTGACCTGTGAATAAAACCTACATGCTGGACACCAACATCTGTTCCTTTATTATGCGCGAGCAGCCGGAAGCCGTCCTGAACCGGCTGGAGCAGGCGGTGCTGCGTAATCACCGCATTGTCGTATCGGCAATCACCTACGCAGAGATGCGTTTTGGTGCCATCGGCAAAAAGGCCTCGCCCCGTCACACGCAGCTGGTTGAGGCATATTGCGCCCGCCTGGATGCCATCCTTCCCTGGGATCGTGCAGCAGTAGACGCTACCACGCAGATCAAAGCCATCCTGGCCGCAGCCGGCACGCCGATCGGTCCTAACGACACCGCTATCGCCGGCCATGCCGTAGCCGTGGGCGCCATTCTGGTAACGAATAATACGCGTGAATTTGTGCGGGTACCGGACCTGAAACTGGAAGACTGGAGTGAGTGACTGCCTTATGTTGTTAGAAACTGACCGCCTGCTGGCGCCTTACCGGTCCTGCCGCTCGCCCACTTTTAATCCCGCCGATCCCAGCTCGGCCTCTTCGCTCTGACGGACGATATCGCCGTTATTCATAATGAACATCAGCTTCCCCTCCCAGAACTCGGTGAGAAAGATATCCTCACGTTTCAGCTGACACCGCTCGACTTCCTTCAGTAGCCAGGCTTCGTCTTTATCAATCAATGCCAGATCGCCGGGCCGCGCCTTGCCGTTTTTCATGACGATCACCGAGGGCATCAGGCTACCCTCGGCAATGACCGTGACCTGGCCGCCCGGCTCAATCTGCGCGTAGCGCACTTCCTGAAAGGAAAGGATGCCCTGAGTATGGATCTGCGAGGCGACGCTCAGAATGTCGATCTTGTTCCGTCGGGCGAGAATATTGTCCATCAGGAACTGGCCATTTTTGATGATCGGAATGGGGTCGCCAATGGTGATGGAGCGAAATAGCGAAAAGTGCTTACTGATGGCGTTAAGTGAGGTGATAAAGGCCACGCCGATCAGCAGTAGCACCACATACTGGTACAAAGGAATACTGTCGCTGTAAATCACGCCGCCAATAATGCCGCCCAGCACAAAGTTGCCGATAAAGTCGACGGGCGTCATTTGTGAAAGCTGAGTTTTTCCGGAAAAATTCAGGTGGGTAATGACGATGGCAAAGCCAATAAAAAATTTGAGCAGAATAAATCCGTAGTACTCCATAAGCCTCTTCCCTTCGATAAAAGTTCTTCATTAGCGTAGCAGAAGCCAGGGATAAGTAGAGAAACTGTGCGGTAACACCTCAATAATAAACCCCGGTAAGAGTAAGGCATTGATAACCCTTTTACCCACCGTTTATTTAACTATAATGATCCGACTGCTTACGCGGAGCAACACAGCTACCGCCAACTTTTATGGAGATGATGAACATGAGTTATTCACTACCATCCCTGCCTTACGCCTATGACGCGTTAGAGCCACATTTCGATAAGCAGACGATGGAAATCCATCACACTAAACACCACCAGACCTATGTCAACAACGCCAATGCCGCGCTGGAAGGCACCGAATTTGCCAGCCTGCCGGTAGATGAGCTGATCGCTAAACTGGATCAGGTTCCTGCGGACAAGAAAACCGTACTGCGCAACAACGCGGGCGGCCACTCTAACCACAGCTTCTTCTGGAAGGGCCTGAAAACCGGCACCACCCTGAGTGGCGACCTTAAAGCCGCTATCGAAAAAGACTTCGGCAGCGTGGACGCATTCAAAGCTGAATTTGAGAAAGCGGCCGCAACCCGTTTTGGTTCAGGCTGGGCGTGGCTGGTTAAGAAGGGTGACAAACTGGCCGTCGTCTCTACGGCTAACCAGGACAGCCCGCTGATGGGTGAAGCTATCTCTGGCGCTTCCGGTACGCCGATTGTTGGCCTGGACGTGTGGGAACACGCCTACTACCTGAAGTACCAGAACAAACGTCCTGACTACATTAAGGCGTTCTGGGAAGTGGTTAACTGGGACGAAGCGGCAGCCCGTTTCTCCGCAGCAAAATAAATCCCTCCACGCTGATGCGTGAAGACAAACCGGCGAGAGGGCTTCGCCGGTTTTTTTACGTCTGTCTCCGGCCATCATCTGCGTAAAATCGCGTGTAATCCTGCCCGATCGGCTTCTTCCCCCCGTTTATGCTGATTATCCCCCGCAATCCGGCGTTAACCGCTTAAGTGTCCAGATGTCTGGATGGCTAATATCATTTTGTGTTAGCTTATGCGCTTTCGTTCGTTGTCAGCCGTGACAAACCATTAAAAAATGCGGCCAGACGTTTTTGTATTCGCCAGAGAATTTCGCTTATGAACGGGGTAAATCGCTTAGAAATGCGTCAGGTAGCCATTGCCTTTGGCGGTTTTTCCGCACTCAGCGGCGTTGATTTCAGCCTTGAAGGTCATTCGGTTCATGCCCTGACCGGCGCTAACGGTGCCGGGAAATCGACGCTGATGGCCGTATTATCCGGGGCGTACGATCATTACAGCGGGGAGATCCTGCTTGATGGTAAGCCGGTATCCATCCGCACACCGCGCGATGCCCGACAGCTGGGGATCCATCTGGTGCAGCAGGAGGTTGATGTCGCCCTCGTACCGACCCTGAGCGTGGCAGAAAACATCATGCTCGACAGGCTGGCCGAAGGTGGACAGGTTTATCACTGGGGCGAGATTCGCCAGCAGGCCAGGGCACTGCTGCAACAGCTGGACGTCTCACTGGACGTGCGTCGCCGCATCGATCAGTGTTCGCTGGCGGAAAAGCAGCAGATTTTGCTGGCCCGCGCGCTCTCCCATCACTGTCGCTTTCTGATTCTGGACGAACCCACTGCGCCGCTGGATCAGCATGAGAGCGAGCGGCTGTTCGCCGTGGTACGCCGCCTGCAAAGCAGTGGGATCGGCGTGGTCTTTATCTCTCACCGCATTCATGAGCTGCGGGAAATCTGCGATCGGCTGACGGTGCTGCGCGACGGCCAGCTGGTTGAAACGGGCCCGATGGCGCAGCTTAGCGGCGAGCAGATCGTTGAGAAGATGCTGGGCCATCAGCTGGACGATATCTATCCGTCCCGTCGCCCACCCTTCGGCAGGGAGACGCTGATGGCGGTGCAGGGGCTGCACGATGAGCACCTTTTGCGCGATATTTCGCTGACGCTGCGCAAAGGCGAAATCCTGGGCATTGCCGGGCTGGCCGGCGCGGGGAAAACCGAGCTGTGCAAGGCGCTGTTTGGTGTCAGTCGCAGCCGGATTACGCGGGGCGAACTGCACGGAAGGCCCTGGAAACCCACCTCGCCTCATGCGGCGGTGAAAAACAGGATGGCGCTGATCCCCGAGGAGCGGCGGAAAGAGGGCATTTTTATCGACGAATCGGTCGCGATGAACCTCAGCGTTACGGACGATAACAGCTTTTCCCGCTGGGGCCTGTTCGGGCACCGTCAGGCCTGGCGCTGGGCAGAAGAGATTATTCAAAAGCTCGGGGTGCGCACCACCGGGCCGCAGCAGACGCTCAGGCGCCTGTCGGGCGGTAATCAGCAGAAGGTCGCGATCGGCAAATGGCTGCGCAATAACGCTGACGTCCTCATTCTCGATGAGCCGACGAAGGGCGTCGATATAAAAGCCAAAACCGACCTGTTTACGCTAATTGACGGGCTGGCACGGCAGGGGAAAGGGGTCATCTACGCGTCGGGTGAATTCTCCGAGCTGGTTGGCCTGTGCGACAGGATTTGCGTGCTCTGGGACGGACGCATTGTGGCTGAAATGGCTGCCCAGGACGTTGATGAAGAAACACTTTTACTTTATTCCACCGGAGGAACGCCTGCGTGAGCAGCAATGAACTTTCCCTGAAGCGGACGCCCGTGCGTCACCAGCTGTTTGAATTTCTCTATAAGTGGGGAATGTTGTTAACCTGCGTGGCGCTCATCGCCGCATTTGGCCTGGCCTCGGACAGTTTTCTGGAGCCGACCAACATCATTAATATTTTGCGCTCGATCGCCATCGTAACGGTGATCGCCGTAGGCGTCTCGGTTTCGCTGACCATCGGCGGCTTCGACCTTTCCGTGGGGTCTACCGCGTCGCTGGCAAACTCGCTCGTTATCTCCCTGTTCGTCTGGTACGGCTACGGCAGCACCGAGGCAATAGCGCTTACGCTGCTGCTCTGCACCCTGGTCGGGCTGTTTAACGCCTTTCTGATCGTTGTGCTGAAAATTCCCGACATGTTAGCCACGCTGGCCAGCCTGTTTATTGTGCAGGGGGTGGCGATGACCTGGAGCTTCGGCGGCTCCATTACGGAAAATATGGTAATGCCGAGTGGTGATATGGCCGAAGGGACCATCCCGGCCAACTTCTCCCTGCTCGGCCAGGTGCCGACCATCGTCATTATTATGCTGGTGGTCACCCTGGTGGCCCAGCTTGGGTTGTCGCTGACCAAACATGGCCGTCGGATGTATGCCATTGGCGGTAATCCGGAGGCGGCGCGCCTGTCGGGTATTCGTACGAATCGTTATCGCGTGCTGGCCTACGTGATTGCCTCACTGCTGGCGGGGCTGGGCGGCATTCTGCTGGCGTCGCGCATCGGCTCATCGCAGGTCAATGCCGGTGGTGGGTATCTGATGGATGCAGTCGCTGCCGCCTGGATTGGATTCTCGCTGGCGGGTTCCGGTAAGCCGAATGCGCTGGGCACGCTGGTGGGGGCGGTGATCCTCGGCGTGCTGCAAAACGGGCTGGTGATGCTCTCCGTGCCCTATTACGCCATGGATATTATCAAAGGTCTGGTACTGGCCGTCGCGCTGGCTATCACCTATATCCAGCGGCGTTAGTCACCGTTAATGGTCCCCGGGTGCCGAAGGGCGCCCGAACCTGTGCTGAATCCGGCGTCTCTGACGCCCTGACTGTCTAAGAGGATAGTAATAATAATGAAAAAGCTCCCACTGGCACTGCTTGCTATCAGCCTGCTCTCCACCGCCCCGACCTTTGCCGAGACCGGCGCTGCCGTTCCGGCCGCCATTGCCAACCACGCCGGCCCGGTACGCATTGCGGTTATCCGTAATCTGGGATCGGATGACAACACCACCCAGTTTGTTGCCGGTGCCATTCAGGAAGGCCGCAGTCTGGGCTTTAAGGTCAGCACCTTTTTGAGCAACGGTGACGACGCGCGTTTCCAGGACTTCGTTAATCAGGCGATCAGCCAGAAATATGACGGCATTATCCTCTCGCACGGCAAAGACCCCTATTCGACCGGGCTGGTGAAGCGCATTGCCGATGCGGGTATTAAAGTCTCCGTGTTCGATACGCCGGTTAACCAGCCGGTGGAGGGCGTGACCGTCACCGCGCAGGATGATGCTTCCCTTGCGCAGCTGTCGCTCGATCAGCTGATCAAAGACACCAACGGTAAGGCGAATATCGTCAAGCTGTGGGTCGCGGGCTTCCCGGCGATGGATCGCCGTCAGGTGGTGTATGAGAAAGTGCTGAAGGCCAATCCGGGCATTCACCAGCTGGAGTCGATCGGCGCAGTATCCTCTGACGTGCAGGGCGACACCGCCAATAAAATCGGGGCGATTCTGGCCAAATACCCGAAAGGGAAGATCGATGCTATCTGGGGATCCTGGGATGCCTTTGCCCAGGGGGCCTACAAGGCTCTGCAGGAGAATGGCCGCACGGAGATCAAGCTCTACAGCATCGACGTATCCAATCAGGATTTGCAGCTGATGCATCAGAAGAACAGCCCGTGGAAACAGACCGTGGCGGTAGACAGCAAGCTTATTGGCGCTATCAATATGCGTCTTGTGGCGAACAAAATCGGGGGGGAAAAGACCCCGGCCAGCTGGCAGTTTAAGGCGGCAGCCATTTCCCAGGGGCAGCTTGCCAGCCAGTCCGGTGCGGTTAACGTCGCCAGCCTGAATAAAATCCTGCCGGGCTGGGGCGAGTCTTCCGATTTTGTCGCGCCGTGGTTTGCCACGCTGCAGGCTAAGTACGCGAAGAAATAAGCGTTTTTTGTGCGATTCGGGTAATAACATTTCCCAAAATATTCTGCCCGGGAGAGGGCATTAATTTTATGATAATTGTTCTCTCCGTTTATTTAGAAGCTGTCTTAGGGTCTAACATGGAGTCACACCATGCTTTTACTTCTTTCACATGGGCTTGCAGAACTCTCCGTTCTTCTGATTCATTCTGCGGGGGGAGGGCGGAGTTACCATAAGTGATGAAAGAGCGTTCGCTGGTGATTTTTTTATTTGAAAGTGCTGTTGCAGCCTCAGCCATCTCCTTTCTTTCAGTCATTGAAAACGCACTCAGGTTGGTAACAATACTACGCATATCCGATTTAGCATTTTCGGTTGTTTCATCTAGTATCTTATTACAATGGTCAATGGTCATTTTGAGCATTGTGAATATAAATTCATCGCTATTCATAAATTCATCAATCTTCATCTGTTCATCGGTTTTTTCCTTAGTGGTATTAGAGGCGACGAACGGATTTATATTTAATTTATCTTTATTTGAACCAACAGGGTGGTTAGATACATTCGATAATCTGGTTATTCCAGATAATTTCGCTAATTTTTCAATATTTTCACCATATTTTTTCACATCAAACATTCTGGGTCTGTTAACAATGTTCTTTATTTTTTTTCGAGCAACCTCTTAGCGAGGTCGATGTGTTTTTCGTCTTTTTGTGCGAGTTCATAAGCTGCATCTGTTTTTCTGAATATGTAAGCTTTTATAATGTTTGTAATAGACATTTTATTTTCATCCTTTAAATAAACTCCTCAACTCTATTTATTTTTTATGAAAAATAATATAAAAAAAGACTCATTTATGTTTACACCATTAAAAAAACGTCTGACGATCCTGGTGATAAAATCAGCGATAATGATTACACAGGGTGACACTGTGTTGGCGTGCGGGGATAAGGGAGCCTTATACCCGCAGCAGGGAGGTAAGGATTAAAAAGCCGTTTTAGCGAAGCCGGTCATTTCCTTCAGGCCCATTTCGCGGCCCAGCGCGGTCATGGGGTGTACCACGACAATACCGCGCACGCTTTTCTTCAGCGCGCCCATATTGGCCTGCTCTTTTTTAGTGATCGCCCGGCTGAACGGCAGCTGCTTCAGCTTCTGCGCTTCTTTGCTCAGGTTCTCGTCGCGCACTTCACGCAGGCGCTCAATCTCAGCAATCAGCTTGTCTTTGGCTTCCTGTAACTCGCCAAGCTTCTCTGCATCACCGGATTCCAGCAGCAGTGGCTCTTTATGCGTAAGGGCGTCCAGCTTATCGCTGAGGACCTTTATCTCTTCCTGAACGTGTTCTTTCATTATCATTAACCGTAGTGTGATTCATTGCTGCAAGGATACACGAAAGCGGCAGGAAGTGGGAAAAGCAGCCGGCTACTTTTTGAAAGCCTGCTTGAGGCTGATGCGGGAAATCAGTTCGGTCAGCGACAGGACCAGGGTGGAACGGACGACCTGCTGGTAGCGCTGCCGGAGCATGGCGACCATCTCCGGATCGGCGATGGAAAAATCGGGGCGGGGGGGTAAAGCGGTCACGCAGTGCAGCTCGCCAAAGGGTCCCAGCAGCTCATCATCGGTAAAGCGGTAATCGGTGCCATCGTCGTTAAGCGCCTCGCGCAGCGCCATCAGCAGTTCTGCATCTTCGTACTCGCTGCGGTTGATTACGCCAAGGCCATAAATCAGCTTCAGGCGCACCGACAGTTCACCCAGCGGCCCGTTGCCCAGCAGCAGAGGCTCGACCGCATATTTCACCGCATAATCATCCTTGCGGAAAACCTGAATCACCAGCAGGTTAACGGCTTCGGCCAGCAGCTCAACGGCTGCAATCAGAAAACTTCTTACCGAACGTCCTGCATTCAGGCGTTCCAGCACCCGATTCTCAAAAGCCTGTGGTTTTTCCATAAGAGCCTGCATATCAATCTCTGACCCTGCGGGGTGCCGCCTTAACGGGTACGGCGTTTGCCGTACCCTGTCCGTTCATCCGTTGAAATCGGAAGTGCGGGCATTATGCCATAGCGTTCCAGGCTTTAACTACGGCGGTGACCACTTCGCTGTCGGCATCAAGCCCGGAAATCTCCACCAGAGTAGCCTGCACCCCCAGCGTTGACAGCATCGTTGTCAGCTCCAGCGCCTGGGGGTCCTGGTCGCTGCGATAATGCATTGCAGCGACGATGCCCGTCACCAGGTTATCGTGCGGCAGGCCATATTCCAGCGTACCCAGCGTGGGTTTGATCAGGCGGTCGCCTGCGCTCAGCTTGCGCAGCGGCTGACGTCCCACGCGTTCGACATCATCCTTAAGCCAGGGGTTTTCAAAACGGCCAAGAATTTTTTGAATGTAGGCCGCATGTTTATCAGCATCAAAGCCATAGCGCCGCACCAGCACCGCGCCGCTCTCCTCCATCGCCCCTTTAACCACCTTACGTACGTGCTCATCCAGAATGGCATCACGGATGGTCTGGTGTCCGGCCAGCTGGCCGAGATAGGCGGTAATAGCGTGTCCGGTATTGAGCGTAAACAGCTTGCGCTCGACAAACGCCATCAGGTTATCGGTCAGCTCCATGCCGGGGATCGCCGGAAGGGGGCCTTTAAACTGCGTCTTATCGACGATCCACTCGCTGAATGTCTCAACGGTGACTTCAAGGGGGTCAGCCGTACCCGCCTCGGAAGGTGGCACAATGCGGTCCACGGCAGAATCGACAAAGCCAACGCTGGCATCGAGCCAGGCGTGATACTGTTCCGGCAGCGCCTTGAGCACGTGCCCCTTAAGCTGGGTGGTGCCGCGCACCATATTTTCACAGGCAATGATATTTAACGGACGGCTATTGCCGCTGTCGCTGCGCGCGATCAGCCCTTTGGCGATGCCGCCTGCGATACGTTCGAGGATCTGCGGGCCCACTGCGGTGGTCACGATATCCACCTCCGCAATCAGAGGGATAATGTCATCGCTTGCGCTGCTGACCGCATTCACACCCTTCACGATCTCCAGCTGGGCTTCTTCGCCGACGACGCGAACCGGGTATTCGTGGCGCGCATTGAGCGCGTCCAGTACCACCTGGTTGACGTCAGCGAAGGTCAGCTGAATACCGGCGTCTGCCAGTAACTTACCAATAAACCCACGGCCGATGTTACCGGCACCAAAATGTAATGCTTTCATAACTTTTTCCCGTATTAACGATCGAGGGCCGGACAAACCCGACCCGGAAAATGGGCCGGGCATGCCCGGCCCAGGGAGGTCAATTCTGTCAGCCTGATGCGCTACGCTGTTTTTTTACCTGACAGCAGATCCAGCACTTCCTGCACGCTGGAGGTGGTGGTCAGCTTAGCGATCACGCTCTCATCATCCAGCGCATTCGTCAGACTGGTGATCACCTGAATGTGTTCATTATTGCGGGCGGCGATACCAATAACCAGCCGGGCAATATCCTCTTCCTCCTCGCCAAACTGCACGCCGTCAGGATACTGGCAGAACACCACCCCGGTTTTCAGCACGCGGTCTTTGGCTTCAATGGTGCCGTGCGGCACGGCGATGGATTCGCCCAGGTAGGTCGGCGTGAGCTTTTCACGGTCGAGCATGGCTTCAACATATTCTGGCTCAACGTAGCCCCCTTTCACCAGCTGTTCACCGGCAAAGCGGATGGCCTGCTCTTTGTTGCTGGCGTGGTTGCCGAGGAAAACGTTGCTGGCGCTCAGCCGGAACAGATGCTCCTGGCTGTCGTCATAGCTATCACTCAGGGCGGCACTCACTTTATCACGATGGCCCGCGCTGCGATTCGCCTCCACCAGACGCGATGTCAGGTCGGTATAGAGTCCGCTGTCGAGAAAGTTAGTCAGCGAAATGTGCTGGGCATGAGGAGCCTGACGCAGGGCGCGCTCGGTGAGGTCGCGGTGGGTAATGACCAGATCCACATCGCCCGGCAGATTATTGATGGCGGTATTGGTCACGGAAATATTCGTCAGACCGGCATCGTTAACCTTTTTACGCAGAACGCCCGCGCCCATTGCGCTGGAACCCATTCCGGCATCGCAGGCAACGATGATTTTGCGCACCAGGCTCAAATCACTGTTCAGGCCGTTAGCGCCATTCGCGGCGGCAGACGCCGTCCCGACCTGGCCTTTAGACTGCGCTTTCATATCGCTAACGCGACGCGCGGCCGCGTCGATATCCTCTTCTTCCTTCACCTTGCTGGTCTTCAGTAAGATAGCGGAAACCACGAAAGAGACGGCAAATGCGGCCACAATCGCCGCGATATTAGCGAAGTAGGCACCTTTTGGCGTCATCGCCAGTACGGCGAGGATTGAGCCAGGCGAGGCAGGGGAAACCAGACCGCCGTTAAGCAGCGTCAGGGTAAAGACGCCGGTCATACCGCCGAGGATAACGGCCAGAATCAGCCGCGGGTTCATCAGCACATAGGGGAAGTAGATTTCGTGGATACCGCCCAGGAAATGGATGATCGCCGCACCGCCAGCAGACTGTTTGGCATTGCCCCGGCCAAAGAACATATAGGCCATCAGCACGCCCAGGCCCGGACCGGGGTTAGCTTCGATCAGGAAGAAGATCGACTTACCGGCTGCACTCGCCTGCTGAATCCCTAACGGGGAGAAAATACCGTGGTTGATGGCATTATTCAGGAACAGAATTTTTGCCGGTTCAACAAAAATTGAAGTCAGCGGCAGCAGATTGTTCTGCACCATCAGGTTTACGCCCGCGGCGAGGATATGTGATAGCCCCTCTACCAGCGGACCGATCGCCAGAAACGCGAGGATAGCCAACAGCATGCCGATAATCCCGGCAGAGAAGTTGTTAACCAGCATCTCGAAGCCGCTTTTGATTTTGCCGTCGACCAGACGGTCGAATCTTTTGATGGCCCAGCCGCCCAGCGGTCCGGCAATCATCGATCCGAGAAACATCGGCATATCCGCACCAACAATCACGCCCATGGTGGTGATTGCACCGACCACGCCGCCGCGATCGCCGCCCACCAGTCGACCCCCGGTGTATCCAATCAGCAACGGCAGCAGATAGGTGATCATCGGTGCGACCAGTTTGGCCATGGTTTCATTCGGCAGCCAGCCGGTCGGAATAAACAGCGCGGTGATAATACCCCAGGCGATAAACGCGCCAATATTCGGCATTACCATGTTGCTCAGAAAGCGACCAAAGTTTTGTACTTTGATCTTGATATCTGATGAGGACATAAAAACACACCCCTTATTGTTCCGCGCTGACAAAAAAGCGCGCGCGAGAGATTTTTTAGTTGAGGAAGTCGCGGTGGCACCGTCGGTATCACTGTATGCAGCCGGACTCTATCACGTGACTTTCTGCCTGCGTAGTGAGCAGAGAAAGTGTGATCCACATCACTAGATTCGGGTGGGGTATGGGGGGATTTTAGTGATAATGATCACAATAAAACGCTGTAAATAAAATACGCAGGCGGGATCTTTCACCTTAATCGGGAATAAATGTGATGAGCATCACATTATATATTTGGCTGTTTGTTTTGAAATTGTGATCTCATTCAAATTTTATTTTCTGCCTGGCAGGCCGAAAGGGGGGTTAATTAAAGGGCGGTGCAGGGGGATGTAAATAAGTTACTAACGGAGCAGGGGGGATAAAACGGCATCCTTGCCGTATCAGGGCGTTACTGGAAGGTAGTCTGTAACGCGCTCTGCGCCTGGGCCAGCGCCTGTGAATTGGCCGACAGGTTAGTCATCATCTGGTTGTACTGCGTAGCCTGCTGCTGGGTAGGAAACTGAATGGCCGGGCCATTAAAGGTCACCTGAGTACCCTGCTGTTGCAGGAAATCACCGGTCTGCACCGCATTCTGGCTAAGCGTTTGCAGGGCGGGCAGCAGCGGCATCAGTACGCTGACGGGCTGCGTCACCACTTTGTTATAAACGTTATCGTAAACCGCTTTCAGATCGGACGGTTGTTTCAGGCCAGCCTTACCGCTATCCGCCTGCGTTCTGGCCGCCTGAATCTGCTGCGTCAGCACGCCGAGCGAGCCGCTTGCCTGGCGCAGAGAATCACGGCGGGTCAGGTAATCCTGTGGCATACGAATGGCCGACAGCTCATCCACGACGGGCTTGATACCGGAATCGACCGTATGATTAACCTGCTGGGAAAAGCCGTAAATAATAGCGTAATCATTAACGTAAGGACCAAACTTCTGCTTTTGATCCGCGCTCAGCGCCGGTAAATGTTCGCCGCTGCGCTGGACGGTGTTTTGCAGGAAATCGATAAATGCTTTGCGCTGATCGGCTTCTTTATCGCCGCAGCCGGTCAGTTGCAAGACCAGAAACAGTGCCGCGAAAGGCACCAGCAGACGCGTCCACGCACGCGAGATTCCTGTCGTCATGGGAAGTAACTCCTGTAAATAATAAGGCTGTTTTAAGCAAGCATGAGGGCGGCAGACGCCGCGCCTAAAGAATAGTCCAACTCGGAGGCCGGGGATAGGGCTTAAACTTACTCTTAAGCGTTACGCTTCAACCGCCAGCGGGCCGCGGTATAAGGCTGTTGGTCGGATATGGAAACATTTGCTAAAAGCAAGGTTGAAAAATAGTCTCAAATTACGACGCAAATCGCCAAATCTGATCTAATACTTATGATCCTGGCGTACCCCCGCGCTGTACTCTTTATGTATACGACGAGAGCATCTCCGTGGCAACTGGCCGCCAGCATTATGAGCCTGAGACTCAGGTTCTAACCCTCTGGCCGTTCACTATTGTGATTTTAATGAGGAGTGCTCTATGGAAATTAAAGATCCTATGTCCGAGCTGTTATCCAGCCTTGAGCATATTGTATTGACCCGTGAAGTGATCCAGTCCGCTCCCCCATTAAAGGGTGAAGTATTGATGCCCGAACCAAAACGTATCAGGGAAATTACCGGTCTGGAAATTGATGAGTTTGCCCTGGCCATGGGCGTTAGCGTTTCATCGGTGAAAAGCTGGGAAGCGAAGCGCACCAGGCCTTCGCGCAGCGCACAGAAGTTAATGCAATTGATTCAGTCTAATCCGTGCCTCAGCCGCGAGCTGCTGGCATAAAAGAAAAACCCGCCGCTGGCGGGTTTTGTGTTTTACGAGCGCGAAGCCTTCATATCGATCACAAAGCGGTACTTCACGTCGCCTTTCAGCATCCGTTCAAACGCGGTTTCCACCTCATCCAGGCGAATCACTTCCACATCCGAAACGATATTGTGCTGACCACAAAAATGCAGCATCTCCTGCGTTTCACGGATGCTGCCGATGGATGTGCCGGAAATGCTCAGGCGGCGAAAGACAATCGGCGCCACGTCCGGTGAGGTATGGGGTGCATCGGGAATGCCCACCAGCACCAGATGACCGTTCGCCTTCAGCGTGTTGAGGTACGGGTCCAGATCGTGCGGAGCCGCGACGCAGTCCAGAATGATATCAAGGCTGCTGACCTCTGCTGCCATTTGCGCGGCATCTTTAGAGACAACCACTTTACTGGCCCCCAGGCGGAGCGCATCGCTGCCTTTTGACGGCGACGTGGTAAACAGCACCACTTCCGCGCCCATGGCATGGGCCAGCTTCACCGCCATATGACCCAGTCCACCCAGGCCAATCACGCCGACCTTCTGGCCAGGCTGCACGTTCCAGTGCTTCAGCGGGGACCAGGTGGTCACGCCCGCGCACAGCAGCGGCGCAACTGCGCTCAGCTCAAGGCTTTCCGGAACGGTAACCACAAATTTGCTGTCCACAACGATGCTGTCTGCGTAGCCGCCAAAGGTTTTGCCGCCGATAACCTTCTCGTCGCCGTTATAGGTGGCCGTGTAGCCCGCTTCGCAGTACTGCTCTTCGCCCTGGTTACACTGTGAGCAGTGACCGCAGGAGTCTACCATCACACCAACGCCAACCAGATCGCCTGCTTTAAACGCGGTTACGTCGCTGCCGGTGCTGATGACGCGACCAACGATTTCATGTCCCGGCACCAGTGGAAACTGGCTGACGCCCCACTCATTGCGCGCCATATGCAGGTCGGAGTGGCAAACGCCGCAGTAGTGGATATCAATATGCACATCGCCGGACTGAAGTTCGCGACGTTGAAATTCGAAAGGTTCGAGTGGCGTAGTGGCAGATTTTGCTGCCAGACCTGTTACCTGCATGTTAAAGCTCCCGGAAAGGTAAAGCGGCGTAGGGTAAAGAATTGTATCCATGGGGGCAAGGAGGAGTTGTAAGCGGAGGTGACGTATTGCAGTGACAGGCTGCCACAGGCAGGGTATGTACCCTTACAGGGTGAGGCTTAGCGTCATGCTGAACATAAACGGGCGGATAAAAATCCGCCCGTTTATGTTTACGTCATCACGCTAAGCCTTTAGGGCCTATTGCAGCAGCGAGATATCCGCAACCTGCAGGAACAACTCGCGCAGCTTCGCCAGCAGCGTCAGGCGGTTGATCCGCACGTCACGATCTTCCGCATTCACCATCACCTTCTCGAAGAAGTTATCGACGGCGGTACGCAGCTGCGCCAGCTCGACCAGCGCATCCTGATAGCGACCTTCAGCGAACCACGGCGCCAGCTTGCTGCTCAGGGCAGAAACATAGGTCGCCAGCTTAATCTCTTCGTTCTCTTTCAGCAGCGAGGCCTGCACGCTGTCGTTCAGCGGCTCGGTCGCCTTCGCCAGAATGTTGGACACGCGCTTGTTGGCGGCGGCCAGCGTGGCGGCTTCATCAAGGGTTCGGAAGTGTGAGACGGCCTGCATACGGGCGTTGAAATCAGCCGGACGCGTGGGACGTCGCGCCAGTACGGCCTGGATGGTATCCACGCTGTGGCCCTCTTCCTGATACCAGGTGCGGAAGCGACCCAGCATAAAGTCGATCACCTCGTCGACCACCTTTGCATTGCTCAGCTTGCTACCGTAGAGGCGCACCGCTTCTTCGGTCAGCGTTTGCAGATCCAGCGGCAGTTTCTTCTCGACGATAATACGCAGCACGCCAAGCGCGGCGCGGCGCAGGGCGAAGGGGTCTTTATCGCCTTTCGGATGCTGCCCGATGCCGAAGATCCCGGCCAGGGTGTCCATCTTGTCGGCAATAGCCAGCGCACAGGCCACCGGGTTAGACGGCAGCGCATCACCGGCGAAGCGCGGCTGATACTGCTCGTTAAGCGCAACGGCAACGTCTTCTGCTTCACCGTCGTGGCGCGCATAGTGCATACCCATCACGCCCTGGGTGTCGGTGAATTCAAACACCATATTGGTCATCAGGTCGCATTTGGACAGCAAACCGGCGCGCGTGGCGTGGTTGACGTCGGCACCCGTTTGCCCGGCTATCCAGCCCGCCAGCGCCTGAATACGGTCGGTTTTATCACGCAGCGTACCCAGCTCTTTCTGGAACAGCACGGTTTCCAGACGCGGCAGATTATCTTCCAGACGCTTTTTGCGGTCAGCGTTGAAGAAGAATTCGGCATCGGCCAGGCGCGGTCGCACCACCTTTTCATTGCCGGAGATAATCTGCTGGGGATCCTTCGACTCTATATTGGTGACGAAGATAAAGTGAGGCAGCAGCTCGCCCGCGCTGTTGTAGACCGGGAAGTACTTCTGGTCACCCTTCATGGTGTAAACCAGCGCTTCGGCCGGAACCGCCAGGAATTTCTCTTCAAACTTCGCCGTCAGCACCACCGGCCACTCAACCAGCGAGGTGACCTCTTCCAGCAGGCTTTCGCTCAGATCGGCGATGCCGCCAATCTCACGCGCGGCGGCTTCCACACCGGCTTTAATCTGCGCTTTACGCGCCTCGTAATCGGCCAGAACTTTGCCGCGCTCCAGCAGGAGTTGCGGATACTGGTCGGCCCGGTCAAGGGTGAATTCAGGCTCGCCCATAAAGCGATGGCCGCGAAGGGTGCGCGCCGCCGTGACGCCCAGAATGGTAGCGGGAACAATCTCATCGTCCAGCAGCAGCGTCACGGTATGCACCGGACGGACGAACTGCACGTCGGAGTCGCCCCAGCGCATCAGCTTGGGGATGGGCAGTTTAGCAAGGGACGTGCTGACCATCGCAGGCAATAGCGACTGGGCGCTTTCGCCCTTCACGTGGGCGCGATAGAGCAGCCATTCACCTTTGTCGGTGCTCAGGCGCTCGGCCTGATCGACGGTGATGCCGCAGCCGCGGGCCCAGCCTTCGGCGGCTTTGGTGGCCGTGCCATTAGCATCAAACGCGGCCGCGATGGCCGGACCCCGTTTTTCCACTTCACGATCCGGCTGGGCGGCGCTCAGGTTAGCCACTTTCAGCGCCAGGCGACGCGGCGCGGCGTACCAGCTCACATCGCCGTGGGTCAGGCCAGCGGCGTCCAGTTCAGCGGTAAAGTTTGCGGCAAAGGATTCGGCAAGGCTGCGCAGGGCCTTTGGTGGGAGTTCTTCAGTGCCGATCTCCACCAGAAAAGTTTTCTCAGTCATGGCGGCCTCTTATTTCTTCTTATTGCACATCGGGAAGCCAAGCGCCTCACGCGACGCATAGTAGGCTTCAGCCACGGCTTTAGTCAGGGTGCGAATGCGCAGGATATAGCGTTGACGCTCGGTTACGGAGATCGCTTTACGCGCGTCCAGCAGGTTAAAGGTATGACCCGCTTTCAGAATGCGTTCGTAGGCCGGCAGCGGCAGCGGTTTCTCCAGCGCCAGCAGGCTCTGCGCCTCTTTCTCATACTGCTCGAAGCAGGTAAAGAGGAAGTCGACATCGGCATATTCAAAGTTATAGGTGGACTGCTCGACCTCGTTCTGGTGGAACACGTCGCCGTAGGTGGTCGTGCCCAGCGGGCCGTCGCTCCAGACCAGATCGTACACGCTGTCCACGCCCTGGATATACATCGCCAGGCGCTCCAGGCCGTAGGTGATTTCACCGGTCACTGGCTTACACTCCATGCCGCCGACCTGCTGGAAGTAGGTAAACTGGGTGACTTCCATCCCGTTCAGCCACACTTCCCAGCCCAGACCCCAGGCACCCAGCGTGGGGTTTTCCCAGTTATCTTCCACGAAGCGAATATCGTGGATGGTGGGGTCCATCCCCAGCTCTTTCAGCGAGCCGAGATAAAGCTCCTGAATGTTGTCCGGGGAGGGCTTAATGATCACCTGAAACTGATAATAATGTTGCAGGCGGTTGGGATTCTCGCCGTAGCGGCCATCGGTAGGACGACGTGAAGGCTGAACGTAGGCCGCCGCAATCGGCTCTGGCCCTAACGCACGCAGGCAGGTCATTGGATGAGAGGTGCCAGCACCCACTTCCATGTCCAGCGGCTGAACGATGGTGCAGCCCTGGCGCGCCCAGTAATCCTGTAAGGTCAGGATCAGTCCCTGAAAGGTCTTGGTATCAAACTTTTGCATTTTGAATTCGCACGCGATACGAGAGGTGATAAAAGTGGGCGTCAGTATACCCTTTGACCGGGCGTTAGTCAGCCCGCAGTCGCGGACAACCTTATTCAGATCGGACTCTGGCGCGGCATCATCCCAGTCTGAATTCTATGATTTGAGGCTTGTTGAACGATCGCCGCCCGGCTACCCTCTTTTACGCACTGACGCAACAAGCAGGACAGATGAGAACAGAAATGAAGGATAAGATCGGCTGGATAGATAATTTGCGCGCGGTGGCCTGTCTGATGGTGATAATGATCCACACCACCACCTGGTATGTCACGCATGCTCCGGTGGTCGGCGAGCGAACATGGGACCTCTCCAACCTGCTTAACTCCGCCTCGCGCGTCTGCGTACCGATCTTTTTTATGCTCTCCGGCTATCTGTTTTTCGGCGAGCGTAGCGCGCAGGGACGACATTTTCTGCGCATTGCCCTCTGTCTGGCGTTCTACAGCGCGGTCGCGCTGGCCTATATCACCTGGCTGACGCCGATTAGCGAAGGGTTATCCCTTAAATATGTGTTTCAAAAGCCGGTGTTTTACCACCTGTGGTTTTTCTTTGCCATTATCGGCATCTATCTGCTGTCGCCGCTGATTCAGGTCAAGCCGGTAACCGCGGGGTATCTGGCGATGGTCACCCTGGTGCTGGCGGTGCTGGCAAATCCAAATACCGTTGACCAGTCGGTTGGGCGGGTGCACTGGCTGCCGCTGAATCTCTATATCAGCGGAGACAGCTTCTATTACGTGCTTTATGCGCTGTTTGGCCGCGCCATTGGCATGATGGACACCCACCGGCGCGGCGTGAACTGGCTCGCCGGGCTGGTGTTTATCGCCAGCGTTGCCGGCATTGCGATGGGAACGAAAAAGCAGATGGCGATTAACGGCGCATTTGCCGATACCTGGTATCTTTACTGCGGGCCGGTGGTGTTTATTGCCGCCGTCAGCCTGCTGATCCTGTTTAAGAACGGCCTGAATCAGCGCCCTTTACCGATCCTCGCCGCGATTTCGCGCTATTCCCTGCCCATTTATGGCTTCCATGCGCTGTTTATTCACTTTATGCGCACTCACGGCCTGGATAATACCCGCCATCCGCTACTCGACATTCCGCTGGTATTTACGGTCGCCCTGACGGGGAGCCTGCTGCTGGGCGTTTTTCTGCACCGGATTGATAAGCGGCGTCTGGTGAGCTGACGCGCGGCGGCGACGCTTTATTTTTACGGTGATTCGCCGCCGTCCGGGTTTTAAGCGGGCGCAGGCTACTGATGCGTGGCCGCAGGATCACGCCTGGCATGGCAACCAGCCTGCGGCGTATACGGTTTTTCCCCGGCCTTTCGTGATAAAGCTTGAGCAGGATCACCGCCAGCGCCAGCAGCGCCGTCAGCCCATTGGCCGACATCACCGGGATATCGCCCATGCGAAAGCCATACCACGTCCAGCATGAAACGCCGAAGAACAGCGAAGCCCACATGCCGAGCGACAGCCCGCTGGTATCTTTATTCCTGATGATGTGCAGCACCTGGAGGAAAAACGAGCCGGTGGTCACCCATGCGGCCAGCGTGCCAAGGGCAACCGGCCACGGCGAGAGGAAAACGATCGACAGCAGTGCCAGAATCACCGTTGCGGCGACAATCAGGATATTTTTCACGCCTGTTCTCTCCCCATAATTTGCAATTGCGTATCCACCCGCTGCACGGCATCCCGTAAATCGGCCAGCAGTTCAGGCTGTTCACTTAGCGAACCGAACAGTTTTTTTGTTTTTGCAAATGCGGCCAGCGGATCCCCGGCGCGGAATATCGCCGCAAAGTCTACGCTTTCCAGCGCGCGATCCTCATATTCAAAGCCCAGCGTCTCCCGATCCCGCTGCTGCATAAAGCGGAAATAAAGGGCGGGGAGGATCAGCGTCGCGCGGGGTGTCGCTCCCTGCTGATAGCAGGCTTTGAGGGTCGGCACGATAAATTCATGCAGCTTGGCGATGCTGTCGGAAGAGACGCGCTGGTTAGTATCACGCACCCACGGGTTGCTGAACCTGTGCAGCGTGGTCGCGCAGTACTCCGCTAAATCAATGTTGGTCGGAGGCAGCGCCGCGCTGACGTCCTGCATAACATAGTCAGTCATCCACTGCCTGACCTGTGGCAGCAGGCTCTCATCAATATAGCGTTTACCCAGCAGGGAACCCACCCAGGCCACGCCGCTGTGGCAGGCGTTTAACACGCGGATCTTCGCCTCCTCATAGGGAGTAACGTTTTCGGCAAATTCCACGCCCACTTTTTCCAGTGAAGGACGACCGGCGATAAAGTTATCTTCCATCACCCACTGGGAAAACGATTCACAGGAGAGCGGCGCTTCATCATCATGAATGCCGTTCTGCGCCAGGCGCGTGTAAATCTCTGCGTCGAATTTGGGCGTAATACGATCAACCATGCTGTTTGGCGCACAGGTGTTTTGGCTGGCCCACGCCAGCAGCGCCGGATCCTGTTTTGCCATGAGAAACGCCATCAATCCTCGATAAAAGCTATCGCCATTATTGCGCAGGTTATCGCAGCTCAACAGGGTGATCGGTCCGCTGTCGCGCGCCATTCTTGCACGCAGTATCTTTACCAGCGCCCCGTACAGCGTGATGGTTTCCGCCTGTTCTTGTAAATCCGAGGCGATAGCGTTGTCGGTCAGATCGAGATGCCCCTCATCATCGAGGAAATAGCCGCCCTCGGTGACGGTAAAGGAGATAATTTTTGTCTCAGCGCGCGCGGCTTCATCAACCAGCGTACGCAGTCCCGCATCCCAGAGAATGACGTTTTCAATGGCTCGCAGCGTCTGATACTGCTTTTGCCCCTCGGGCGAGATGATTTCCAGCGTGTAGCGACCCTGCTGGTGGGCAAGCTGTTGCAGGGTTTTTTGCGTGGCGCTGTTGCGGATATTCGCGAGAGAAAGAGACCAGCGGTCATCGCCCTTTTCTTTGAGCTGATTAAGATACCAGCTTTGATGCGCGCGGTGAAAAGCGCCTGAACCCAGATGCAACCATATCGATTTTTTTTGAGGATCAATACTCAAACTTTCTCCTTAAACCCCTTGCGGATTGTGCCAATGTTACCAGTAACAATAGCACAAAATGAGCACTGGATAAAAAATAGCCTGAACACGATTGCCTGCAAGTGAGGAAAATCGACAGGTGAATCACCCTCACCGCCGCGCTGATATCAGCCCAGTCTTACAGGCTACGGACAAATTCGACAGACCCCTAACTGCACTCTGATATTTACTTTCCGCGCTTGCGCTCAAGATAGCCGACAACGATTTTCGTCCCTATCAGGAGCAGTTAATGGCGGTAAAAAAGCAGGCCAAAGCGACAAAAGCTCAGGCCACAAAGCAGTTTGGCGTTCTTGCCATGACGTTACTTGTCATCAGCGCCATGTTTGGCGGCGGGGTCTTTAATATCCCGCAAAACATGGCGCAGTCGGCGGCGTTGGGCGCCATTCTTATCGCATGGGTGATTACCGGGCTGGGGATCTTCTTCCTGGCGAGAACCTTTCAGATCCTTGCCGATGTGCATCCCGAAATGACCTCCGGGATCTATATGTACTCCCGCACGGGCTTCGGCAAGCTGACCGGCTTCCTGATTGCGTGGGGATACTGGATGTCAGCGGCCTTTGGCAACGTCGGCTACGCCGTTCTGTTAATGGATGCGCTGAACTTCTTTTTCCCACCCTACTTCAAAGGCGGTAACAGCTGGCAGGCCATCACCGTGGCGTCGGTCATTATCTGGGCGCTGAGTATTTTTGTGATGCGCGGCGTGAAAGGCACTTCGGTGCTCAATAGCATCGGCACCGTCGCGAAGTTTATTCCCGTCGTGGTGTTTATCGTCGTGCTGGCGTTCTTCGCTTTCAACCACCATCTGATGGGATCGGATTTCTGGGGCCACCTCCGCGATAACGCGCTACAGGACAAACCGCTGGGCGATATTTTTGATCAGGTCAAAAGCACCATGCTGGTAACGCTGTGGATGTATATCGGCATTGAAGGGGCGGTCGTGATGTCCGATAAGGCCGATGGACGTACCGTCGGTCGCGCCACCTTTCTCGGCTTTATCATTGCCACCGTCCTGTTTGTGCTGGTCAGTATTATTCCGTTTGGCGTCTTCTCGCAGGGTGAGCTGGCTGCCATGGCGGCGCCCTCCACGGCCTCGATCCTTAAAGCGCTGGTCGGACCCTGGGGCGGTATTTTTATCAATGTTGGCGTAATTATCGCGCTGCTCTCCTCCTGGCTGGTATGGACGCTGCTGGTGGCCGAACTGCCGTGGGCCTGCGCCAAAGACGGCACCTTTCCAAAATTTTTCGCCAAAACCAGTGCTAACGGCGTCGCCTCGCACTCGCTGTGGGTGTCCACCCTGGTGATGCAGGCGGCGATGCTGCTGGTCTTTTTCTCCCACAATGCCTGGAACGTCATGCTGTCGATCACCGGCGTGGTGATCCTGCCTGCCTATATCGGCTCCGCGGCCTTCTTATGGAAGGTGCTGGCAACGGGGGGTTACCCGCAAAAGGCCCGGTTCAGCCGCATCGGCGCGCTTGTCACCAGCGTTCTGGCCACGCTTTACGGCATCTGGCTGGTCTATGCCGCCGGGCTCTCTTTCATTCTGGTGGGATGTGCCATTTACGCCATCGGACTGCTGGTCTTCATCCGCGCCCGTAAAGAGCAGTCGCCCGACCAGCCGGTGTTTACCCGCAACGAAGGCCTGCTGGCACTGCTTATCGTCATCGCCGCGCTGGTCGGTTTGTGGATGCTCTTTACCGGCCATCTGCCCCAGGTCTACCAGCCATCGTAATCAACCTTAATTTCATCGCTCGTTTATAAGTGGAGTTCCAATGAAAACTGACATAAAGCCCTGTAATAAAACCTATACCGTGGGGAAATGGATGCCCGCGGATCGGCAGACCCTGCATGACTGGATGCTGAAAATCATGCGTAAAGCGGATGAAAGCAGCGAGCCGCTGCTGCCGGTGGTCGATGCGTTCAAAACCTTTATCGAGACCGATCCCAGGGCCTGGATGCTGTTTACGCAAATGTTTGATGAAGTGAGCGAGGATGAAGCCCACCGGCTTTCGCCAGCCGGGCTGCCGCAGGTGCGCGATTATCAGCATATGCTCGCACTGATTAACGTCATCATGACGCATGCCCCGGAGTTCGATGAAACGGGCCTGGTCGGTTTCCCTTTCAATGCCATCCTCAACTGGTCAATGGCGACGCAGGGCGGCTGGAGTGGCTTCCTCGACGAGCGCATTAATCAGCATATCAAAGCGATACTCAATGAGTGGGCGGTCTTTCTGCGCTCGAAAGAGAGCGCCGCCGTACTCAGTGAAGACCCGCGCTCGGGCTGGTTTGGCGAAGATGCGCGCCGGGCGATGCCGACGTTTGTGGATGACTTTATCTGCGATCCTTCGCTTCCCCATCACGGTTTTACCTCCTGGGACGACTTCTTTACCCGCCGTTTTCGTAAGGGGGTCAGGCCGATAGCCGCGCCGGAAAATGATGATGTGGTGGTTAACGCCTGTGAATCTGCCCCCTATCGGCTGGCGAAGGAGGTTCAGCTGAAGGATAAATTCTGGATTAAATCACAGCCTTACGCGCTGCAATTTATGATGAACAACGATCCGCTGGCATCACATTTTGTGGGTGGGACAATTTATCAGGCGTTTTTAAGCGCCCTGAGCTATCACCGCTGGCATGCGCCCGTCTCGGGCCGTGTCGTTAAAACCCGCATCATCGACGGCACCTACTACTCCGAAACGCTGAGCGAAGGGGAAGATACGGCCGGGCCGAATGCTTCCCAGGGCTACATCACCGAACTGGCGAGTCGGGCGCTGATCTTCATCGAAGCGGATCATCCTGACATTGGGCTGATGTGCTTTATGGCGGTGGGCATGGCCGAAGTGTCGACCTGTGAAGTGACCGTCTATGAAGGCCAGACCGTCCGTAAGGGCGATCAGCTCGGCATGTTTCACTTTGGCGGCTCCACGCACTGCCTGTTTTTCGGACCTAAGGTGAACATTGAGTTTGACCTCAGGGGGCAGACCCCGGGCCTGGATAGCAGCAATATCCCCGTCAACAGCGTTCTGGCTCGCATTATCAGCCGCTAATTTCAACGGCCGGGGAGCATCCTCTCCGGCATTTTCTTCCCAATGCATACGAGTTCTTTATGAAAAAATCTCATTTCGCTGCCAGGCATACCTTCAAGGGCGTTGTGCTGTCGTCCGTTATTCTTTTTCTGAGCGGCTGTGCCTCCGTGCCGCAGAGCATACGCGGCGAGCCGGGGGCGATCAGTCCGGCATCATTCGAGAAAATTTCGCAGGCGCCTTCGTTATATCAGGGCCGTGAGGTGCGGCTGGGCGGTAAGGTAATAAACGTCATTAATCTGCCTGAAAAGACCATTATGGAAATTGCCATCCTGCCGCTCAATCGTTCGGCGAAACCTGTCCTGGGAGATAGCTATCAGGGGCGTATTCTGGCGTACAGTAAAAACTTTATCGATCCGGTGAATGTGCTCCATCGTTATATTACGGTCCTCGGTCAGATTGAGGGTACGGAGCCGCTAAAAATCGGGCAGACGCCTTACCGATTCCTCAGGCTAAATGTCGCCGGTTATCAGGTATGGCAGCAGGAGGAGAACTTTATCCCCTTTGACGGTATGAGCTATGCCTGGTCGCCCGAGTGGGGCTATCCACTGCCGGGCGACGGCCTTAACGGCGTCTATCCGGTTGCCGATGGGTCGTATCTGGTCAGGTAACGAAAAAAACCAATCCGCGACGGGAAACCGTGGCGGATTTTTACTCCCAACCCCTTCAACGTTTACTTACGATCCCTTCAATATTAATTCACGACGCCTTCAACGTTTACTTACGATCCCTTCAATGTTTTCTCTCGTCGTCTTCAACCTCTACTTACCATGCCTGTTCCCTCAGGTCCGACCAGGAAAAATTAATCACGCGCAGGCCCTTTTCCGCTGCGTCTCTCACGATATGTACGACATGGTCTGACGGGCTTTCCTCTGCGGATTCCGGCTCGTTAATCATATTGATTTCCGGTTTTACCGGGGTAAGAGGAAGTTCCTCCGGGTCGGTAGAGAACCAGGTATAGAAGAGAAAGATAAATAACAGAGCGACGGCGACACTGCGTTTTTTCATGTTAACTATGTCCATTAATAAAAAATGCCAGTCTTAAAGACTGGCCTGAGAAGGTGCGAAATACTCAGCAGGAGGATTTATTACGCTGAGCGATCCGAAATAAAATCCAGCCACAACCAGCCTGTGCAGGCTAATCGGCGTTTTTCACCGCATCGACGACTTTCATATTCGGATTCGTTTTACACTGCCGGGTTAATTTGGGAATATAAAGGGTATTGACCTGATTCATATCGACAAAATCTCCGCCCTTGAAATCAATATCCTTATTCAGCGCCCAGAAGGCGACGGGCGACATCGCTTTCGGGTTGAGGTTAATAAATTCTTTACAGCTCATCTCCGTTGGCGCAGATGACTCAGCCCAGGCGCTGCAAAATGGGGCTGAAATTGCTGCGCAGAGGATGAAAGCAGAAAGGGTGGTTTTTACGTTCATAACGATCTCCGGATTAATTACTCAGGGTTAAATTCTTGCAGGCAGCGCCTGACGCATCATCAGAATGCCCCAGGCGGTAAAGAGCATCTCAAGACCAATAAAGAGGGTGGTGATAATGAAGGTCTGGGTTTCACTGCTGGAAAGCCAGAGGACGGCGATGATGAGATCCAGAAGACCAATCAAAATTTGCCAGCCCGCACCGCTGCTTTTACGCATGCTGATCCCGGCGGCGATACGCGAAATGCCTCCGAAAATAAACAGAAAGCAGATTAGGGTAGTCAGCGAAATCATACCGTAGACGGGATTGATCAGCAGTGAATAACCCATAATCAGCCATACCAGACCAAATATAACCGTCAGCAGAAGCGCTTTCTTTCCCCGGTGGCGAAAGATAAAGCAGCTTCCAAGGGCATAAAGGCCGCACAGGGCGAATAAAAAGCCGACCAGATAGCTGATATATACCCCCATAATAAAGGGATAAACCAGGCAGCACATGCCACAAATAAGCAGCAGAACAGCCATGACGGTTGCTGAACGTCGATAGTGCTCGAATGCTTTCGTGCTTAGCTGATTCAGTTTCTCATTACTGATAATTATCATTATCCTTCCTTTTTTTATTAATCATTTTCTACCTGTTCCAGGGGGGCGTATTGACGAACCCTGGTAGGGTAATGCACGCGCTAACAGGGATAAATAAGAGAGAAGGGTGGGGGGTTTCAGTTCTGTCCTACAGCTGTAGGCGTAATCACTGATTATCAACGTCCGGCTCTGATTACGTCAGTCGAGGTTATTAATTAGTATTTTACTCCCACAGTTTAAATATTCAGAAGGATAAACAAATGAAAAAAATCATTATTGCTGGCGTACTGACCTCCATGCTGGCCGCCTCTCCGGTATGGGCTGCATCCACCGAAACGGCCTCATCCAGCGCCGCCGCTTCAGCGTCACTGCAGAAAGAAGTCACCGATGCACAGAATATCGCCACCCAGGGTATGATCGCCATGCGTGATATCCGCCTGGCGCGGGTCGCTATCTTTCAGGGACAGCCTGATATGGCCAAAAAGCTGACCGCTGACGCGCAAAAAATGCTGGCCGATGACAGCATCGACTGGACCCGATTTGAGAAGACCGACCATAAAGCCAGAATGATCGATGATAAGTATGTGATCATTAATGCCGCCATCGCCGTGTCAGAAAACTATATTGCAACGCCAGAGAAAGAAGCAGCCATTAAAAAGGCCAATGCTAAGCTGGCAAAAGGTGACAAGAAAGGTGCAGTGGAGACGCTGCGTGAGACCGGTATCGGTATTATGGAAAATCAGGAGCTGATGCCGCTGAATCATACGCGTCATGATGTGACTGAGGCCCAGCGCATGCTGAATGATGGTAAATATTACGAAGCCAATCTGATGCTCAAAAACGCGGAAGATGCCATCGTGGTGGAAAGCGATGTGGTTGTTGACCGCTAACCAAGATCGCTAACTAAGACCGCTAACTCGCTGCGCGTCTTACTGCATCCCCCGGTTTTATTACACGATGTGTCTGATGAAAAAACAGGGACGTTTTTTCTGCCCGGGACGTATCCGTGCATTTACGCAATTTTGAATCGCCTCGCCAGCTCGGCCTCCAGCTCCTGCACAATACGTGAGACCTCTGCAATTATCGCGTTGCGAACAGGGCGGGTAAGCTGGGAAGGAGATTTCTCCTCCACATCGCGACAGCAGCGTTGCAGCGCGTCAATTTCCAGGATCTGAGCCGAGCCGTGCAGGCGATGAATCGCCCGCTTAAAGCCAGCCCGATCGTCCTGCTCAGCCGCACGTTTTGCCGCCGCCAGGTCCTTCGCCGCCTCCCTGCGAAAGGTGGTCAGGATCTCGTCCGTCAGGGCGCGGTTGCCCTGCGTATTCGCATTCAGCAGTGAGATCTTTACATGTTGAGTGTCGGGCACCAGAGGCTGCTCAGAGGGCAGCTTACACAGCGCCTGCGCGAGGTTTTCCAGTGAGAGCGGTTTAAACAGGCACTCATTCATACCGCTCTGTAAACAGGCTTCCCGTACCTGCGGCAGGGCGCTGGCCGTTAACCCCCAGATGACCAGATCGGCCTGCTGACCGCGCAGCGCCTGGGTCAGCATGAGACCATCTCGCTTCGGCATATTAAGGTCGGTGATAAGCAGGTGATAACGCTTTTTAAGACACAGCTGCTCCGCCTCCTCGCCGTCCCGCGCTTCATCAACCTCATAGCCGAGCGCGTTCAGCTGCCTTTTGAGCAGCAGGCGGTTCACCGGATTATCATCCGCGATCAAAATCGACAGGGCCGGCAGCGGCGCCATCATCGGGCGGTCACAGCGGGCACTCACGGGCGCCGCCTCGGCGATCTCAACGGGCAGAATTATCGTCAAGGTCGTTCCCTGACCGGGCGTACTCTCCATCTCCAGCGTACCCGCCATCAGGCTGACTAATTCCCGACAAATAACCAGACCCAAACCCGAACCGATCTGCTGCCGTCCCTCTTCACCCTGAACGTAGCGGTGGAAGAGGCGTTTCTGCTCCTCCTCATCGATCCCACAGCCAGTATCACGGATAACCAGCGCCAGGCGTCCCGAGGTCCCCTTAGCCGAAATAAGTTTTGCCGACACCGCTACGCAGCCCTGAGCGGTAAATTTCAGGGCGTTGCACACCAGATTGGTGACTATTCTCCGCAGAGCATGAGGATCGAGAAGCAGCTGAATGCCCGGCGGCAGCTGCATGCTGCACGTCAGGGCAATATCTTTGTCGGCAGCTTTAATATCAAACGTACGACAAATCTCACCGATCAGCGCCGCCACATCCGTCCACTGCTCCTCGCACTGATAATTTCCGGTCTCAATTTTATCAACGTCAAGGATGTTGCCAATCAGCCCAAGCAGAGACTGCGCGGTAGCGGTGGCCAGCTCAATAGCCTCCTGACTCTGCTGCGGCGTCAGGTGCTGTCGGGAAAGCAGCTCCAGAAAGCCGACAATCGAGCTGACCGGGGTGCGTATTTCGTGGCTCATACTGGCCAGAAACTGGCTTTTGGCCTGGGTGGCGTGTATTGCTCTGTTTTTCTCGGCTTCCAGACACTGCGAAAAGGCTTCCCGGTTTGCCAGCCGCTGCTGTAACTCCCGTTCACTTTGCCCGCGCTTGTGAAATTTGTGCAGCAGAAAGTAGCCCCAAAACACAATCAGCAGAAAAATAAAGGCGGCCACCGTCAGCATCAGATAAAAGGGCTTACTGTATAAATTCCATGTCTCAATTTCGACATTGGGCATCTTTGACCATTTCCCCACCATTTGCAGTATTTCACGCGGGGGGATGACCTGTAGCGCCTTATTAAGGATCGATTGCAGTTCCGGCTCCTGGCGGGAGGTGGCGATCCCCACCAGCGCAGAGGGAATATCGGAAAGAGGGGCATAGTGCAGGTTCTGGGGATAATATCGCGACACCAGATAGTTAGCGGTAATTTCCGTGGTCACTGCGGCATCCGCGCTCCCCTCCACCACCATCGACAGCGCCATGGAAGAGTTATCGGCCAGGATCCATTTTGCGTGCGGATAGCGCGCCTTAAGCTGCTCGCTGATGGCGAAGTGGAGGGGTATCGCAATCCGCTCAAGCTGTTCCAGCCGGGCCCCCGGGCTGACACTGAGCGGGGAGACGACCACATAATGCTGGCGGATCCAGGGGAGGCTAAAGTTTATTTGCGTCTGTCTCGCCTCACTCAGGGTCGCGGCCGCGATTAAATCCCCTTCATGATTAAGCATTTTCTGCCGCATCTCCTCGTTAGAATTGACGGCGACGGGTTCAAATTGCAGGCCTGTTTGCAGAGAAATGATATTCAGTAAATCGGCACTTACCCCACGCAGCGTGTTGTTTTGATCCACCATGGAGAGCGGCGGGTAATAGCGGTTAATCAGGACGCGAAGCCTGGGATGGGCTTTGATCCAGCTCTTTTCCCTCGCCGTTAAGGATAAGGGATTATTCAGAAATGAGAGGTTGCCCCGTTCCAGCCAGTACTGCGCCAGCTGATCGTGCTGTTCATTTGAAATAGCGGAAATAAACCGGTTAAGTACCTCGTGCAGTTGCGGCTGATTAGTCCGGGTAAGAAAAACGACTCCCCGTTGCTGCCTGTTAAGATAGCGAACAATCGTCAGGGACTGCGGGAAATACTTCTCGATGTTATAGCTCGCGGTGACGTTATAGCCGAGAAAATAGTCGCTCTCACCGGTAGCGACGGAGAGTAGCGCCTGATGTTCATTGTCGTAAAATCGGAGTATGGCCTTTGGAAAGTTTTGCGCAACCGCCCGGGCGGCGGGATAGCTACGGTGAACGGCGACGGTGACCCGCTCCCGGCCCTGCGAAAGCGGTAGCGGAAGTGCACGATTTTGCGCGGCGACTAACGTAGGATGAAAAGTCATCAGCGCATGGGTGCGTTGAAACTGCTTCCCTGGCGTAACGTTGCTGTCGGGAAGAATAAGCAGCGCATCCACCTCGTTATTCTGCAATGCAGCGGAGGCCAGGGCCTGTGAGCCATATTTTTTAATCACCACGTTTATGCGCAGGCTGGAGCGCAGCAGAAACAGATAATCGGCCAGCACGCCCTGATAATCGTCGTCGGGATAATGAAAGAGAAGCGGCAAGACATCGGGCATCGCGATGCCAATAAGCAGACGATCCTTTTTTTCCAGCCAGCGAGCCTGATCCCGGTTTAAGCGGATTTCTTTCACCGGGGTGATGTAGTGCCCTTTTATTTCAACGTTACAGGGTGATTCTGCCGCAAACGACGAACACATCAAAAAGAATAATGTTATCAGGAAAAAATGGAGCTTCTGCATTATTCACCAAATTTTATTCCGCTGCGCGAAGTCATACAGTTCGATCAGAGATGAACAATCCAGTTTTTCCATTAATCGTATTTTATAGCTGCTGACGGTTTTATTACTGATAAACATTTTACTGGCGATGTCGGCGTAGCTGGTACCGTTCAGAATATAGCGCAGTACATTAATTTCCTGAGTGGAGAGGGAGTCCAGTTTTTTCTGCTCTGACGTGGCCTCACCTGAAAAGTGATCGAGAGAAAAGGGGAAGTAGCTATACCCATTACTGGCCGCTTCGACGGCGGCAATGATACTGTTCATCCCCTCTTTTTTGCTGATAAAGCCATTCGCGCCCAGTGCCGCGCTGCGCTTGCCGTAGAAGAGTTCATTCTTGGCGGAAATAACGATAATAGCCCCGGCATAGCGTCTTTTCCGCAGCTGCTCAAGCACTTCTATTCCACTGAGCGAAGGTAAGTCCACATCAATAATAACCAAATCGGGCTGGGTTATCTCCACGGTCTTCACGACCTTCGCACCATCATCCAGTTCAGAAATTACGTTGATACCCTGGGTATCAAGCAGATTGCGAATAGCAATCCGGGCAAGAGGATGATCGTCAACAACGATGGCTTTCAAAACACAATTTCCTTCTAAAAAATAAGCATGACAGAACCCTCACGGGGATATTCCGTCTTAATTAAGAAGAGTGATAGGTAAAGCTGAAGAGATGCTAAATGAAAGCGGTCATTCAAACTCAGAAGGTTACTATATCACAAACGGTAAATCCGCTGGCTCAATGAAAACTAAATGGGGCGAAATCAATTCGCCTGGATGATTATCAGTATCACCTAACGTATTTCCCGGCGTGGGTTTATCGTTAACAGAAACCGTTAACGATTTATTGATATTTTTATTCACCTGTTAAAAACCAGATTTTTCCGCGGGACGTAAGAAAAAGAATACGGCGCATACAGTATTGTCTGCTACCAAAAAAAAACGCATCCCTTAGTCTACACAGCGGTTCAAAGCGTACTAATCCTGTCATTTTACCGCCGTTGCCCTTTACTACGGCGAAAGAGAGCGTTGTGTGAAAGATTCTGGCATTGAAAAAGTTCTGTCGAAGGATAAAAAGGGCGTTATTGCCCTGCTGCTCGTTGTGCTGCTCTTAGGCGTTGCCGCCGCGGTCTATTGGCTGTTTATCATCAAAGATCGGCAAAGTACCGATGATGCCAATGTCGCGGGCAATATTAATCCCGTTTCCTCCCAGGTGGCGGGCAATGTGGTGACCATCAATTATGCTGACACCCAGAGGGTGATGAAAGGCGATGTGCTGGTAGTACTGGATGACACGGATGCGAAGATAGCCTTCAGAAAAGCACAAAGCGCGCTTGCCTGGACGGTACGCCAGATTCATCAGCTGGCCCTGCAGGATGGGCAGTATTCTGCTGATGCCGACCGGGCCGCCATCGCGCTGAATCAGACGCAAACCGATTTCAGACGCCAGCAGCAGCTCTACCAGAAAGGCCTGATCGCCCGTGAAACCCTGGAACATGCAGGCGATGCCGTGGCCAGCGATAAAGCGTCGCTGGCGGCAGCGGTACAGCTTTACCAGGCGAACAAGGCGCTTCTGCTCAACACCACGCTGCGACACAATCCGCAGGTTCTCCAGGCGGCGGATACCCTGCGTGAAGCCTGGCTTGCCCTACAGCGAACCAAAATCCGTAGTCCGGTTACCGGTTATATCGCCGGGCGCAGCGTACAGGTCGGACAAACGGTGACCGCCGGACAAACGCTGCTTTCGGTCGTTCCGCAGGATCAGATGTGGATCAATGCCAACTTCAAAGAGACGCAGCTGAATACGGTAAAAATCGGTCAGAAGGTCAATGTGGTTATTGATCTCTATGGCAGCAGCCTGGTATTTGATGGGGCAGTGGAGGGGGTCGGCATGGGGACCGGCAGCGCATTTTCACTGCTGCCGGCACAAAATGCGTCAGGGAACTGGATCAAAGTGATCCAGCGCGTGCCGGTTCGTGTGGCGCTCGATCCCCGGCAAATTCAACAATACCCGTTACGCATTGGACTTTCAGCGACGGCGACCATTTTCACCGCGGGCGGTATCTCAACGGCGGACCAGGCGCTGGCGCAGAAGGTATCGCCGATTCCGGCGTGGCGCAGTATGGCTCTGGTGCTGGATACCGCCGACATCGACCGTCAGATTGAGCAGATCATTGCTCAGAATGGAGGGCTGTAATGGCCGCCGCTGCTGAGGCTCCGGCCCCCCTGAAGGGGGGAATGCTAATCATGGTCACCGTCGGATTAGCGCTGGCAACCTTTATGCAGATGCTTGACTCGACGATCTCCAACGTGGCCATCCCGACCATTTCCGGCTTCCTTGGCGCGTCAACGGATGAAGGAACCTGGGTGATCACCTCCTTTGGCGTGGCGAACGCCATTTCGCTGCCGGTAACCGCGCGGCTCGCGCAGCGGCTCGGGGAAGTCCGGCTTTTTACACTTTCGGTGGCGCTGTTTGCGATCGCTTCACTCTGCTGTGGTCTGGCAAACAGCCTCGATCTGCTGATCGCTTTTCGCGTGATACAGGGACTGGTGGCCGGACCGTTAATCCCGCTCTCGCAAAGCCTGCTCTTGCGAAACTACCCCCCTGAAAAGCGCACGCTGGCGCTGGCGACCTGGTCGATGACGGTGATTATCGCGCCGATCTTAGGTCCGATATTTGGCGGTTACATCTGTGAGAATTATCACTGGGGATGGATTTTCTTCATCAACGTACCGATGGGTATCCTTGTCGTGGGAATGAGCGTGTTTCTGCTTAAGGGACGCGAGACGGTCACTCACCCGGTTAAGCTGAATTTTACCGGGTTAAGCCTGCTGGTGCTGGGGGTCGGAAGCCTGCAAATTATGCTCAGTAAGGGCAAAGATCTGGACTGGTTTAGCTCACCGGCGATTGTTGTTCTGGCTGCCGTTTCGGTCATTACCCTGACCTCACTGATTATTCACGAAACGCGCAGCGCAAATCCGATAGTGGATTTTACCCTGTTCAGGTCGCGCAATTTTTCGATTGGCGTACTTTGCATCGTCTGCGCCTATCTCATTTACTCCGGTGCGATCGTTCTTATGCCGCAGCTGCTCCAGGAGGCCATGGGTTACACCTCCTTATGGGCCGGACTCGCCTATGCGCCAATTGGTTTTATCCCGCTGATTCTGGCGCCGCTAATCGGCCGCTACGGTAACAGGGTGGATATGCGCCTGCTGGTCACCTTCAGCTTCATCGTCTACAGCATATGTTACTACTGGCGGGCGATCATCTTTTCCCCTGACATCACCTTTTCCGCCATTGTGTTACCGCAGTTTATCCAGGGATTCGCCATCGCCTGCTTCTTTCTGCCGCTGACCACCATTTCGCTTGCCGGACTCCCGTCAGACAGGTTTGCCAGCGCGACCAGCATGAGTAATTTTTTGCGTACGCTCTCCGGATCCATCGGCACCTCGTTAACCATTACGCTCTGGAGCCGGCGTGAAACGCTGCATCACAGCGAACTGAGCGAGTTTGTCCGGCCGGGTAATCCTGCCTGGCAGCAGACAGAGCAGGTTTTACACGGTATGGGGCTTAGCCCGGCGCAGACGCTGGCCTGGGTAGACCAGCAGATCACCCAGCAGGCGCTTATCCTCTCTGCCAATGAGATTTTTGCCCTCTCCGCCGCGGTATTTTTATTTCTTACCCTGCTGGTGTGGTTCGCAAAACCCACCCTGGAGAGGGAAAGACATTAACCCCACGATCGGGATCGCCCTCCGGGAAGGCCCGCGGCACATAACAAAGCCGGCGGCGAAGGGGCAGGTGACATCAAAGGTGGGTTTTATTGCTTCAGGGTGGGTTAAGTTTCCTGTCAGGGTCTCAGATTGGCTACCTTATGTCCGTCTCTGGCAGGGGGCCGTTGCGTGGCTCGTTGCAGCATGGCCGCAGTGGGCAAATCGCGAAGGCACTCACCTTTACTTTGGCCGGGTGAATTTTAACCCTTGCCGGGGCGCATCCTTTAGAAAAAAGGTTATTGGCTGATTATGCTCGGTTTACGTTAGTAAAAAAACGAATTTTCACGCCCGCGCTGAGACGACTTTCTCACGGATGCGATCGGAGACATTAGGGGCTGGTCGGTCAGTAGGCCCCGTAACACCCCGGATACCGTCACTTAATTCGCAGGTATCCCTTCACATTTACCCCGTCGCATCAATTAACTTCATCAATTACTGCACCTTTGTATAAGACAGTTTTAACCATCTCATTAAAAACCCCTGTACAATAGTGGTTACCGACTTCTGTCAGTCGTGGAATTTTTGTTTAGTAAATTTAACGTAATCAGGGTGATGGAATGCTTGAATTTTTTGACGTCAGTTACGATGAACTTAAAGGCGTACAGTCGGATGAGCTTTACCGCCTGCGCAAGAAAACCTTTAGCGACCGGCTGGGCTGGGACGTGGTGTGCAACAGAGATATGGAATTCGATGAGTTTGATGCCCCGGGAACGCGCTATCTTCTGGGTTTGTATGAAGGCCAGCTGATCTGTAGCGTACGTTTTACCCCTCTCGACCAGCCTAATATGATAACCCATACCTTTAAGGCCTGTTTTGAAGATGTACCGCTGCCGCCGGGTGAAAGGGAGTCGAGCCGTTTCTTTGTTGATAAGGCGCGTGCGCGTCAGCTACTGGGCGAACGTTATCCCATTAGCCAGATGCTGTTCCTGGCGATGATCAACTATGCCCGCCACTATAGCTACAATGGAATTTACACGATTGTCAGCCGGGCGATGCTGACCATCCTGAAGCGTTCCGGCTGGCAGATAAAGCCGTTAAAAGAGGCCTGGCTCAGTGAGAAAGAGCGTATTTATCTGCTCTTTTTGCCGACAGACAGGGAGAGCCAGGCGCAGATGGCCGCGAAAATTAATGCCACGATCCACGCTTCTGAGCCGTCACTTGTCAACTGGCCGATGTCACTCACGTCTACGACTGCGTCGGCGTAATCAGCTCCAGCTCAACGCCCAGCCGGATTGCCTGGCGGGCGTTACTCACCCCCAGTTTACTGACCACATTACCCATATGAAATTTGACCGTCCGTACCGAAATACCGGTAATGGTGGCGATTTCCGCATAGGTTTTTCCCATACTTGCCCAGTACAACACCTCATTCTCACGCGCGGTAAAAATAGCTTTATTGTTGCTCGCATCCGCATGTCCCCGGCCCGACGAGACGGAGTGCACCAGCCGGTACATCTGCTCGTTAATCTCTATCAGATGCATCTGCATGGTGGCGCGGTCGGTTGAAAGAAGCCCTTCCAGATGGTCCTGCACGTTGCGGTCAATAATGATCGATAACAGCGCAAGGTTGTTAAAGTGGTCATGCAGGACAAAGGTAAAGCCGTTAAGGATGTTGTACTGCTTGGACAGAGAGAATATTTTCGTAAACTTCAGGTCGGACATCAGGGTGATATTTTCGTCCCAGGCAAAGGGAGAGGTCCGTCTGAACGCAGTCAGTATCACCGGGTCGGTATGCTGGAGGTTATTGGTACGGTAAAGGTTTACCCATTCGTCAGGATAACTGGAAATAATAAGAAGATTTGATGGATTTTTCTTGCTGACGACGGTGTATGCATACTCCGGGCTGCCCAGGTGTAAAAGTTTCCTGTCGATATAATTACGGAGCGTCTCCGTTATTATCTGATTTTCCTGAAATATTGAAAACATGTGGACTCCCTGAAGGTCTGAGCTTCCCTGTTTCAGCATGGTGGTGTACTTAAGTACAGGGTGATGCAGTACTTAAGTACAACTTACGGAATCAGGCTGACTACCTATAATGGACTCCGTAAGCTAGAGGCAAAAAAAACCTGACTTCAACAGTCAGGTAGCTAATTTAGCCGACACCAGGGAAAAACCTTTCCGGGCAGACGGGGCATAAAAAAAGCACTCGCTGTCCGGAAATTCTTACCAATTTAACACCCCCAATTTGTCCTTTCAAACCGTATGGCGTGCCATCCCGATAGCCAATCTCATGCATTTTCTTAAAGTTCAAACGCTTAGCCGTGAAATTCACTGATTAATTTTTTTTGATAAAAAGCACTGCAACAGTTTGGCTCCGTTACCTGTTCCTGATGATTTCAGCCCACGACCCTCGCAGATCGTTTACCTGTGGTGATTAAGAAAATCATCATGAGCCGTACGATTTACCTTCCCTCCTTTGCGCAGGCAGGTATCATAAAATGCTTCGCTGCGCGGCTACAGGGGTTGACTCTCTCTCCCTCGCCGACAGGCAACAGGATAGTAATAAATGTGGAGATACTATGAGTAAGTCGACGTCCGTATTGTTGTTTTCAGCCATCTTATTGGGTGCCGTGCCGCTGATGTCAACGGCCTTTGCCGCAGACGCGCAGCCTGTGCAGCCTCAGGCGACCCCGGACCAACAGGCGCCTGCCACACAGTCCCCCGATCTTCAGGCCATTCCCGCACCGGCACCGCAGGGGCAAAAGCCTGCGCAGAGCCAGGACGGCGATAATACGGCGCAGCCCGATCCTGCACACCCTTATGAAATCACGTCCTTTTTTGCAGATTTCCAGCACTTTACACTCGGCAGCGTAGTACCGGACCGGTACCGTACCAAAAAATACGAGATTATCGACTGGAAAACCCGTCACCTTCCGGCACCGGACGAAGGGACCAGCTGGACCTATATGGGCGGAAACTACGTTTTGATTTCCAAAGAAGATGGCAAGATTGTAAAAGCAGAGTCGGGCGACATTTTCTACAAGCAGTAATCGCCCCACGCGGAAGCGATGCCGCCCCTCTCCCTTACTCTTCGCTTAGCGAAACCTGGCCCGCTGCGGTTGATGCGGGCCTTTAGCCGTGCCCGGAAGGCTGCGGGTCCTCTGACAGCGGGTATTTATTTTGCTGGAGCACAAACCAGGAGGGCGGAACGTGCCAGGGTGCCTGGGTCAGCTGGTCGATGCCGCGTTCAATAATGGTTGACGCCTGCTGCCATAGATCACGATCGCCGGCGGTTAGCAGGGTGATCTGTACGCGCTTCTCAACCAGATAGACGCGGGCAAAATGGGCGTTAAACTGAATAATAGACCGGGTATTATCAATAATATCAGCAAGTTTTATGGTCTGCGCATCGGCTGATGCTTTTGCCGTATGGCGAAAGTGTGCAACCTTACGCGCCGCGCGATTTTTTGCCTGAGGCTGCTGCGCGTCTGTGAGCATTTCAACCAGACTGGCAACCTCGGGGCCAAAGTGGTTTTCGATATCGGCAAGCGTGCTGGGCGTATCCTCTACCGTGTCATGCAGCCAGGCGGCGGCCAGCATGACCTCGCTGTCGGTCACGCTGCGCACCCGTTCAACCACCGCAGCCGGATGCACAATGTAAGGCTCATCGGTGTATTTTCGTCGCTGCCCCGCCTCGGCATGGGCCTTAGTGGCATAACGTCTTGCCCGCTCTTCCAGTGAATGCATCGCCAGTTACCCCCAGAGATTAAAATTTGCTTGCAATTATGTAGTGTGCTATTTATATTTTTACCATGAATATCAAACAAGATGACAAAAAAGCGAAAGACACGCCACTGTTGCTCGATCAGCAGCTCTGTTTTGCGCTTTATTCCGCCAATCTGGCGCTGCATAAACTCTATCGCCAGCTCCTGACCCGGCTTGATATTACCTATCCGCAGTACCTGGTGATGCTGGTGCTGTGGGAGCGGGACGATGTCACCGTATCGGAAATTGGCGAGCGGCTGTTCCTGGACTCCGCCACGCTGACGCCGCTGCTGAAAAGGCTGGAAGCAGCCGGACTGCTGAACCGGCAGCGCTCGCGCAAGGATGAACGTCAGGTGGTGGTCACCCTGACCGAACAGGGCAAGGCATTACGCAATAAAGCGACGGGGATCCCGGAATCGGTGCTCTCTGCGTCATCCTGTGATGACGTGACGCTACAATCGCTGAAGCAGGATTTAGAAACCCTGAGGGATAACCTCAATGGGTGAGGTACTAAGTGTAACCCTCTCCTGAGTCTGTCGGCCAGATGACGCGTTTAGCGTACTGGCCCGGATCCACGGAGGAGAGGCAACGGGATGCGCGTTATGCGCCATCCGGGTCTATAATAGTAAAAACTGGTTTATAAATCGTGCGCGATAGAATCGCACAACATATAAAATACCAACCCGCAGGAGTTTTATCATGTCTTTAGAAAAAGTCGTTTACCGTGCAAAAGCAAAAGCCACCGGTGGTCGTGATGGCCGCGCTACCTCTTCCGACAACGTACTGGATGTAAAACTGGGTGTGCCGAAAGAGATGGGCGGCGCGGGCGGAGAAGCCACTAACCCCGAGCAGCTGTTCGCGGCGGGCTACTCAGCCTGCTTCCTTGGCGCGATGAAATTTGTTGCGGGTCGCGACAAAATTGCCCTGCCTAAAGAAGCCTTCATTGAGGGCGAAGTCGGTATTGGTCCTATCCCAACCGGCTTCGGTATTGAAGCAAAACTGAACATTCATCTGGAAGGGATGGATGCAGCAGAGGCGAAGAAACTGGTCGACGCTGCGCATATTGTTTGCCCTTACTCTAATGCCACCCGCGGCAATATTGACGTGACGCTGAATATCATCAACTGATAGTTAGTGCTTACCAGGGCAGCGTCTGCTGCCCTGTATCGTTACTTTCTTTAACATAATTCTTTTCTTTTTCTCCTCGTTTATTTACTCAGCCCGACCAGACTTAACGGGCAAACGCGTTAAAACACGGTTTCCAACTCGTTCAGGAGATGAACATGATCAAGTCTCGTATTGCAGCTCTGCTGCTGGGTTCTCTGTTGGTCAGCGGCAGTACGCTGGCGGCAGACACCACCATTAAACCCACTCGCGGCACCATTGATTCCGTCAGCAACTCTGCCGTGCAGATAACCACCCGCCAGGGCGAGAAGCTGGATGTAAAAGTTACCGATCAAACCAAAGTCAACAGCGTCAGCAAAGCGCAGATGAGTGATATCAAGGCCGACAGCTATATCGGTACGGCCGCTGTGCCTATGGCAAACGGCGAGCTGAAAGCGCTGGAAGTTCACGTTTTTGCCCCGGATCTGCGCGGCAGCGGCGAAGGATTTAACCCCTTTGAATCCCCGGATGGCAAAATCAATACCATGACCAACGGCACCGTCGGCAAGCTGGTTAACAGCAATGGCCGTACGCTGACCGTTAAGGTTCACGACCAGGAAAAAACGGTCATCGTGCCTGACGATGTACCGGTGGTGCTGATTGAGCCGGGCAACCGCAGCCTGCTGAAAGCGGGCACCAAAGTTGTGCTGTTTGGCACCAAAGACGCGCAGGGCAACCTGGTGGCACGGGGCATCTCCGTGGGTAAAGATGGCCTGACGCCACCGATGTAATTTGGAGCGATTATGCCGAAATTAACCAGAAAACGCGTTCATCCCTGGCCGGTACGCCTGTGTCACTGGCTGAACGTGATGGTGATGGTCGGTATGGTCATGAGCGGGTGGGGCATCTATAACGCCTCACCGCTCTTCAGCTTCACCTTCCCAAAAGTGATGACCCTGGGCGGCTGGCTGGGCGGCAACATTGCCTGGCATCTGGCCGTCATGTGGCTGCTGTTTGCCAACGCCCTTTTTTACCTGATTTGGGGCGTAGTGAGTGGTCACTTCAAAAAGCGCTTTTTCCCGCTTTCTCTTACCCTGGCGATGAGTGAAGTCGGTCTGGCCCTGCGTTTCAAACTTCCGCATCAGCAGGGTAAGTACAATGCCGTGCAGAAGCTCCTCTATGTCGCGGTGATCCTGCTGGGCGCGCTGCTGGTGCTCTCGGGTCTGTCGATATGGAAACCTGTGCAGCTAAGCTGGCTGGTGGCGCTGTTCGGTGGCTTCGATACTGCGCGTTACGTCCATTTTTTTGCCATGAGCGGCCTGATGCTGTTCGTGGTGGTTCATGTGGTTATGGTACTGCTGGTGCCGAAAACGCTGCCGGCGATGATTACCGGCGGGCGCGGGGAGGGGTCGGGCGATGAGTGAAAAACCAAAATTAATTCTTGAGCCGGACCAGCGCAAAAAGCTGGTGAATCTCGAGCGCCGTCTGCTGATCCGCTCCGGCCTGACGCTGGGCGCCGTTTCCATGCTGACCGGCTGTAATCTTCAGGACGGTGACCAGGTGGATAAGGTGCTGTGGGCGATGTCACGCTGGAACGACCGGGTTCAGGCCTGGCTGTTCAGCGGCAGCAGGCTGGCGCAAACTTACAGCGAATCCCAGATTACCCGCCCTTTCCGCTTCAACGCGTATTATCCCGAATATAACGTACCTGACATTGATATTGCCGACTATCGCCTGGAAGTGTCCGGTAAAGTTGAAAAGAAAGCGCCCTGGACGCTGGAGCAGTTGCAGCGTCTGCCGCAAACCGGGCAGATAACCCGCCTGATCTGTATTGAAGGCTGGAGCGCCATTGGTCAGTGGAGCGGCGTACCGCTGAAAATCTTTCTGCAGCACATCGGTGCCGATTTGACGGCAAAATACGTCGGTTTTAAATGCGATGATCGCTACTATTCCAGTCTGGATATGGCGACCGCGCTGCATCCGCAGACCATCCTTGCGCTCGATTTTGATAAAAAACCCCTGCCACCCGATTTTGGCTATCCGCTGCGCCTGCGCGTACCCACCAAGCTCGGCTTCAAGAATGCCAAACATATCGCGGCGATCTTTGTCACCAACGATAACCCCGGCGGCTACTGGGAAGACCAGGGCTACAACGGCTTTAGCGGCATTTAAAGGGCGGGTCTGGAACCGGGTGAGTCTCTGTCATCTCCCGATCGCTTTTAAGATAGAGCAAGCCATTATTACGAGGGTGCAGTGTGCCGGAAGCAGTAGAGCGCCATCACCAAAAAGATGCGTCTGTTGTCGTTATTGCGGCAGCATTGCATCAAAATACTTCATCTCTTCCTGGTAGTTTCTAACAAGATCCCGGCGTGCCTGCCCGGCGCCAGCAGACTACTCTGCGGCCAGAGGTTTATCGACCCGGCAGTCGAACTCTGTTGTAATGCGCTGGTCTGATTATCGTTTAAGAACTGTTTAGGTTACGCCAGGAAAAAAAGTTTAATGAATTATATAAAGTTACTTACGCAGCAAAAGCTCTCGCTTCTGCTGGCCTTTTACATCGGTATATTTCTTAATCTATCGGTGTTTTACCGTCGATTTGACCCGTTTCTGGCCCATTTTAAAGCCTCCCAGTGGCTGTCGGCCCTCGCCGAAGTCGCGGCGATCGTCCTGCTGACATTTTTTCTGCTGCGCCTGCTCTCGCTGGGTGGCCGGCTCTTCTGGCGGCTTACGGCCAGCGCGCTGCTGCTGATATCCGTAGCGTCCAGCTATTATATGAGTTTCTTCAATGTCGTTATCGGCTATGGCATTGTCGCATCGGTCATGACCACCGATACCGACCTGTCAAAAGAGGTGATCGGCTACCACTTTATGCTGTGGATGGTGCTGGTCAGCGCGCTGCCCCTGCTGATGATCTGGCGAAACGCGCTGCGCTTTACGCTGCTCGAACAGCTCCAGACGCGCGGGCGGCGACTTGTTCCGCTGCTTACGCTGCTGCTGGCCGTCGCGCTGGTATGGCTGCCTATCCGCTATTTCGATAAGCAGCAAAACATTAATGAAAAACTGACCAATATCGATCTGCCGAGCTACGGCGGCGTGGTGGCGCACTCTTATCTGCCGTCAAACTGGCTCAGCGCGCTGGGGCTGTTTGCCTATACCAGCTTTGATGAGAAAATGGATAGTAAGGACCTGCTCGACCCGGCGAAGAAATTCACCTGGGTGGCACCCGCCGGACTGGATGATACCTACGTGGTCTTTGTGATAGGTGAAACCACCCGCTGGGATCATATGGGCATGCTGGGCTACGATCGCGACACCACGCCGAAGCTGTCGAAGGAGAAAAACCTCGTTGCCTTCCGTGGCGAGTCCTGCGATACCGCGACGAAGCTCTCCCTGCGCTGTATGTTTGTGCGTGAGGGGGGAACGGAAGAGGGGCCGGGCAGGACGCTGAAGGAACAAAACATTTTTGCCGTGCTGAAGGAACTGGGGTTCAGCTCTGAACTGTTCGCCATGCAGAGTGAAGTGTGGTTTTACAACAACACCAATGCGGATAACTTTGCATTCCGTGAGCAGATCGGTTCTGAAAAGCAGAACCAGGGCAAGTCGGTAGACGATATGCTGCTGGTGCCGGAGCTGCAAAAATCCCTTGACCGCCATCCACGGGGTAAGCATCTGGTGGTTTTACACACCAAAGGCTCACACTACCTCTATTCCCAGCGTTATCCACGTGAGTTCGCCCGTTATCAGCCTGAGTGCATGGGCGTGGATGAAACCTGTAGTAAAGCGATGCTGATCAACGCTTTCGACAACTCCGTGCTCTACACGGATACCGTTCTGGATAGCGTTATCGACCGGCTACGGGACAAAAAAGCCATTATCTTCTATGCTGCCGACCACGGCGAATCCATCAGTGAAAATATGCATCTGCACGGCACACCGCGAAATATGGCGCCGCCGGAGCAGTTTCGCGTGCCGATGATTGTTTGGGCATCCGACAAGTATCTGGCCGATGGCAATAATCAGCATGCCTTTGAGCGTCTCCAGGCCCAGCAGCGCGCCGGGAAAACGCATCGCCAGGTTGAGCTATTCGACACCATTATGGGCTGTCTGGGCTATACCTCGCCGGATGGTGGCATAAAACAGAGCAATAACTGGTGTGCTGCCCCTGGCACAGCTGCACCCGCTGAAAATAAGCCCCAGGCGACCACTGCGGGATCCTAAGCGGGCGCTAATTAACGTCGTCCGTATCATCAGGGCGGGTGGGCATCAGCCACTCGCCTCCTGCCCGCACTTAATTTGCGCTGCGTTGCCCGAACCCGCGTTAATGGATTGTTGATCATTTCCTGAACCGATGTTGCAGCATATTTAGCTGCCCGCTGAGCCATAAGGAAAGGTTATCGTTCATAAAAGAGCCAATTCATGGTTTTTTTTAAAGGTTATTTTACGGTGAAACGTGCTGGCACCGCGACAGGCTTCCCCCACTTTGGCCTGTCTGAGCGCCGTTAGCCAGGGTATTGCGCTACATTTCTATCAGAATGCTTTTTTTTATATTTGCTTGCACTTACTCACACTCTGTGTAAATACCTGAGGGTTGTATTGACGTTCCCTGTAACTGTTGACAAATTGAAGCCTGAGTGAAAAAGGATGCAGATTTGTCTGATAGTGTTTCCTGCTTCAGCGTCCCCCATCCGGTTTCATCTCATCTGGGCCGACAGGCACCGCGCCATGCCATATTCAATAAAAAACAGGCAGGCGATAAGCACACAACACCACATCACTACTGGAGCAAAAGCATGAGTAATTCCCCGTCTAAGAGAGGGATGCTGAAGGTCGGTCTGAGTCTTATCGCTCTGACCGTTGCCGCTGGCGTGCAGGCTAAGACCCTGGTTTACTGTTCAGAAGGGTCTCCTGAAGGCTTCAACCCGCAGCTGTTTACCTCCGGCACGACCTATGACGCCAGTTCTGTTCCAATCTATAACCGCCTGGTCGAATTCAAAACCGGCACGACTGAACTTGTGCCGGGCCTGGCGGAAAAGTGGGATATCAGCGAGGATGGCAAAACCTATACCTTCCATCTGCGTAAAGGCGTGAAGTGGCAAACCACCAAAGACTTTAAACCCACCCGTGACTTCAACGCTGACGACGTGGTGTTCTCCTTTGAGCGCCAGCTGGATAAAAACAACAAATATCACGGCGTCTCCGGTGGTAATTACGAATATTTTGACGGCATGGACATGCCTAAACTCATCAGCAAAGTCGAGAAGGTGGATGACAACACCGTACGCTTCGTCCTGAACCGCGCTGAGTCGCCGCTCCTTGCCGATCTGGGCATGGACTTCGCCTCAATCTTGTCAGCGGAGTACGCGGACAATATGCTGAAAGCGGGCACCCCGGAAAAAATTGACCTCAACCCGGTCGGCACCGGCCCGTTCCAGCTGCTGCAATATCAGAAAGACTCCCGCATTCTCTACAAGGCTTTCGATCAATACTGGGGCACTAAGCCAAAAATCGACCGGCTGGTGTTCTCCATTACCCCGGATGCGTCGGTGCGCTATGCCAAGCTGCAGAAGGGTGAATGCCAGATCATGCCGTACCCTAATCCAGCGGATATTGCCCGCATGAAGGAAGATAAAAATATCAACCTGATGCAGATGCCAGGGTTGAACGTCGGCTATCTGGCGTTCAATACCGAGAAAAAACCGCTGGATAACCTGAAGGTGCGCCAGGCGCTGATTACCGCCGTCAACAAGCAGGCGATTATTGATGCGGTGTATCAGGGAGCAGGGCAGACCGCTAAAAATCTGATCCCGCCTACCATGTGGAGCTATAACGATGCGGTGCAGGATTACGCGTACGATCCGGCCAAAGCGAAAGCGCTGCTGAAAGAGGCCGGGATGCCAGACGGCTTCTCCATCGACCTGTGGGCGATGCCGGTGCAGCGCCCGTATAACCCGAACGCCCGCCGTATGGCCGAGATGATTCAGAACGACTGGGCGAAAATGGGCGTTAAGGCCAAAATCGTCACCTACGAGTGGGGCGAGTATCTGAAGCGCGCCAAGGCCGGTGAACACCAGACCGTGATGATGGGCTGGACCGGGGATAATGGGGATCCGGATAACTTCTTCGCCACCCTGTTCAGCTGTGCGGCGGCGAAGGATGGTTCTAACTACTCCCGCTGGTGCTACAAACCCTTTGAAGACCAGATTCAGCCAGCCCGTGCCGAGGCCGATCACAACAAGCGCATCGAGTATTACAAGCAGGCGCAGGTTGTGATGCATGACCAGGCACCGGCGCTGATTATCGCGCACTCAACGGTGTACGAGCCGGTCAGCAAAAAAGTCTCCGGCTACGTGGTCGATCCACTCGGTAAACATCACTTCGAGAACGTCGATATTCAGGAATAAAGGTTGGGCCGGTCCGCCGGCCTGGTTCCTGAACGCTTAAGGGCCGCGCCTGTCGGCCCAATTCCATTGCTGTATCGCTCGGAAGCAAAAATGGTAAAGGCGTCCTGCGGGACGTTGCGGTGAGGTTTACCCCGCCGCTGGATGTGAGCAAATATAATCCCTCCGGCCATGAGTCGGTGGGAACTGGTGAGAGTTATTATGCTTCAGTTCATACTCCGACGTTTGGGACTTGTCATCCCAACGTTTATTGGCATCACCCTGTTAACCTTCGCGTTTGTCCATATGATCCCCGGCGATCCGGTGCTAATTATGGCAGGCGAGCGCGGAATGTCTGCGGAACGTCACGCGCAGCTTATGGCCCAGATGGGTCTGGATAAGCCGCTGTGGCAGCAATATGTCTCCTACGTCTATGGCGTGCTCCATGGCGATCTGGGCATCTCCCTGAAAAGTCGTATCCCCGTCTGGCAGGAATTCGTTCCACGCTTCAAGGCGACCCTTGAGCTGGGTATCTGCGCCATGCTGTTTGCCGTGGCGGTGGGGATCCCGGTGGGCGTGCTGGCGGCGGTAAAACGCGGCTCCATTTTCGATCACACCGCCGTTGGCATCTCCCTGACCGGCTACTCCATGCCGATATTCTGGTGGGGAATGATGCTGATTATGCTGGTCTCGGTGCAGCTCAACCTGACGCCAGTATCCGGGCGAGTTGGTGACACGGTCTTCCTGGACGACAGTAAACCGCTTACCGGTTTTATGCTGATCGACACCCTTTTCTGGGGCGAGGCCGGGGATTTCAAAGACGCCGTTATGCATATGATCCTGCCGGCCATTGTGCTCGGCACCATTCCGCTGGCGGTCATCGTGCGCATGACGCGCTCGGCCATGCTGGAGGTGTTGGGGGAGGACTATATTCGTACCGCACGTGCCAAGGGGCTGACCCCGATGCGGGTCATCGTGGTACACGCCCTGCGCAACGCGATGCTGCCCGTGGTCACCGTCATCGGTCTGCAGGTGGGTACGCTGCTGGCAGGCGCCATCCTGACCGAAACGATTTTCTCCTGGCCAGGGCTGGGTCGCTGGCTGATCGATGCGCTCCAGCGCCGCGACTACCCGGTTGTACAGGGGGGCGTACTGATGGTGGCGACGCTGATTATTCTGGTCAACCTGCTGGTTGATGTGCTTTACGGCGTGGTTAACCCGCGCATTCGTCACAGGAAATAGGGGGCCAGGATGTCAATTATCGATCCGGGCAGCGTACCCGCTGCACCCACGCCTATGACTCCTCCGCAGGAGTTCTGGCACTACTTTAAGCGTAATAAAGGTGCCGTCGTGGGCCTGGTTTACGTGGTTATCATGTTTCTTATCGCCATTTTCGCCAGCGTGCTTGCGCCCCATACCCCCTCGGAGCAGTTCCGCGACGCGCTGCTGCATCCGCCGGTCTGGCAGGCGGGCGGCAGCTGGCACTATATTCTTGGCACCGACGACGTCGGTCGTGACGTGCTCTCCCGCCTGATGTACGGCGCACGGCTGTCGCTGCTGGTGGGCTGTCTGGTGGTGGTGCTGTCGCTGATCTTCGGGGTGATTTTTGGCCTGATTGCGGGCTATATCGGTGGCGTCACCGATGCCATTATCATGCGCCTGGTCGATATTATGCTCGCGCTGCCCAGCCTGCTTCTGGCGCTGGTGCTGGTGGCGATTTTTGGCCCGTCGATCGTCAACGCCTCCATCGCGCTGACGTTTGTGGCGCTGCCGCACTATATCCGTCTGACCCGCGCGGCGGTGATGGTGGAGGTCAATCGCGACTACGTTACCGCCTCTAACGTGGCGGGCGCAGGTGCGATACGCCAGATGTTTATCAATATTCTGCCTAACTGCCTCGCCCCGCTGATTGTGCAGGCGTCGCTGGGCTTCTCCAACGCGATCCTCGACATGGCCGCGCTGGGCTTTCTGGGAATGGGTGCGCAGCCGCCGACGCCGGAGTGGGGCACCATGCTCTCCGACGTGTTGCAGTACGCGCAAAGTGCCTGGTGGGTGGTCACCTTTCCCGGTGTCGCGATCCTGCTGACGGTTCTGGCATTTAACCTGATGGGCGACGGCTTGCGTGACGCCCTCGACCCGAAACTCAAGCAGTAGAGGCATCCGATGGCATTATTAAATTTAGACCAACTGTCGGTCCACTTCGGCGACGCTAAGACGCCGTTTCGCGCGGTAGATCGCATCAGCTATCAGGTTGAACAGGGCCAGGTGGTGGGTATCGTCGGGGAATCCGGCTCCGGAAAATCGGTTAGCTCACTGGCGATCATGGGGCTGATTGACTATCCCGGCACCGTAAAGGCGGAAAAGCTGGAGTTTAACCAACGCGATCTGATGCGCATCTCCGAAAAGGAGCGCCGCCAGCTGGTGGGGTCAGAAGTGGCGATGATATTTCAGGATCCGATGACCAGCCTGAACCCGTGCTACACCGTCGGCTACCAGATTATGGAAGCGATTAAGGTGCATCAGGGGGGCAACCGCAGTACACGCCGCCAGCGCGCTATCGATCTGCTGAATCAGGTGGGTATTCCCGACCCATCATCGCGCCTTGACGTCTATCCGCACCAGCTCTCCGGCGGTATGAGCCAGCGCGTGATGATCGCCATGGCCATTGCCTGCCGTCCGAAGCTGCTGATTGCTGATGAGCCGACAACGGCGCTCGACGTGACCATTCAGGCGCAGATCATTGAGCTGCTGCTCGATCTTCAGCGTCAGGAGAATATGGCGCTGATCCTGATCACGCACGACCTGGCGCTGGTGGCCGAGGCCGCGCAGCATATCATCGTGATGTATGCCGGGCAGGTGGTGGAAACCGGTAAAGCAGTGGATATTTTTAAGGCGCCCCGTCATCCCTATACCCAGGCGCTGCTGCGCGCGCTGCCGGAGTTTGCGGCAGACAAAGCGCGGCTGGCCTCGCTCCCGGGCGTGGTACCGGGTAAATATGACCGGCCAAACGGCTGCCTGCTTAATCCACGCTGCCCCTATGCTAACGACCGCTGCCGGGTTGAAGAGCCTGAACTACGTAATATTGCGGGGCGTCAGTCCAAATGTCATTACCCGCTGGACGATGCCGGGAGACCCACCTATGAAGCCTGAACAACATTCGACGCTGCTGATGCAGGCGATCGATCTGAAAAAACACTATCCGGTGAAGAAGGGACTGTTTGGCCAGGAGCGGCTGGTTAAAGCGCTGGACGGCGTCTCCTTTGACCTGGAGCGCGGTAAAACGCTGGCGGTCGTCGGTGAGTCCGGCTGCGGAAAATCGACGCTGGGTCGCCTGCTGACGATGATTGAAACGCCGACCGAAGGGCAGCTATTTTATCAGGGTCAGGATCTGCTCAGGCACGATCCGCACGCGCAAAAGCTGCGTCGTCAGAAGATCCAGATCGTTTTTCAGAATCCCTATGGATCGCTGAACCCGCGTAAGAAAGTCAGCCAGATCCTGGAGGAGCCGCTGCTGATTAACACCGGCCTGAACAAAGCTGAGCGCCGCGACAAGGTGCTGGCGATGATGGCGAAGGTGGGGCTGAAAACCGAGCATTACGATCGTTATCCGCATATGTTCTCCGGCGGGCAGCGCCAGCGTATCGCGATCGCCAGGGGGCTGATGCTGGATCCGGACGTGCTGATTGCCGATGAGCCGGTATCGGCGCTGGATGTCTCCGTGCGCGCCCAGGTGCTGAACCTGATGATGGATTTGCAGCAGGAACTTGGCCTCTCCTATGTATTTATCTCCCACGATCTCTCCGTGGTGGAGCACATTGCGGATGAGGTAATGGTGATGTACCTGGGACGCTGCGTGGAGCGCGGCAGTAAAGCCGCGATTTTTGCCAATCCGCGCCACCCCTATACACAGGCCCTGCTTTCCGCTACGCCGCGTCTGAACCCGGACGAGCGCCGCGAACGTATCAAGCTGACCGGCGAGCTGCCCAGCCCGCTGAATCCGCCGCCGGGTTGCGCATTCAATGCCCGCTGCCACCGTCGGTTTGGTCCCTGCACCCAGTTTCAGCCCAGCCTGAAGCAGTACGGGGATCAGCAGATCGCCTGCTTCGCCGTGGACAGGGATGAAGGCCAGCCGATCCCCGGCTGACAGGAAAAACCGGCGCAGACGATAAAGGTTCTGCGTCGGTTCTCATTAGTAAAAATAAAGCATTCGCGAAGCGGGATGACGACTCGCCCTGATCCTGGCCCGGCGGCAGAAAGGTTAAGGTAAATAATTACCTGGGTAAAATAAATGCGCTAAGCCAAATAATCTTAAGATCATTCTTCCGCCTGAATAATCCGGTTTTCAATTTTTACTATATAGTTAATTATTCGGCAAACTGATGTAATACAGGCGGCAAGAAGATTCTGATGCAAATAAAAATTGTATGTTATATTGCCGCGAAATTTCCTAATCAGCGCGGCAATTCCTATGAAAAGCTATGATGACCTGCAGCGTTTTAAAGAAAAAACGCAAACTAACCATATAGAATTCAAGGATATGTCCGACCAAACGCGGCATGCCGATAATACGAACTGGGCGATCATCCGGCAGTTAATGTCCGGGAGCGCAGAGTCCGCGCTGGGCAACGGTCAGCGTATTGACGTTGTTGTGCCGCAGCCCGCCGACGCACGGGCGTTTAGTCCGGCCAGCGTACCACCGCAAACTTTATCCGTGCAGGCTGCCCAGCCCGTATTACCGTCGCAAAACGCGCCAGCACAGGCTGGACAGTCGGGGCTGTCACCGTTGCTCAACGCGCCAGCACAGGCGGGGCAGCCGATACTGTCACAGGCGCAAAACGCGCCAGCACAGGCTGGACAGCCGGTGCTGTCTCAGCTGCTCAACGCGCCAGCACAGGCGGGGCAGCCGGAGTTATCACCGCCGCCCGCGCAGCAGCAGAGCGTGGCAGTATTTGCCGCCGCAAAGCCCGCCGCTCAGCCGGGAGGTTCGCTGCTTGACAATATTTCAGCCCTGCTCGGTCCGGCTGAACCGGCGTTGCAGCCACCCAACACACAGGATCTGGCCGCTGGCACGCAGCCTCCGTTTTCTACCGCTGACACCCAGCCCGCTGGCACGCAGCCTCCGTTTTCTACCGCTCAGACCCAGCCTGCTGGCACGCAGTCTCCGTTTTCTACTGCGCAGACTCTTGCCGCTGCTATGAAGCCGCCGTTTTCTCGCACTCAGCCTCAGAGCACAGCCGTTCCGCAGACGGAGCAGGCGCGCTTTAAACAGTTATTCAGCGCTACGCCTGCCGCATCGGCGGGACTGTTATCGAAAGACACCTTGCTACAACCCCTGCTGGAGAGAATCGCCTCATGCCGTTAGTTTGTGTTTGTTCTCCTAAGGGCGGCGTGGGTAAAACCACCCTGGCTGCCAATCTGGCCTATACACTGGCCCGTGCGGGCAGCAAAGTGCTGGCCATAGATTTTGATGTGCAAAACGCCCTGCGCCTGCATTTTGGTGTGCCCCTGTCTGACGGGCGCGGTTTTGTGGCCAAATCGGCCGATGCGCCGGACTGGAGCCAGTCGATCCTCACCACCGGCGGCAATATTTTTGTTATGCCCTATGGGGAAGTGACAGAAGAGCAGCGTATCACCTTTGAACATAACCTGACCCACGACGCCAACTTTCTTATCCGCGGTCTGCACAGCGTGCTTAACTACCCTGGCCTGGTGATTGTGGCCGATTTTCCGCCCGGCCCTGGCCCTGCATTAAAGGCAATGTCAGCGCTTGCCGACCTGCATCTGGTGGTATTACTGGCCGATACCGCGTCGCTGTCACTGCTGCCACAAATCGAAAATGACAAAATGATTGGCGGCGCGCTTAACCATCGTGCGGGGCACTATTTTGTCCTGAACCAGAGCGACAGCCGCCGTAATATCAGCCGTGACGTCACCGCTTTTATGCAGCAGCGGCTTGGCGACAGGTTATTAGGCGTGATTAACCGCGATGAAAGCGTAGCGGAAGCCAATGCTTCACAGCAGTCTGTTTTTGAATTTAGTCCGGTTTCCAGCGCAGCCTTTGATATTGAAATTATCAGCAAACGCATTGCCGCACTGCTTAATATCACCGTCGGCGACGGTGAAATGCACGCTCCGCTACGATAGCGCACGCAGCACGGCACTAAAGGCAGGGAAAGCCGACATCCCGTGGCGTGCCTGCGCTACGACACAGAATAATAGTTTCGTTTCCAGGATGACTTATGAAAAAAGGCCTGTACTACCTTCTGCTACTGGTGTTATTTCCGCTGGCCGCAGTGATTGTGATCACGCCTATGGACAGCCAGAAGCAGTATATTTTTGGCCTGATCGGCATCGCGATTTTATTTATGTTGGGCTTCAGCAAAAGCCGCAACGTCTCTATGGTCATGGTGTTTCTTTCTGCCCTGATGTCAACGCGTTATATATACTGGCGCGCGACGCAGACGCTGGCGTTTAATTCGGAAGTGGAAGCCATTCTGGGAATTGGTTTATTTATTGCCGAGCTGTATGTCTGGCTAATCCTCATTCTGGGCTACCTGCAAACATCATGGCCGCTAAAGCGAACCATTGAGCCAATGCCTGATGATATTCGCCTGTGGCCGACGGTAGATATCTATGTCCCCAGCTATAACGAAAGTCTCGACGTGGTGCGTGATACGGTGCTGGCCGCGCAGTGCATTGATTATCCGCGCGATAAAATCAAAATTTACCTGCTGGATGACGGCAAGCGTAGTGAATTCGCCGTTTTTGCCGCCGATGCTGGCGTCGGTTATATCACCCGCGATGATAACCGCCACGCCAAGGCAGGCAATCTTAACCATGCGATGCACATCACCAAAGGCGAACTGATCACCGTTTTTGACTGCGACCACGTGGCGACCCGCGCTTTCCTGCAGGCGACCGTCGCGCCCTTTCTGAAAGATCCCAAACTGGCGCTGCTGCAAACGCCGCACTACTTCTATTCGCCCGATCCTTTTGAACGCAATCTCAAAGCGGCGCGTGAAATCCCTAACGAAGGCGCGCTCTTTTACGGCCCGGTGCAGCAGGGGAATGATAACTGGAATGCCACCTTTTTCTGCGGCTCCTGCGCGGTGATCCGCCGTTCAGCGCTGGAAGAAATCGGTGGCTTTGCGACTGAGACGGTGACCGAAGATGCGCATACCGCGCTGAAAATGCAGCGCCGTGGCTGGAAGTCAGCCTTTCTTGCGCTGCCGCTGGCGGCAGGGCTGGCGACCGAGCGTCTCGGCCTGCATGTGGTGCAGCGTACCCGCTGGGCGCGCGGCATGACGCAGATTTTTCGCGTTGATAATCCCCTGCTGGGGCGCGGTCTGAAGTGGCAGCAGCGGCTGTGCTATCTCAATGCCATGCTGCACTTTCAGTTTGGCCTGCCGCGCGTGATCTTCCTGACCGCGCCGCTGGCTTACCTGCTGTTTAACCTGAATATTATTCACTCTTCGGCCAGCCTGATTTTTGCTTACGTATTGCCGCACCTGTTTATGTCGCTCTACGTTAACTCGCGCATGAATGGCCGCTTTCGCGCCACCTTCTGGGGGGAAATCTACGAAACGGTAATGGCGTTCCACCTGATTATCCCCACCCTGCTGACAATGATTTCACCGAAGCATGGCAAGTTTAACGTGACGGATAAAGGAGGGCTGCTGGATGTGGGCTTCTTCGACTTTAATATTGTGCGGCCGCACGTTATCTGCGCCATCCTGCTGTTTATTGGCGTTGTCTACGGCATTGTGCGCGCCGTGGCCCATGACTATTTTGGCGTCGATCCCTGGGTTATCGCGTTAAACGTCGGCTGGGCGATATTCAGCCTGATTATCCTGATGGCGGCCATTGCCGTCGCCCGTGAAACGAAGCAAACGCGTAAAACCATCCGCGTCGCGGTGACGCTGCCGGTGATACTCCACTACGCCAGCGGCATCAGCTCGCGCAGCAAGACGGTCAATCTGTCGATGGGCGGGGCGCAGGTTATCGCCCCGGACAGCCGTCATGAAAGTGACGCTATTGAAGCGATAGATCTGATGCTACAGTCCGGGGCGATCTCTATCCCGGTGGGGATTATCGGCGCAGAAAAGGACGTTATTCGCCTGCAGTTTGATGAAATTCCCCTTTCACGCCGCCGTGAACTGGTACGCGTGGTGCTCTCCCGCGCGGATGCCTGGATTCGGCCTGAGGGGCCAAAAGATAAACCGCTGCGTTCGCTGCTGACCATCATTCGTACCGTATTCGAACTGTTCTGGCTGACCTGGAAAGACCGACGCAATAAAGATCAACGTCCGGCCGCTAAGGCTGAAGAGGATGGCGTAGCATGAAGCGACTGATATCTGCACTCTGCGTTGGGGGTCTGTTGACCCTGAACAGCGTATGGGCTGCGCCTGACAGCGTCACGCAGGATAGCGGTGCGCTATCAAGCATTCCTCCGCCTGCCGACGTCAGTACCCCGGCAGCGCAGTCCAGTGCGAACGCGGTACAGAACGGCGGCCAGCCGCAGAACAGCGCGACTCCATCTGTGGATACTGCGCCACTCCCGCAGAACAGCGCGACTCCATCTGCGGATGCCGCGGCACTCCCGCAGAACAGCGCGACTCCATCTGCGGATGCTGCGGCACTCCCGCAGAGCAGCGCGACAGACGCGGGGATGCAGCCTGCCGCCACGCCGATGCAAAAGAGTCAGCCGCCCGTGATGAATACCGGGCAGCCGCAGGCAGTCGAGCCTGTGCAGTCAACACCGAACGGTAGCGCAGCCCAGGCTGTGCCAGCGGGCATGCCACCGACCGAGAGTGCAGCCCAGGCTGCGCCAGCGGGCATGACACCGACCGAGAGTGCAGCCCAGGCTGCGCCAGCGGGCATGACACCGACCGAGAGTGCAACCCAGGCTGCGCCAGCGGGCATGACACCGACCGAGAGTGCAAACCAGTCCGCCCCAGCCGACGCGGCACCGACTGACAGCGCGCAGCCCTCCGCGCAGGCGAGCTCTTCCCCGCTACCCGCTGGCTTGCCGCCGCTGCCGCCCGTGGATTCCGCCGCGCCGCCCGCGAGCAGCCTGATTATCAACCAGCCGCTCTCCACCACCGTGACGGTCGGACAGATGGGCCAGCCCAGAGGAATGCTGCTGACCGGCAGGCAGCTACAGTCCGGGATTGTTTTCACGCTGCCAGCGGATGAAGTGGTCACGAATGCGCGAATGAATCTGTCGCTTCGGGTTTCGCCCGCGCTGGCCGCCCGCAACACCTCGCTCCAGCTGATGCTCAATGGCCAGCCGCTGGGCACGCTGCCGTTAAGCGCCTCAGACAGCGCCAGCCAGGATTATCAGCTGGATATTCCTGCGGCGATGGTGGTTTCCAGCAATAACCTGAGCTTCAAAATCAATGAGGCCGACCAGCTGCTGTGCGAACGCGACAGCGGCAGCCTTTACCAGCTCACTATCCTGCCAAATTCGACGCTGTCGCTGGACGGGCAGCAGTTGAATATCGGCAACAGGTTGAGCAACTTCCCGCGTCCGTTTATCGATCCGCTGCGTATGACGCCCTCCAGCGTTTCAATGATCTTCGGCCAGCAGATTACCCCGGGGGAGGTCAGCGCGGCGGCCACCGTCGCCTCCTGGCTTGGTATACAAACCGACTATCGCGGCATCGACTTTCCGGTCGTTCGTAACGATCTGCCGGAAAAAAACGGCTTTGTTTTCGCCAGCCCCGGCGAGGTCATTGGTGGCCTGGTCGTTCCCCGCGTCTCAGGCCCCACGCTACAGATGGTCGACAACCCGCTTAACCCGGTTTACAAGCTGATGCTGGTGATCGGCAACAGCGACGAGGAGCTGCGCCAGGCCGCCTGGCGACTGACGCAGCCGCTGGACATGGACGCCTCGACGCTGGCCGTCGGGGTGCAGAACCTGCCGCTGCGCAAAGCCTGGGACGCCCCGCGCTGGATTAGAACCGATCGGCCGGTTCGCCTCGGTGAGCTGCTGCGTAAGGATCAAAGCCTGACCACCACCGGCATTGGGCACGATGCGCTGCGGGTAAACTTTCGCGCAGCGCCCGATCTGTTCCTCTGGGATGGCGATACGCTGCCGATCCAGGTGAACTACCGTTTCCCGTCCGAAAGCTGGATTGACGAGGATAAATCCTGGCTTAACGTCAGCCTGAACGGCACTTTTCTGCGCAGCCTGACCGTGAATAAGGTCGGCCTGCTGGAGAGTATCTGGCACCGCCTGGGCGGGGATGCGCGGCTGGAAGAATATACCCTTAAACTCGATCCCTACCTGATTTACGGCGACAACCAGCTGCAGTTTTACTTCAACATCGCGCCAAAGGCCTCCGCGCCCTGTAGCGTGTTGACCAGTAATAACATTAAGAGCCATATCGAGGATGACGCTTATATCGATCTGAGCCATACCCGTCACTTTGCCCTGTTGCCCAATCTCTCCTATTTTGTCGGCGCATCCTTCCCGTTTAGCCGGTTTGCCGACTATTCACAGACCGTATTGATGCTCCCTCCGGCACCGGGCAACGCGGAAATCAGCACCCTGCTGGATATGGCCGGACGTTCGGGGAATGCCACCGGCGTGGCGCTGAGCAATAATGTGGTGATGTTCGGCTTGCCAAAGGACGGTCAGCGTGATGAACGGCTGCATAACAGCGACGTGCTGGCGGTATCGACCCTGACGCAAACGGACTTCAATCAGTCCATGCTGGAAGGGACGCGCTACAGGATAAACGGGCCCCAGCTGGGGGTAGCAGAACCTGGGCTGCTGGATAACCTGCGCAGCTGGCTGACCGGTGACTGGTTTGGTCAGGCGGTTGATGCCGATCGCTATCTCTCTTCAAACGATGCCTGGCGCGGATTTATCAGCTATCGCTCACCCTGGAACAGTACGCGGCTGGTGGTGATGACGATCGCAACCAATGATAGCCAGCTTGCCCGGCTGCACGAGGATCTGACCCTGCCGCGCATTAACGCCGGTATAAGGGGCGATACGGCAATCATCACCGATGAAAACGGCATCCGCAGCTTTCGCGTTGGCGCACAGTTTCCGAGCGGTCAGATGCCGTGGTACATGATGGTCGTATGGTATGCCAGCCAGCACGCGGTCGTGCTGGCTGTACTGGCGCTGCTGCTCTGTGTGGCGGTGGGACTCAGTACCTGCGCACTGCTCAGGCGTCACGCCTGGAAACGCCTGAACCCACAGCAGGACGCCCGCTCCTCTGGCGAGAAGAAGTGAAGACGATGATGAAAATAAAAACGCTCTCCGCCCTGTGCCAGCGCTGGGTGCCTGGCCTGACCCTGGCGGCCTCCGCGCTGGTCTTTCCCGCGCTGGCCGCGGAGGCGAATCCGGCCATTCAGGCGCTTTTCGATCAGGCCAACTACTGGCATCAGAAAGCCCATGACGAGCTGGCGCGCGATGCGCTGAACAAAGTCCTGATGGTCGATGCGTCAAACAGCCAGGCGATCTATCTGATGGCGCTCTGGGCGCAGCAGAGCGGCGATGAAGCCGCCGCGGCGAGGTGGCGTGCGCGTCTCAGCCAGCTTTCACCACAGGACGCCCGGCTCGCCGAGCTCGACAACGCGCGCCAGCTGCGTGCTATTCCGGCGGCGGAGCTTACCCTGGCCCGTCAGCAGGCGCGCAGCGGCAACATCGCCGCGTCGTTACAAACCTGGCGTAACACCTTTAGCGGTAGCGAACCCCCCGCCAGCGTGGCTGCCGAGTATTATCTGACCATGGCGGGCGACCGCACGCTGCTGCCGCAGGCGGTGGATCACCTGCGCCAGTTTGCGGCTCAGCACCCCCAGGATACCGGGGCGAAGCTGGCGTTGGGTAAGGCCCTGACTTACCAGGAATCAACCCGGCGCGAAGGCCTTCAGCTGCTGGAAGGCATGGCTGACGGCAATGCGGATGCGGATCGTTCGCTGCGTCAGGCGCTGCTGTGGCTCGGCCCACAGCCGGAGGATGCGGCGCTCTATCAGCACTATCAGCAGCGTCATCCGCAGGATCGCGCGGTCGCCGATCGCTTCCGTAATGGCGTGGGAGGCGCCGAAAAAGGCGAGGGCTTTACCGCCCTGAACAGCGGTAACGTCACCGAGGCGCAGAGTGATTTTAATCGCGTCCTGCAAACCAATCCGCAGGATGCCGATGCGCTGGCGGGGCTGGGCTATGTTGCCCAGCGCAGCGGCAACTATGCGGCAGCGGCAGATTACCTCGATCGTGCGGCTAAGCAGGGGGGAGACAGCAGCCAGCAGCGACAGCAGCAGGCGGATGATGCCCGTTTCTACGGTCAGCTGGCGCAGGCTCAGCAGGCGATGAAGGACGGTAACAGCGATCGGGCGCTGAGCCTGAGTGAACCCCTGACCCAGGCCGAAGGCGCGAAAGGCATCGCGGCTAAGCTGTTCCGCGCCGACGTACAGCGCCGCAGCAACCAGCCTGCGGCGGCAGAGCAGACCTACCGTGCGGTGCTGCAAAGCGATGCGGATAACCGCCCGGCGAAGGAGGGGCTGTTTTACGTGCTGCGCCAACAGAATCGCAGCGCGGAAGCCAGTACGCTGCTGGCGTCGCTGCCGGACAGCGTTCGTGCCAGCGTGACGCCGCATTCCGGCGCAACCAGCGATCCTGTTCGTCGGCAGGCGAAGCAGGCCCTGGCAGCGGGAAATCCTCAGCAGGCGATTACCCTCCTCCAGCAGGGGATGGCGCGCTTTCCGGCCGACGCCTGGCTGCGCCTCGACCTGGCGCGAATTTACCAGCAGCAGGGCAATACGGCCCTGGCCTCCGGCGTGATGCAGTCTTCGTTCCGCCCGGGCGCCAGCGACAGCGATATCTATGCCGGTGCGCTGTTTGCCAGCGAAAACGGTGCCTGGCAGCAGGCCCAGTCGCTGCTGGCGCGCCTGCCCGCCCGGGCGCAGACCCGCGAAACCCGTCTGCTTTCCCGCCGGGTCAACTTTAATTTGCAAATGGCGGTTGCCCGGCAGTATCTGGCGCAGGGGGCCAGTGTCGCTGCCGCCAATACGCTTAAAGCGCTGGCGATCAACCCGCCGGAAAGCCCGGTCGATGCCGGAAATCTGGCGCAGGGGCTGGCCGCTGCCGGGGATCTGACCACGGCGATCGCCGTGGTGCGAAACAACATGCAGCGCGGCGTGCAGGGCAACGCGGGAGATTACGCCGCCCAGGTGGCGGTGCTGAATCAGGCGGGGCTGACGGAAGAAGCCGGACGGTTTCTCAACAGCCCGGAACTCCAGTCGCGCAGTACCCCTACTCAGCTGGCCAGTATTCAAAATGGCTATCTCATCAACGAGGCCGACCGCCTGCGTAATCAGGGGCAGTACGCGGCCGCATACGACAAGCTGATTGGTGCACTACAGCACGACCCGCAAAATGTTGATCTGATGTTTGCCATGGGTCGTCTTTATCAGTCCGGCAAGATGAACAAAGAAGCGGGCGTGGTTTATGACTATCTGATGACCCGCGATACGCCGGCTCAGGACGCGCGCGTAGGCGCGATCAACGTGGCCCTAACCAGCCACGATCTGCCGAAAGCGAAGAGGCTGATTGGCGGATTGCGCGGTGAGCAGACGCCGGATCGGCTGTTGCTGATGGCACGCGTGGCGGAGGCCGATGGCGATCACCAGCAGGCGCTGGCTTATCTGCGCACCGCGCGCGGCAAGCTGACCGGCATTCAGGGTGCCGAAACCGGCGCCACGCCGGTGATTGGCGGCATGGCGCTGGCGGATAATCCCTTTATCAACCGCACCACCACATCCCCGCGCCGCTCGCCTTCCACCTATGGCACGGTGATGCCGTGGCAGCAGGCCCCGGCAAACGATCAGGCTGCCGCGCAGACGGCGGACGTGGCAACCTCTCCACAGGATCAAACGCTGCATCAGGTGGATACCCTGATTGATGACCTGGAGACGCGAACCGGCAGCTGGATCCAGGGCGGTATGCAGGTTCGGGGACGCGATGGCGAATCCGGCCTGAGCAAGCTGACCGAGGCGAAAGCGCCGCTCACCTGGTCAACGGTGCCCTATGGGGATACGCGCTTCGACTTCACCCTGACGCCGGTCACGCTGAGCGCGGGCAGCGCGTCGGGGACCTCGGTTGCGCGCTTCGGTACCGGGGCGCTGGAGCAGGGCCGTATTGCCGCGCAAAACAACGTTGCTCCGGGCACGGTGAATCTGGACTCCCCTGGTTCGCAGAACGCCTCCGGCGTCGAGGTAAATCTGGGGCTGACCAACGATAATTTCAAAATCGATCTTGGCTCCACGCCGCTGGGGCAGGATCTGAGCACGCTGGTGGGCGGCATTCAGTGGTCGCCTAAACTGACGGATTACCTGACGCTGATCCTGACCGGTGAACGCCGCGCGGTCACCGACAGCCTGCTCTCCTACGTTGGCGTGGAGGACAAGCTGAGCGGCAAACGCTGGGGGCGGGTCACCAAAAACGGCGGTAACGCCCTGCTGAGCTATGATAACGGCGATGCCGGCTTTTACGTTGGTGCCGGGGGCTATAGCTACCTGGGTGAGAACGTTGAGAGTAACCAGAGCATTCTGGGTCAGGCGGGCGCTTACGTCAGGCCCTTCCACGACGACAGCAGCGAGCTGAAAACCGGTATCAGCATGAGCTGGATGGACTTCTCAAAAAACCTCAGCTACTACAGCTACGGGCAGGGCGGCTACTTCAGCCCGCAGGACTTTGTGGCGGTATCCTTCCCGGTGGACTGGAGTAAAAGCTACGAGGATATGAAAGTCAGAATAGGCGGCTCGGTGGGCTACCAGTCCTACTCTGAAGATCGCAGCGCCTATTTCCCGACCGATTCAGCAAAGCAGGCCGAACTTGAAAGCTACGCCAATGCGGGTTACGCCACGGAGGCCTGGTATCAGGGCAGCAGCAAAAACGGCATCGGCTATAATCTTCATGCTGGTGCGGATTATAAGGTAAATAAAGACGTTACTATTGGCGGCCAGCTTGGCTACGACACCTTTGGTAACTATAACGAAAGCACTGCACAACTCTATTTCCGCTATATGCTCGGGGAAAAATAAGCATGAGTGAACCGACCGACCGCACCCTGGATTACTACCGGCAGCAGCAGTATCAGCCGGGCTGGTTTGATCTGCTGAGCGTGATCATTAACGGCATGCTGCGTAATGCTGGTGAACGTGAAAGTCATGCCTTTCTGCTGCAAATGGGGGATAACCTGGCCACCCGCTACCCCCTGGGGACTGCGCAGACCGTGGCGGATCTGGAACAGCAGATTAATCAGGTGCTGGCACGCTTTAACTGGGGCTTTGTCGAGGTAGAGCCACGGGAGACGGCCATTGTGATTTGTCACATGGCGCTGCCGCCGGGCGATGACCAGTTTGATGCGCGCCAGTGGCAACAGGCGCTGGGGGCGGTACTGACCGGGCTATATGGTCGCTGGCTACAGGAACAGGGCGGTGCCCCAACGGTGCCGGTGGTATGCGAAGCGACGGATGCCGACGCCACGCTTAATTTTCGCTACCAGCGTTGAGGATGATAATAATGAAGCTGCTGAGAACGAGCCTCATTCTACTGCTGCTGGCCATTGGCTGTGCGCAGGCCAGCGCGGCTGACGGCTGGAGTACTTTTAAAACGCGCTTTATGACCAGCGACGGGCGCATACAGGACACGGGAAACAATAACGTCAGCCATACCGAAGGGCAGGGATATGCCATGCTGATGGCGGTGTGGTACAACGATCGCAGCAGCTTCGACGGCCTGTGGCGCTGGACCCAGCAGCATCTGAAAAATCCGCAAAACGGACTGTTTTACTGGAAATACACGCCAGATTCGGCCAGGCCGATTGCGGATAGCAATAACGCCTCGGATGGCGACGTGCTGATCGCCTGGGCGCTGCTCAAAGCAGGGCAGAAGTGGCATAACAAAGCTTATCTGGACGCTTCGGACCAGATCCAGCGCGCCATTATCAGCCATAATGTTGTCACCTTTGGCGGCTATACGGTTATGCTGCCCGGCTCGCAGGGGTTCAATAAAACCAGCTATGTGGTGCTCAATCCCTCCTATTTTCTGTTTCCGGCCTGGCGTGACTTTGCCAGCCGCAGCCACCTGAAAGTGTGGGACAACCTGATCGACAGCGGCATGAGCCTGCTGTCTAAAATGCGCTTTGGTGAGACCGACCTGCCCGTGGACTGGGTGGCGCTAAACGCTGATGGTACGGTCGCCCCGGCAACGGACTGGCCTCCGCGCTTTAGCTATGATGCCATTCGCATTCCACTGTATCTGTACTGGTACGACTCGCAAAGCCTTCAGTTGGTGCCGTTCCAGCGCTTCTGGATGAACTTTTCCCGCCTGCAAACCCCGGCGTGGATTGACGTAATGAGCAACAGCCGGGCGCCCTACGCCATGGCAGGTGGCCTGCTGGCGGTACGGGACCTGACGCTGAACGAGACGGGTAATATCAGCGATCGGCTGGATAACAGCGAAGACTACTACTCGGCAAGCCTGCATCTGCTGGCCTGGCTGGCGATGAAAGATCGTTGAGTCGCCCGCCTTTTTCCTCGGAAAACACCTAATCCACCGGATGAAGTCAGGGAGAACTTAACAAGCGGCCGTCATACGATATACTCAGGACAGTTTTTACCGCCCGTCCGGGGCGGCATCCAGGATGTCGGAGAACAGGCTTGCGCGTCAGTCGGTCATTAACGATAAAACAGATGGCGACGGTATCGGGAGTCTCGATCGTCACCATCTCAATTTTTATCGTCATTCAGCTTTTCCATTTTGTGCAGCAGCGCAGGGTTGACTATGCCCAGCAGATGGAAAATATCGCCCACACCGTTCGCCAGCCGCTGTCGCAGGCGGTACTGAAGGCGGATATCCGTCAGGCCGGCGTCATTCTTGATTCGCTGAAGCCCGCGGGGGTGCTTGCCCGTGCGGAAGTGGTGTTACCTAACGGCCTGCACGTACTGCATACCGACTTTGCAGCGGAAAAGCCGGTTCCCCCTCTCATCGCCAAACTGTTTGAGCTGCCGGTTCAGATTACCGTGCCGCTCTATTCCGTCGAGCCCGCTAACCCAAAACCGCTGGCGATGCTTCGGCTGCGCGCCGACTCCTGGCGCGTCTATCAGTTTATCCTCAGCGCCCTCTCGACGCTGGTAACCACCTATCTGCTGCTGGCGCTGACGCTTTCTGTCGCCCTGAGCTGGTGCATCAATAAGCTGATTGTTCGTCCACTGCGCAGAATAGCCAACGAGCTGCATGAGCTGCCCGCCCAGGATATTCTCGCCCATCGGTTGGCGCTGCCGCCCCGTCATCGGGACGACGAACTGGGGATGCTTATCCGCAGCTATAACTATAACCAGCAGGTTACGGCCTCGGCGCACACTGAGATGAGCAGGCAGACGACGCGATTTTCCCTGACTAACCTGCCTAATAAGGCGTTGTTCCTTGCGCTACTTGAAGAGCATCTGCAATCCGTCGCCGATGATGAGGTCTTTACGGTTATCGTGGTGCGGATAGAAACGCTTCAGGACGCGAACGGCGTGGTCACGGACGAACAGCGGGATGCGCTGCTCCTGACGCTGCTGGAGAAAATGCGTCAGTGCATTGATGAGCAGACGGTGCTGGGACAGCTCTCACTGAGTGATTTTGTGCTATTAGCGAAGCGGGCGAATAACCCCTTCCGGGCAATCCGGCTGGCGCGCCTGCTGCTGATGCGGCTGAACCAGCCGGTGGCGATCCAGCATCTCTCGCTGCGCCCAAATATCAGCGTCGGTATGACCCAGCAGGCAGAAACGCCGCTGACCGCTCAGGACTTCCTCAGTCGCGCCGCATCGGCGATGATGTCAGCCCGACATCAGGGGAAAAACCAAATCCTGTTTTTTGAGCCGAAGATGACCGAGCGGGCGCATAAGCGCCTGACGCAGGAGCACGATATTTTGCAGGGGCTGGACGAGGGACAGTTCGCCCTCTATCTCCAGCCGCAGATCGATATGCGTAGCGGCGCGGTGGTTGGCGCAGAAGCGCTGCTGCGTATGCGCCAGCCGGACGGCAGCTGGTCGCTGCCCGAAGAGCTGATCGTGAATGCGGAAGAGATTGGCGTGATTGGTGCGCTGGGCCGCTGGGTACTTGAGGAGTCCTGCCGGGTGCTGGCCGCCTGGCAGAAGCGCGGTATTGATCTGGCGCTCAGCGTGAATATTTCTGCCACTCAGCTGCGCGAGCGCGATATGGTGGCGCATTTACAGGGGCTTATTCAGCGCCATCGGATTGACGCCGGTAGCCTGATGCTGGAAATTACCGAAACGGCGCAGATTGGCGAGCCCGCGCTGGCGCTGCGGCTGCTCCGCGAGCTACAGCAGGTGGGTATCCGGGTTGCGCTGGACGACTTTGGCATGGGCTACGCGAATCTGAACTGGCTGAGTCAGTTTAAGTCGGTGCCGATCAGCAAGCTCAAAATGGATCGCAGCTTTGTCTGTTCGCTGCCACAGGACGACACCATGGTGCGTATCGTGGCGGCTATCGCCAGCATCATCAAGATTGAGGTGATTGCCGAGGGCGTTGAAACCAGCGGGCAGCGCGACTGGCTGCTGGCGCGCGGCATCCATATCGGTCAGGGCTATCTCTATTCAGAGGCGCTGCCGGTGGCGATTTTCACCGAGCGCTATCTGGCAGGTTAGGTTCAATCCCTTCCGGCAGGGTGTGAAGTATCCCCTGTGGCAGGGTGAGTCGATCCCCCATGACAGGATGGATTCAAAGCTGGCTGACGCATCTCTCAATCCTCTCAGAGTGGCCCGCCACGGTCAGAAAAGGCCTCTCGGCTTTGCTTACGTGATGCAGCTCAAATAATGACATTCAGAGCGGCGGCAAATTGTGTCAACTTATATCAATCCCGTTAACAGGGTGTTATTTTCGCAGAGCATTGTGATTATAACGAAAGCGATTTAACCCGCTGCCACCTGCCGTTAACGGATATTCTTATGAAAACTTCTCTGTTTAAGAGCCTTTATTTCCAGGTATTAACGGCGATCGCCATCGGCGTGTTGCTGGGGCACTTCTACCCCGAGCTGGGTGCCCAGATGAAGCCGTTGGGAGACGGCTTCGTCAAACTGATTAAAATGATTATTGCCCCGGTGATCTTCTGCACCGTGGTTACCGGCATCGCCGGAATGGAAAGCATGAAGGCCGTGGGCCGTACCGGTGCCGTGGCGCTGCTCTATTTTGAAGTGGTCAGCACCATTGCGCTGCTGATCGGGCTGGTGGTAGTGAACGTTTTGCAGCCCGGCGCGGGAATGAACGTAGACCCCGCAACGCTGGATGCCAAAGCAGTTGCAGTCTATGCGCAGCAGGCCGAGCAGCAGGGTGTCGTCGCCTTCCTGATGGATATCATCCCGGGCAGCGTTATTGGGGCCTTCGCCAGCGGCAACATCCTCCAGGTACTGCTGTTTGCCATTCTGTTTGGCTTCGCCCTGCACCGTCTGGGCGACAAAGGCACGCTGGTCTTTAACTTTATTGAGGGATTTTCCCAGGCGATCTTCGGCATTATCAATATGATCATGCGCCTGGCCCCGATCGGTGCTTTCGGCGCGATGGCCTTTACCATCGGTAAATATGGCGTCGGTTCACTGGTGCAGCTGGGCCAGCTGATCCTCTGCTTCTATCTGACCTGCATCCTGTTTGTGGTGGTGGTGCTGGGGCTGATTGCCCGCGCGGTCGGCTTCAATATCTTCAGGTTCATTGCCTATATCAAAGAGGAGCTGCTGATCGTACTGGGCACGTCCTCTTCTGAATCCGCGCTGCCGCGCATGCTGGATAAAATGGAAAAGCTGGGCTGTAAAAAGTCCGTCGTCGGGCTGGTCATTCCGACCGGCTACTCGTTCAACCTCGACGGTACCTCTATTTATCTGACGATGGCGGCGGTATTTATTGCTCAGGCGACCAACGCGCATATGGATATCATGCACCAAATCACGCTTCTGGTGGTGCTGCTGCTCTCGTCAAAAGGGGCCGCAGGGGTGACCGGCAGCGGGTTTATCGTGCTGGCTGCCACCCTTTCAGCCGTCGGGCATCTGCCGGTGGCGGGGCTGGCGCTGATTCTGGGTATTGACCGTTTTATGTCGGAAGCGCGCGCGCTAACCAACCTCGTCGGCAACGGCGTGGCGACCCTGGTGGTGGCAAAATGGGTTGGACAGCTGGATGAGCAACAGCTCAAAGCGACGTTAACCGCCTCTAAAAAGGGAAAAAAGCTGCCGGAAACCACGCTTTAATTCGCTAAATCGCTAAATATTCCCCAAAATGCCTGTCGCGACTTGCCCTCGCAGCGGGCATTTGCATAATAACCTGCATATCTTTTTAAGATTTTTCACTCAAAAATGCGACATCCTCGCCTCGTCGCGGTCTAAAAAGCTGCTTCGTTTTAAAAACAGCGGTTTTACAGAGTTATCCATCCTTGTGATAACCACAGGCCGCAGATTGTTAGTCATTTTTGGGTTTGTGATTGATTAGGGGTTCACATGCAGGGCACCAGAATTCGTCTTTTGGTTGGCGGGATACTGCTGGCCGTCGCCAGCATCACTGCGCAGGCTGAAACGCTCCAACCCGATCCTGCCTGGCAGCAGGGAAAGCTTGATAACGGGTTTAGCTGGCAGGTTCTGACCACGCCGCAGCGGCCGAGTGACCGCATCGAAGTGCGTTTGATTGTTAATACCGGATCGCTGGTTGAAAATACCGAACAGGCTGGCTTCAGCCATTTACTTCCGCGTCTTGCGCTTGTGCACAATGCGAAGCTCGACCCTGCCCAGCAGCGCGCGCTCTGGCAGCAGGCCATCGATTCTGAACATCCTCAGCCGCCCGCCGTCACGTCTTATGATTTTACGATCTACTCCCTGAGCCTGCCTAACAACAGGCCGGAGCTGCTGAAAGAAGCCATGAACTGGCTGGCGGCAACCGGGGGAAATATGACGATTAACGAGCAGACGGTGAACACCGCCCTTCAGGCCGACGATCCCGGCGCCAGCTGGCCTACCGATCCGCGCGATCCCTGGTGGCGCTACCGCCTGAAGGGATCGGTGCTGCTGGGTCACGATCCGTCGGCGGAAACGCGAACGCCGGTCGATCCCGACAAGCTTAATGCCTTCTACAAGCAGTGGTATACGCCGGATGCCATGACGCTGCTGGTGGTGGGTAACGTCGACAGCCGTGCTCTGGTCGAGCAGATTGGTAAGACGTTCTCCCCACTCAGCGGTAAGCGTGATGTTCCTTCACCGATGCCCACGCTCTCCCCTCTGGCGCAGAAGCCGATCAATCTGGTGGGTAACAACACCCTCGGCCAGGATCGCCTGTCACTGGTGTGGGATACCGCCTGGCAGCCTATCCGGGACTCGCAGAATTTGCTGCGCTACTGGCAAAGCGACCTCGCTCGCGAGGCGCTTTTCTGGCACGTGCAGAAGATGCTCGCCGATAATAAAGCGCAAAAAGCCCAGGTGGGGTTTGACTGCCGCGTATTTTATCAGCGCGCCCAGTGCGCCATTAATATGGAAACGGATAACGCCGCGCTGGGAAGCAACCTGACGTTGATTGCTCGTGAGATGGCGAATATTCGCGACAACGGCCTGCCGCAGGATGAGTTTGATGCGCTGATGGCGCAGAAGACGGCTGAACTGAATAAGCTGTTCGCCACCTATGCGCGAACCGGCACTGACGTGCTGATTAGTCAGCGGCTGCGCTCGCAGCAAAATGCGGTGGTGGACATTGCGCCTGAGCAGTATCAAAAGCTGCGTCAGAGCTTTCTGGCAGGTTTGACGCTGCCAATGATGAATCAGGAACTGCGCCAGCAGCTTTCACAGGAACCGACGCTGGTGCTGATGCAGCCGCAGGGAGAAGTGGAAAATAACGTTGCCGGGCTACAGGATATTTGGCATAAAATCATGACCCCAATGCAGGCGACGCCATCGGGCGGCATTGAGGATACCCGTCCTGCGGTTTCCGATATCCCCCCCGCGCAGAACTAAGGCTTAAGGGCGGCGACAGGCCGCCCTTATTACGTCAGTCGCGGCTTAATAACGTCAGTCGCCGCTTAGCCACACCTCTTACCAGCTTCGCGCGCGCAGCCATTCGTTCACCAGCATTGGCCAGCTGGCCAGCGGCAGGTCGGCGACGTTACGGATGCCGAAGCCGTGCCCGCCTTTTTCGTAAAAATGCAGTTCGCAGTTGACGTGGTGTTCACGCAGCGCGCTGAACATTACCATACTGTTATTGACCGGTACTGATTCGTCGTTAACCGCGTGGATCAGCAGCGTTTGTGGCGTGTGCTCCGTGACGCGCGTCTCCAGAGAATAAGCCTCGATTTCGCGCTGGGTAGGGTGCTCGCCTAACAGCCTCAGCCGCGAACCCTTATGTGCCAGCCCCTCACGCATACTAATAACCGGATAAACCAGCACCAGCGCGTCAGGCTTCGCCGCCAGCGAATCGGCGATATCCTGTACCGGATAGAGTTTTTCGCTAAAGCGGGTCCCTGCGCTGGCGGCGACGTAGCCCCCGGCGGAAAAGCCCATCATCACGATACGCTTACCGTTCAGACCGCGAGCCGCCCGGTGGCGCAGCACCCGAACGGCACGCTGGGCATCCGCCAGCGGGGCGTCTGCGGCTTCATGATGGCCATCCTGAGGAAGACGATAGGTCATCACCGCCAGCGTATAGCCCATCGCCGTAAAGAACATCGCCAGCGCGCTGCCCTCTTTATCAATCATAATACGCTCGAAGCCCCCGCCCGGCGCGACCAGCAGGGTCACGCCGTTGTCGCTCTTCTCCTCGGGATACCAGAACGCCAGTTCCGGGCAGCGCACGCCGCTGGCGGCACGATCGAAAGGCTCATATTCTCGCGCCAGGTCAATAATCTGCGGTTGCGCCCGTGAATCGCTGGCGCCGGGTGCATCACCCTGCGGCCAGATATTTATAATTTCAGTTCTCATGGGCGCTCCTGATTTATATTATTTGCAAAGGTGAGCCGCGCAGAAAAACGGGGCAGCAGGTCATATCGAATGGCTGAAACATTGCCCGTTTATTAATAAAGCGTCCAGTTAAACAAAGGCGGGAATAGCCAGTTTCAGACTTATACCCAGGTATAATCGGAGGCGGATTTTCCTCGCTTAATCAGGGTGGCATTCACGCGCGAATAACGCTAATCAATGTCTGATAAGTCGAATGATAAATTAATAAATATGCCCAGGCAGGTTTGTTGCTGGCAGTAGAGTTAATCTGCTTTACGGATTCAGCGTAATATATTTCCTTCACGCAAATTAACAGGTATTACCCTGTGTCGATCAAGCGGAAATAACGAATATGGCGTATTGCCCCGCGGCTAATTTTTTCCGCTCTTTATCCATCCGCTTACCATTTTCAACTGGCCCGCTCAGCGGTAGAGTGAACCTCCTGAACCTGAACCTGAACCTGAACCTGAACCTGAACCTGAACCTGAACCTGAACCTGAACCTGAACCTGAACTGGAGAGCAGCCAAATGGGTCGACTTGTAACGGTTACATTGGCACTCCTGCTGGTTTGCCTCTGCGCCCGGGCGCAGCAACCTGCCTTTATGGATATGCGCGTGCTGGCAGAGGTAAAGGCACAGCTTCAGACCCACCGCGCCTCTGCGCAGACGCAGCTGGCATGGGAAGAGCTTCAGCGTCAGGCTGACCGGGCACTGGACGCTCCGCTCATGAGCGTAACGGAAAAGGGGCAGGTGCCGCTGGGCGGCACCAGGCATGACTATCTCAGCATTAGCGCGTATTGGTGGCCGGATCCGCATAATCCGCAGGGGCGCTGGATACGACGCGATGGGGAAATTAACCCTGCCAGCAAAAATAATCAGTCGGATGGTGTAAGGCTGGCCGCGTTTACCGCCCGCCTGCAATCCCTTACCCTGGCATGGTACTTCTCCGGACAGCCCCGCTATGCGCAGAAAGCCCTTGAGCTGATGCGACACTGGTTTATTGAACCGGAAAGCCGGATGAACCCCAATCTGAACTGGGCGCAGGGCGTTCCGGGTATGGCGACGGGACGATCGACGGGGATTCTGGACGGTCGCTACTTCGCCACGCGGGTGGTCGACTCGCTGATCCTCCTGCGACAGGCGCCTGGCTGGCATGAGTCTGATGAACAGCAGATGCAGGCGTGGATGACGGACTATCTGGGCTGGTTACAAAACAGCCCGCAGGGAAAACGCGAGGCCCGGGCAAAAAATAACCATGGCAGCTGGTACAATGTTCAGGTGGCGGGGATTGCCTGGTATGTGCGGCAGCCCGCCACCGTTCGTGCACAGGTTACAGCGGCACGGGCGCGAATGGATCACCAGATTCTGGCGGATGGGACTCAACCTTTGGAGCTGGCCCGTACGCGCTCTTTTCACTACAGCATATTCAATCTCCAGGCATTGGTCGCACTGGCCACGCTGGCGGACAAAAGCAGCGCGGATGATCTATGGCGGCCAGCGCGGGCGGGCGGCGTCGGTATCCTGACCGCGCTCGACTTTATGGCCCCCTGGACCGACGATAACCGGGTCTGGCCTTACCCATCGCGCGATCGCATTAGCGCCCGGCTCATCCCGCTCCTTTCGCAGGCGGACAATCATCTGCACAGTCGGCGCTATCGGCGCGATATCGAAAAGGCTACCTTTACGCCGGGACAGACTGATAGCGGGCATGCGCAGCGCGGCGCGCTAATCAGCGCCCGGCGTGATACCTGGCTGCTGGCGCTTCCTGATTTTAGCCCGCATTAATGTGACCGCGTTTGCAGGCTAAAACCTTGCTAATCAACCCTGTCGGGTGCCGTTTCCTGTTCTCTGGACTATCTTTAGTGAAAGCCGAAGCGAGCAAGGAGACCAGGTATGTCGCGTACGGGAAAAATAATTAGCTGGATTGTCGGAATAGTGCTGTTACTGGTTGTGGTGATTGTCGTGATCATCGCCCTGTTTGACTGGAACCGACTTAAGCCCACCATAAACCAGAAAGTTTCAACCGAGCTGAACCGGCCCTTTGCCATACGCGGCGATCTGGGCGTCAACTGGGCGCGTAATCGGGAAGAGCATGGCTGGCGCAGCTGGGTTCCCTGGCCGCAGGTACACGCGGAAGATATTATGTTGGGTAACCCGGCAAACATACCTGAAGTTACCATGGTGCACCTGAATCGGGTGGATGCCACGCTCTCGCCGCTTGCGCTGTTAGGCAAGGAGATTTACCTTCCCTGGATCCGCCTGACCCAGCCGGATGCCAGGCTGCTCCAGACCGCTGACCATAAAAATAACTGGACCTTTAATCTGGCCAGCAGTGAGAATGCAGACCCGAACCAGCCTCCCTCTGCCTGGACATTCCGTCTGGATAACATCCTGTTTGATCGTGCACAGATTGCCGTGAAAGATGCTATCAATAAGGCCGATCTCCAGGTGACCGTGAATCCGCTGGGTAAACCCGTGCCTTATGGCCAGGTCGCCGGCAGCAAAGATGATTCCGGCCAGAAGGGCGCATCCGACTTCGTTTTCGGCTGGAAAGCAGACGGAACTTACAACGGCGAAAAGCTTAACGGAGAGGGTAAAATTGGCGGAATGCTCTCGCTGCGCAGTAAAACCAACCCATTCCCGCTACAGGCCGACGTGCGTAACGGCAGCACGCGTGTCCAGGTGGCGGGCACCCTACAGGATCCGCTCAATCTCGGCGGGCTGAATATTCGCCTGCGCTTCTCGGGCGACACGCTGGCTAACCTTTATGGCCTGACCGGGATTGTGCTGCCCGATACGCCCCCTTACGAAACTGATGGTCACCTGATTGCGCACTTCCAGCAAAAAGGCGGCCCGGTATTCAACTATGAAAACTTCAACGGCCATATTGGCGACAGTGATATCCATGGTTCCATGACCTACACCCAGAGCAAGCCACGGCCCAAACTGGAAGGATCGCTGGAGTCGCGCCAGCTGCGTATAGCCGATCTTGGCCCGCTCATAGGGGTTAACTCCGGCAAGAACAGCAGTAAGACTGAACAGGCTAAGGCGAAGCGGGGCGATGTTTCAAATCAGCCCGCTGACCGCGTACTGCCGCACGACAAGTTTGATACCAAAAGCTGGGGCGTGATGGATGCCGACGTGAAGTTTAGCGGCAAGCGCATTGAACACAGTACCTCGCTGCCGCTAAGCGATCTCTATACCCATCTGGTATTGAAGAACGGCGACCTGCTGCTCGATCCGCTGCGCTTCGGCGTGGCAGGCGGCAGCCTGAACTCCACCATTCATATGGAAGGGAATCATACGCCGATGCGCGCGCGGGCCGATCTGCACGCCCGTAATCTGAAGCTAAAGCAGCTGTTCCCTAAAGTGGCGGCAATGCAGAGCAGTATGGGACAGATGAACGGCGATGCCAGCCTGAGCGGCACCGGCAACTCCGTGGCGGATATTTTGGCGACCAGCAACGGCGATTTGAAAATGCTGATGAACGACGGCGTAATCAGCCGTAGCCTGATGGAAATTGTCGGTCTTAACGTGGGTAACTACGTGGTGGGCAAGCTGTTTGGCGACGACCAGGTACGTATTAACTGTGCCGCAGCCGATCTCAACGTCAGGAACGGACTGGCCACCAGTAAACTCTTTGTTTTCGATACGGAAAACGCAGTAATTAATATTAATGGCACCACCAATTTTGCCAACGAGCGAATGGATCTGTCGATCAATCCGGAGAGTAAAGGGGTGCGCATCGTCACCCTGCGCTCGCCGCTATACGTACGCGGCACCTTTAAGAAGCCCGACGCCGGGGTAAAAGCTGGCCCGCTGATTGCGCGCGGTGCCGCGGCCGTCGCGCTGGGCGCCGTGGTCGCACCCGCAGCGGCGCTGCTGGCACTGGTTTCGCCCAGCGACAACGAGCAGAACCAGTGTACTAACGTGCTAAAGGAAATGAAAAGTAAGAAATAACCGCAGCGGGCCAGGGACTTAATCTGGCCCGGCTTCAGAAGACACAAAAGCCTGCTCAATGTGTGATTGAGCAGGCTTTTTATTGACCAGGATAATTAGTCGTAGAGCGTTTCGTGGCGCGTCTCTTTGCAGGCCAGCAGGGCAATTAACGTCAGGCAGGCCATTGCCGCAAGATAGATGCCCACTGCGAACAGACCGTAGTTATGCGCCAGCCAGGTGGCGATCCAGGGGGCCACGGAGGCACCCAGAATCGACGACAGATTGTAGGAGAAAGAGGCTCCGGTATAGCGGACTTCCGTAGGAAACAGCTCCGGCAGCAGGGCGCCCATTGGACCAAAGGTCAGCCCCATTACGCTCAGGCCGCACAGCAGGAACGCCATCATCAGCAGCTGGTTGCCGGATCCCAGCATGGACGGGAAAATCAGCGCAAAAAGAATAATCATCAGCGTAATCACAATCATCGTCCTGCGGCGGCCGAAACGATCGGCCAGCAGTCCGGCAATCGGGACCATCACGCCAAAGCCAATCACCGCCACCATCAGCATCCACAGCAGCGTATTGCGGGGGAAACCTAACCCGTTGGGTACCGGGGTGGTGCCGTAAGTCATGGAATAGACGGTCATAATATAGAACAGCGTATAGGTCGCCAGCATAATAAAGGTGCCGAGAACGGTGGCCTTCAGATGCTTTGTCAGCAGCGTACCGATCGGCACCTTAACCTGCTTATGCTCTTTTTTCACCCGGGCAAACACCGGTGATTCATGCAGCGAAACGCGAACGTACAGGCCGACCAGCACCAGAATCGCCGAGAGAATAAAGGGTACGCGCCATCCCCACTGAATAAACTGCGCGTCGGTCAGCAGCCAGGAGAGCAGCAGGAAGGTTCCGTTGGCAAAGAAAAAACCAATAGGCGCGCCAAGCTGTGGAAAGGAGCCATACAGCGCACGCTTCTTTGCCGGCGCATTTTCCGTCGCCAGCAGCGCCGCGCCGCCCCATTCTCCGCCCAGCCCCAGGCCCTGTCCAAAGCGCGCCAGCGCCAGCAGCAGCGGGGCGAACACCCCGATGGTGTCATAACCTGGCAGCAGGCCAATCACCACGGTTGAGATGCCCATGGTAAGCAGCGAGGCCACCAGCGTGACCTTACGGCCCACGCGGTCACCAAAGTGACCAAACAGCGCCGAGCCGATTGGACGTGCAATAAAAGCGATGGCAAAGGTCGCCAGCGACTGGAGCGTCGCGGCGGTGGCATCACCCTGTGGGAAGAATATATGCGGGAAAACGATTACCGCAGCGGTGGCATAAATATAGAAATCAAAGAACTCAATGGCGGTACCAACCAGTGAAGCGATCAGGACTTTACCGCGTGAGTTTACGGGGGCGGCATCGGGTTGGCCGGCGGAAGCAGGTGCGATAGAGGCTTGCATAGCAGTTTCTTATTTTTAAGACGTGTTACAGAATTTTACGCACTGCAACGGCCTCGTTCAATGCCGAAAAGCCCGCTGGGCAGGGCGTTGCGCGCTGAAAAGTGAATTGTTCGCATGTGGGAATATTTGCTGGCTGATATCAGGGTGAAACCTCTTTTTGCTGGCGGTAACCACTGTAAAACGGACAATAAAGAGTGCAGGCGTCGCTGCACAGACGCGATCGGGTAGGGGACGCGTTAGGAGGAAAGTCGCAGTGAGAAACGGATGGAAGGGTTAGCACAGGTTAAAACCGGGTTGTGAGTGGCATAAATAACGCGCTGGTTGATAAATCGTTTAAACAAATCCTGATGGTTAGTTACCGGATGTTATTAGGTAATTCATTGTTAGTTAAACTTTTTTTAAGAAATAACCTCTGGTTTTCGGTCCGGATCTTTCCAGTTTACTTCTGTTCAGGCCGGGCTTATAGTGGCGGCGAATTTCACAATGGAGTCAAAAATTGGACAGTCACCCTTTAGGTTATACGCGCTAAGGTAAGCCAACTCCGTTGTTTGCTTGCCGACCGTCGGCGGGCAATGTTTCACCTCCTCTCAGAGCTGTCGCATCCCCGAAATAACCTTTTTTGTACTGGCTACGCCGTACAGGAATTACCTGCGCCCAGCCTCGTAATGCCCGCGTACGCAAATTTTTCCTCCAGCCAGAACGTTACTGGCCGCGCCACAGGCTTATTGTCATGTGGCCGACATCGGTAATTATCGCTGCCCGGCAGCTGGCCTGTTATCTCTTTTAGGAGCCTGTGATGAAAGAACCTCCGTCCAGCGATGGGCGAAGAGAGCAGCGTAGCGCCGGGAGGTGGCCTAACCCATAACAACCTCCCCGCCATGACATCGCCTCCTTCGTCCCGATCTTCACGCTTTTAAAACATCCTCACATGCAGGACAGCGTCCCCACGCCTGAATAAAAGAAGAATAAAGGATCTGGCTGATGAAAATGAATAACGCCAAATTAACGCTTGCCCGCGAACTGGCAATTGGCAGCGAGCTAAAACAGAGCCTGGACAACACGCTTGCGCGACTGGGTTCCCAGCGTAACGGCCTGACTCAGGACGATGCCGCAGAGCGGCTGCTGCACTACGGGAAAAATCAGGTCGCTAATGAGAAAGCGCCGCACGCACTGGTGCAGCTTTTTCAGGCCTTCAATAATCCCTTTATCTGGGTTCTGGTCATCCTGGCGGCGGTGAGTTTTGTTACCGACTACCTGCTTCCAGCGCGCCGGGGGGAAGAGACCGACCTGACCGGTGTCAGCATTATGCTGTGCATGGTCATGCTTAGCGGCCTGCTGCGCTTCTGGCAGGAATACCGTACCAATAAAGCGGCGGAGGCACTGAAATCACTGGTGCGCACTACCGCGACCGTGATCCGTCGCAGCGGCATCATGGGCCAGCCCCTGAAGATGGAGATTGCCCTTCAGGATGTGGTGCCTGGCGATATTATTTTTCTCTCCGCTGGCGATATGGTTCCAGCCGATGTGCGCCTGCTGTCGTCCCGCGACCTGTTTGTCAGCCAGGCTGCGCTGAGCGGTGAGGCCATTCCGGTTGAAAAATATGACCCGCTAAGCGCGCGCGCGCAGGAGTCGGGCGCGGCGGACGAAGTGGAGGATAATATCCTGCATGCTCCCGGCATTTGCCTGATGGGAACCAGCGTAGCCAGCGGGACGGCCACTGCCGTTGTGGTGGCAACCGGCGGCCACACCTGGTTTGGCTCCCTGGCGAAGTCAGTGGTGGGAAGCCGGCCCCAGACCGCTTTCGATCGTGGGGTGAACAGCGTCAGCTGGCTGTTGATCCGCTTTATGCTGGTGATGGTGCCTGTCGTTCTGCTGATTAACGGCTTTACCAAAGGAGACTGGACCGATGCGCTGATGTTTGCGCTGGCGGTCGCGGTTGGCCTGACCCCTGAAATGCTGCCGATGATCGTCAGTTCAAATCTGGCTAAAGGAGCGATTGCCCTGTCGCGCCAGAAGGTGGTGGTCAAGCGGCTGAATGCGATTCAGAATTTCGGCGCGATGGATGTCCTCTGTACCGACAAAACCGGCACGCTGACTCAGGACCGCATAATTCTGAGCCAGCACCTCAACGTTCAGGGTCGCGCCGATGAGCAGGTTCTACAGCTGGCGTGGCTGAACAGCCGTCACCAGAGCGGCATTAAGAACCTGATGGACAAGGCGATTCTGCGCTTCAGCGAGGGCAAACTGGCCACCAGCGGACTGTGGCGCTGGCGCAAGATCGATGAGCTGCCGTTTGATTTTGAACGTCGTCGTCTGTCGGTGGTGGTCGCCGACGAGCGAAATCAGCAGAAGCTGATCTGCAAGGGCGCAGTGGATGAAATGCTGAAGGTGGCGAGCCACTGGCTGGATAACGGCCAGCGCTGCGAGCTGGATGAGGCCGCGCGCCAGCGCTGGTTGCAGCAGGCTGAACATCTGAATCAGCAGGGCTTTCGCGTATTAATTATCGCCGAACGCGATCTGGGAGATTCGCCGCTGCATCTCCCGCTGCACAGGGATGACGAACGCGATCTGACCCTCTGCGGACTGCTGACCTTTCTCGATCCGCCGCGTGAAAGCGCAGGCGAGGCAATTGCAGCACTGATGGAAAACGGCGTTACGGTGAAGGTGCTCACCGGCGATAATGCCGTGATTACCGCGAAAATTTGCCGTGACGTGGGGCTGGAGCCCGGCGAACCGCTGACCGGCGGGGAGATCGATCGTCTTGGTAATGAAGCATTACGGGCAGAAGTTGAATCCCGTATGGTGTTCTGCCGCCTCACGCCGCAGCAGAAATCACGGGTGCTTAAGGCGCTGCAACAGAATGGCCATACGGTGGGATTTCTTGGTGACGGGATTAACGACGCTCCCGCGCTACGTGATGCGGACATCGGTATTTCGGTAGACACCGCGACGGATATCGCCAAAGAGTCAGCCGACATTATTTTGCTGGAAAAGAGCCTGATGGTGCTGGAGCAGGGGGTCATTAAGGGCCGGGAAACCTTCGGCAATATCATCAAATACCTGAACATGACCGCCAGTTCTAACTTCGGCAACGTCTTTTCAGTGCTGGTGGCCAGCGCCTTTATTCCATTCTTACCGATGCTGGCAATTCAGCTGCTGCTGCAGAACCTGCTGTATGACCTGTCCCAGCTGGCGCTGCCGTGGGACAAAATGGACAGGGAGTTTTTACGCAAGCCCCGCAAATGGGATGCGAAGAATATTGGCCGCTTTATGCTGTGGGTGGGGCCCACCTCCTCATTGTTCGACATCACCACCTTTTTGGTGATGTGGCATGTATTTGCTGCGAACAGCGTTGAACATCAGGCCCTGTTCCAGTCCGGCTGGTTTGTGGAAGGGCTGCTGTCACAAACGCTGGTGGTACATATGCTGCGCACGCAGAAAATCCCGTTTATCCAGAGCCGCGCTGCGCTGCCGGTCATGCTGATGACCGGGCTGGTCATGGCGTTGGGTATTTATCTGCCGTTCTCGCCGCTGGGTCATGCCGTTGGCCTGGTGCCGCTGCCCTGGTCTTATTTCCCGTGGCTGGTCGCTACGCTGTTCGGATATTGCATCGTTGCCCAGAGCATAAAACGTATTTATATGCGCCGCTTTGGTCAGTGGTTCTGAGGAGGATTAAAAAATGAAACACAATAACGCGGTAACCGCTATCGTGCTGTTCTTCGTGGGGCTGATGATACTCTCCAGCGGGCTGCTAATGATATTTAGCGCGTAGGCAGGTGAGCGGCTAACGGATATTCAGCGGGCAGGTAATAACAGGCGGCTCACAATATTCAGCCTAAGCGCGATAGCCAGCCAGCTGATGCTCAGCAGTAAAATTTGAAGGGGCGGGTCTGTGACTCGTCCCTTTTTTTGTGGCTAAACCTTATAAAACTTCAGCCAGAGAAAGCGAATCACAAAGTATTCCACCGCGCCCAGCAGCAAAAACCACAGGCAGAACACCAGCGTATAGAGCTGGCCGATATCGCTCAGGTGAAACATCCCAACCAGCCTGTGGGTGAGGCTAAGGCCGAACCACGGAGCGGGCAGCAGCAGAGCCGAGAGAAAACCCAGCATCAGGGTGCTCATGGGCATCAAAAAAGTCAGAAAGGGATTTTTCATCGGATTTCCATCACGGGTCATTGCGGGCTATTTTCCGGCAATCGTTGCCAATCTTCAATCCCTGACGTTCCTCGCGGTGCAGGGCGGATCTTTTTTTCCTGTCAGAGAAGAAATGGCGCTGCTTAAAGAAGGGGCAATTCCCTGCGGTTTTAGGGGCGAAACGGGTAAAGTAGTAATTCTTTTAGGCTTTTTGGCCTTTTTATAGGCACGAAATTAGCATTCGTTAAAAAGTATAGCCGATGCTATAATTAAATCCCTGATTTTACTGTCTTTTTTTTCAAGGCATCCCATGGTAGCATGCGTCCCACATTAACCTTCTCGCCCCATTTTTTCAGCGGGATCTGTTCTTTTGATGCTTTGAGCGGCTGTTACGCTTCCGGGCCGGTATAACCACAATGAATCTATACGCTACACTCATTCTTGCTTTCGGTATGTCCATGGATGCCTTCGCGGCGGCAATCGGCAAAGGTGCCAGCCTGAACCGTCCGGGCCTGAAAGAAGCTCTCCGCACGGGGCTTATCTTTGGCGTTATTGAGGCGTTGACGCCGTTGATTGGTTGGGGCGTGGGTATTGCCGCCAGCGGCTACGTGATGTCATGGGACCACTGGGTGGCGTTTATTCTGCTGTTCATTCTCGGTGCGCGAATGATTGTGGAAGGCTTGCGTAAGAAAGTTAACGCGCCGGAAGAGGCCCCTGAGCGTCACGGCTTCTGGCTGCTGGCCGGTACCGCCGTTGCCACCAGCCTGGACGCGATGGCCGTCGGCGTCGGGCTGGCTTTCCTTCAGGTTAATATTGTAACGACCGCGCTCGCGATTGGCGCTTCAACCATGATTATGGCCTCTGCCGGTATTCTTCTCGGCCGCTTCCTGGGTCCGATGATGGGGAGATGGGCGGAAATTTTTGGCGGTCTGGTGCTGATAGGTATTGGCAGTAATATCCTGATTGAGCACCTGGGTCTGTTTGCCTGATTAAGGGGGCCGCGCTTATCTCTGATAGCCTGGCCGTCCGCAGTCACTTCTAAAGGGCTTAACAAAATGCGATTTGTTAAGCCGCTGTTTACTTCGATAAATTCATAATTCCGCTGATTTTCTGTGATCCACTTCAAATTAAATTGCCTGAAAAACCCACCGGCTGTATAATTTTTGTGTTTTATTAACAAAAGTTGATACAGGCAGGCTTATGAAAAAATTCCTTAAGTACGTGTTTCGCACCTATGTTGAAACGTTCAAACACGTACCGCCGGGCGCACTCTCCTGAGGCGTTCTGGCCCGAAACCCTCGATAGTCACGGTCATGGAAGGACCGCTGGCTATCACTTAATCTCCCTCTGTTAACTGCTCCTGTTATTTACCTCTTCCCCGTCACCGGCTGACTCCTTTTACTGTCCCTGTCAGGATAGAATGACAACCGTAATTTCACCGTTCTCTCTTTTCACCCACTCAATAGCTGGCTACTATTCATTCGGGCTTTGCGCCGCTTCGTCGATCCCGTCTGACACCGATTAATCCTTATCAGGGCTGGGGACAGGAGCCAGGGCGCAGTGGAGTTCGATGGAATGAGCCGAACTTATATCGACTAAAATAATGAATATAAGGTGATAACAGATGGAATTTAAAGACTATTATGCGCTGCTGGAGGTGGAGCCGACAGCGGATCTCAAGGCGATTAAAACCGCCTATCGACGACTGGCGCGAAAGTATCATCCTGACGTCAGCGATGAAAAAGATGCGGAGAGTCACTTCAAAGCGGTTGCTGAAGCTTACGAAGTGCTTAAGGACAGCGAGCGCCGCGCCGAATACGATCAGATCAGGCTTCATCGCAACGATCCGCGTTTTTCCGGCGCTTCTGCGGGTTTCGGCGGCGAGAGCTGGCAGCATACCCAGGGAAGTGGTGCCGGGTATTCTGACTTTTTTGAATCCGTTTTTGGGCAGCGCTTTCATTCGGCACAGCAGGGGGCCACGCGCCGTCAGCCTCGCAGAGGTGAAGACCTTGAGATGGAAGTGCCGCTGTTTTTGGAAGAAACGCTGGCCGAAGAGACGCGCTCTGTTTCCTATAAGCTACCCATTTATGATGCGCTGGGCCGCCAGACGGATGTTAAGGTCAAAACCCTTAAGGTTAAAATTCCGGCCGGCGTGGTTGAGGGTGAGCGTATACGCCTGAAAGGTCAGGGCGTGGCGGGGACTCAGGGGGCGGCAAATGGCGATCTCTATCTGGTGATACGTCTGGCCCCGCATCCACTTTATGAGGTAGCAGGACAGGATCTTCATATCATCGTGCCCATTGCCCCCTGGGAGGCGGCGCTGGGGGCAACGCTTCAGGTCCCGACCCTGAACGGAAAGATTGCGCTCACTCTGCCTGCGAACAGCCAAAACGGTCAACGTCTGCGGATAAAAGGTAAGGGACTGGCCAACAAAAAAGGGACCGGCGATCTCTACGCCATACTCAACGTCGTGATGCCGCCGAAAGGCGATGATAAAGCCAGTGAACTGTGGCGGGAACTGTCACGTCAGGCCGCCTTTGATCCCCGTGCCGCATGGGAGAAACCCTGATGACTGAACTTACCCGGTTTACCGTCACTGAACTCTGCCAGGTGGTAGAGATTTCACAGGACGATCTGTACGAAATTGTTGGCCTGGGGGTCATTTCCCCGCTCGACGCCGAAGCGATCTGGCTGTTTGATTATCAGGCGCTGAGCGCGCTACGCCGCGCCAGACGGTTGCGAATTGAGCTGGATCTGGAATGGGCAGGGACGGCAATGGTGCTGACCCTGCTGGAAAAAATTGACCGCCTTGAGCATGATAATGCGCAGCTACGGCGACAGCTGGACCGACTGCTTCAGGTGTAAGCCGCTGGATCAGGCGTTAATCCTGACTCTGATACTCATTCAGGGTGGCATCGTGGCAGGCCTGTTCGCTCTGGCGCGCCTCTTTTTTCTGCGCATCGTTCAGATTCATCCATGCTGCCACCACGGTTCTGGCCTCATCTTCGTCAAATTGTGACGTATTCATTGATGAGGAAGAATGTCCTCGCGCGTCCAAATCTTTTAGCTGGTTGATGTAAGCATCAGCTGTTGCAGGGCTCTTTTCCTGCGTCACTATCGTGCAAAGATTGGTGATATAGCTCTGAGAACCATCATCGGTTCCCTCATCGGCCTGGGCGCTGCCTGCCATCGCTACGGCGGCGAGAAGCATCAGTACTTTTTTCATTTTCGCTCCTTGTTACGAGATTAACGAGGGACTCATTTTAACCTGTCTTACTGAAAAGTTTAGCGGCTTAGCGAATGATGCGCTATCCAGGAGGGAAGGCGCGGCCGCTTGCTCGTTTTTTGAATCCAGCGCTCATTCTTTACTGAAATCAATCTTCAGGCTAAAAATTATCTGTATAGTTAGCAGGGAAATCAATCCTGAAAAGTGAGGGAAAGGCTATGAAAGCTGCTGTGGTAAATAAAGATCATACAGTCGACATTGTTGAGAAAACACTGCGTGCCTTAAAGCACGGGGAAGCACTGCTGAAAATGGACTGCTGTGGCGTATGCCACACCGATTTGCACGTTAAAAACGGTGATTTCGGCGATAAAACCGGCGTTATTCTCGGCCACGAAGGGGTGGGTATTGTTAAAGAAATTGGCCCCGGCGTGACCTCTCTTAAGGTGGGCGATCGCGCCAGCGTTGCCTGGTTCTATAAGGGCTGTGGCCATTGCGAATACTGTACGACCGGTAACGAAACGCTGTGTCGCGACGTGCAAAACGCTGGATTTAGCGTCGATGGCGGCATGGCAGAGGAGTGCATCGTTGTTGCGGACTACGCGGTCAGGGTGCCGGACGGGCTGGACTCGGCGGCGGCCAGCAGCGTGACCTGTGCAGGCGTTACCACCTACAAGGCAGTTAAGGTTTCAGGTATTCAGCCCGGTAAGTGGATTGCTATTTACGGCCTCGGCGGTCTGGGCAACCTGGCGTTACAGTATGCAAAAAACGTCTTCAATGCCAAAGTGATCGCGGTTGATGTGAATGATGCGCAGCTCCAGTTTGCCAGTGAAATGGGGGCCGACCTGGTCGTCAACTCCCTGAAAGAAGACGCGGCGAAGGTTATTCAGGAAAAAACGGGCGGCGCTCATGCTGCCGTAGTGACCGCCGTGGCAAAGGCTGCGTTTAACTCAGCGGTGGATGCGATGCGCGCCGGTGGCCGCATCGTTGCCGTTGGCCTGCCACCAGAATCAATGAGCCTGAATATCCCGCGTCTGGTACTCGATGGTATCCAGGTCGTTGGCTCACTGGTGGGCACCCGGGAAGATCTGGCCGAGGCGTTCCAGTTTGCCGCCGAGGGGAAAGTCGTGCCGAAAGTCACCAAAAGGCCGGTTGAGGATATCAACGCGATTTTCAGTGAGATGCTGGACGGCAAAATTAAAGGACGCATGGTGATTGATTTCACCGGGAAATAGCCCGTGCGATAGCGAATAATTCGCAGCGCCTCAAGCTTCGGCTGCCGATCGGAAAGAATGGGCGGCCGGAGCGGCGGGCATATAACGGCGTCAGGCTTGCATATAAAAGCTGGAGCGCTCGGAGGCTCTGGGTTCGAGAAGGGTATACAGGCGTAGCCAAAGCAGTGAAACCAACCAGTTCGTGTTACTCAGCATGAGTGTTTCCTTGGTACACGCAGATATTCCCATAAATGTAACCTGAAAAGCCAAATCTGCCAGGGGTTGTCGCTTTTTTTGTTAAAGAATATGAAATTATTTCTATATCTTTCCCCAAATGAGCCTCTGTATTGCCATCAATAGTCGTGAAATTTCGCACTCACCCGCTTCTCCGCCGTGCCTGAAATGTAAAAATCAGCATTGTCTGTTGCAGACCCATCAACATCTATAGCGAGGATCCCCGTGCTAAGACGCCTTTACTGCCTGCTGATGCTGGCGGCGATAACGCTGCCACCCCAGGTCACTGCTCAGGTGAATATATCCCCCCCGACGCCAGCCTATGGCCCCGAACTCCAGGGTTTTTCCTTCCCTTATCCCGTGCAGAAATTTACCTTCACCTCGCAGGGCCAGTCGCTCACGATGGGGTATATCGACGTCAAACCCCAGAACAGGGCCAACGGCCGCACGGTGGTGCTTTTGCATGGTAAAAATTTCTGCGGCGTAACCTGGCAGCAGACAATTGAAGCCCTGAGCCATGCGGGTTACCGGGTCATTGCGCCGGATCAGATTGGCTTCTGTACCGCATCCAAACCTGCACAGTATCAGTACAGCTTCCAGCAGCTGGCGCTGAATACGCATCAGCTGCTGGAGAGTCTGCACCTTGATAACATCGTCCTGGTGGGTCACTCCACCGGCGGCATGCTGGCAACGCGTTTTGCGCTGATGTATCCGCAGGCGGTGCAGAAGCTGGTGCTGGTGAATCCCATCGGTCTGGAGGACTGGAAAGCGAAGGGTGTACCCTGGCGGAGCGTAGACGACTGGTATCAGCGCGAGCTGAAAACCTCCGCCGCCAGCATTAAGAAATATGAGCTGAACACCTATTACGTGGGCCGCTGGAAACCGGAATATGACCGCTGGGTAAACATGCTGGCCGGGCTGAATAATGGCCCGGGCAAGCAGGTCGTGGCATGGAATTCTGCCCTGTTGTACGACATGATCTTTACTCAGCCGGTTTACTACGAATTTCGGGATCTGAACGTTCCGACCACCCTGATGATTGGCACCGCTGACACCACCGCCATTGGCAGCGATATTGCCTCTCCGGCGGTAAAGGCGACCCTGGGCCACTATAACGAATTAGGCAAACAGGTCGCTGCCACTATTCCGCATTCCACGCTGATTGAGTTCCCCGGGCTGGGCCATGCGCCGCAGATGGAAGAGCCTGCGCGTTTTAACCAGCGGCTGATTGAGGATCTGAAACGGCCTTAATGCGGCTAATGGCACTGTGAGGTGCAGGCCTGTATACACGCCTGCATCTTCGCTCCACAGCCGCTGCTGTCATTACGATCGCACTGGCTGTTCTGGACGTAGCAGTTTTGCTGGCACAGGCTGACATCGCATTTTGCCGCCGCCGGAGTGAAAAGCGTGCTGGCTGGCTTCGGCTGAAATACGGAGGCGGGAGGAAGCTGTGAACAGCCCACGCCCGGCAGGGCGAGGCACAGAATAGCCAGAATGCCGCTTAGTTTCATAATCTGCTCCAGTAGCCAGTCAGTGAGGTTTGACTTAAGTATAGTTTACCCCCGGGAGTCGTGTTTACCGACGGACGTGACAGACCCTCGCTTTAGTTCTCTGGCCCCTGGCCCTGTAGAATCCTTGCTGCCTGGGTTTTGTTCAGATCGTAGTTAAAGAAGCGATGATAGAAATCCTGCGTCGCTTTCACCATATCCAGGTCTTTAAACAGCGCCGGATGCAGCAGCTTAGCGGCCCACTGGATTTGCAGCGCGGCCTCGGTGCCGTAGCGATCCCAGGGGAATACCCCGGCCGGATTCTGGAATACCTGATGGTTTTTCACCGCGTTAAGATTGCTGAACAGCGAAGCATAGTCCGACGCCTCTATGGTGCCCGCACCGGCACCGATGATGATGATATCCGGCTGCCAGAACAGGACGTTCTCCGGCGAGGTTTCCTTCATATTGCCTTCCACCTCCGCCGCCGCGTTGCGCCCGCCCGCCAGTTTAATCCAGGTGTCAATCAGCGTATTGCGACCGTCGACCTTAAGGGGATGAAGCGACTGAATATGCAGGACGCGCGGGCGCTGGGCCTCGGTCAGGCTGGCGGTTTTCGCACTGATGGCCGCTATCTCGCCGTCGAGCCAGGCGTTATACGCTTTTGCGCGCTGCCTGGCGTCGTCGCTGCCGATAACTTCAGCAGTGGTCAGCAGTGAGCGCTTCATCGACGGGAAATCATCAAAGCGCATTACCAGCGTCGGCAGACCCGCCTGGCGATAGGCGGCAGCATCGGCATCTTCGGCGGGTACAAAAACCACATCGACCTTGCGCGCCAGCAGCGCCTCGCTTTCAAAGCTGCGGCCATGCACCGACAGCGCCTGATTCAGAGAGGGCTGGATTTTGAACATCCAGGGCCGGTCCTGGGGATGATTGACCGTGGCGACGATGCGATCGCCCGCCCCAAGCGTCATCAGCAAGGAATGATGTGCATACCAGGCATCGGCAATGCGATGCGCTTCCTGCGGCACCTCAACCCGGTTCCCTCCATCATCCGTCACCGTGCGGGCAACCGTGGCGTGGCTGACCGCCGTCAGGCTCAGTGCTGCCAGCAGCGGCAAAATCAGACGCTTTTTCATCATATCCTCATCAGAAACTCAGCTGCATGGAAACCTGCACCATCCGTGGCTCACCAATCTGCGCGCTGGCATAGCCCGCGCCGCTGTAGCCATTCAGGCCACCCGGCACAATGTTAGTCCAGTAGTGGCGGTTCGTCAGATTGGTCATATCCAGCCGGAACGTGGTGTCGGTATTGAACAGGCGGGTTTTGTAGCGCGTGCCCGCGTCAAAGGTGGCGTAGCTGCCCACCCAGCTGTCATTAGCATTGTCGGTGCTGCGTCGGCCTACGTAGCGCATGCCACCGTGCACGTCGGCACCGCGAATAAAGGGCAGGTCCCAGGCGGCGAACAGGCTGGCGGTATAGCGTGCCAGACCTGTGATCTGCTTGTCTTCGGTGCGGGTGCTGGCGGTATCACGCAGGCGTGGGTCGAGCCACGTCATGCCGCCGTAAAGATGCAGATTATCGCTCAGGTCGCCGTCGGCCATCAGCTCCAGTCCGCGGTTGCGCTGATTACCTTCTACCGCGTAGTCGCCACGGGTGGTGGTATAGGCAAAGGGACGGTCAATCTGGAACAGGGCGGCGGTTAGCAACACTTTCCCCACGGCCAGCTTGCTGCCAGCCTCCACCTGCTTACTGCGGTAAGGAGAGAGAATATTGCCCGCGTTGCTGGCACCCGCGGGGGCGGTATCGCCCTGTTGCAGGCTGTCTGCGTAAGTGACGTACAGCGTCAGTGGATCGACGGGTTTGTACATCAGGCTGGCCGACACGCTAAAGCCGCTGTCGCTGGACTCGCTGGTACGGCTGCCGGTTTTGGCGTAGTTGGCGGAGTTAAGCAGACTCTCGCTGCCCGCCAGCAGCAGGCTCCACTGGGGGGATAAGGTCAGGGTATCGCTGAGCAGTAATGACTGCTGCGTGGCCGTCGCCGAGTGATAGCGTCGGGTAAAGTCAGGGTAATTCGGCTCGGCAAAGGCCTGTGGATTATCCAGCGAGGCGCTGCCCAGCGTGAATGTGCCGCCGCTGCGTGGATTTTCGTTCTTCAGCACAAAGCCGCGAACGCCAGTTGAAATCTGATGATGCAGCCAGCCGGTATCCACTTCGCCATTCAGGTTAGCCATATAGCTGTTAACCGTAAAACGGCTGGCGGTGGCAGAGGAGGTCGTGGTTTTGTAATGACCGCGGTTATCGGTAAAGGTATTGGTGACCGCCGTGGACTCGCGGTCAGCAATCTGGCGCAGTACGCCCACCTCGCCCTGCCAGTTGCCGTCAAAGTCATGCTTCAGGTGCAGGCCGGCGGTCAGCGTATGATTATCGTCCCCGGCATAGTACTGGCCGAGATTTTTTGTTTTAGGGTTCGGTGCTGAGGGGAAAGAGAGCCCGCTACCCAGCGCGAATTTTCCCGGCAGGCCTTTATCGTAAAAATGGTAGTAGCTGAAGTTAGTCTCCAGCACCGTTTTATCGCTCAGGTTAGCATCCAGCGCCAGGCTGAAAAGCTGGCGGCGCTTTTTGCTGCCGCTAACGTAGCCGCTTCCCTCGTCATCAAGGAAATTGGCGCGATAGCGCAGGCGATCGTTATCATCCAGCGGGCCGCTAAAGTCGCCGGACACCAGATGGCTGAGGCCGGTGCCCGCGCCCACCGTCAGGCTGTGCTGCGCGATATCGGTCGGACGCTTAGCGACAAAGTTAAACAGCCCTGCCGGGTTGGCCGGGCCGTAAAGTGAACCCGCAAGGCCATTCAGGACTTCAATATGATCGAACTGTTCGGCGGCATAGTCAGTGGTGGATACCACGTTTAAGCCGTCGATCATCGAGTTCTGCACCACGCTCCCCTGCATGCCGCGCGTTTGGGGCCGGGCGCCATCGCCCTGTACGGACGGCATATAGCGATAGATATCGCTGACGCTCTTAAGCTGCTGCTGCTTCATCAGTCCCGGCGAAATAACCTGCACCGAGTAAGGCGTATTGCGTACCGCCTGCTTACCCAGATTACCGAGCGTTGCCTGCTTATCGGGGGCGGCAACCTCCGTGGTGGGGGCGGTAGCCTCTACCGTTAATGTCTTGTCCTGCGCGGCGGCCTGAGCCTGTAGCGCAAAGCAAATTAACACGCAGAGCGCGCCTTTCCCTGCCACCAGGGACGTTTTTACCACTGCCATTTAGATACCTTAAAGAGACGGTGACGACTCGAACGGTCGACTGCGCCGGGGATGCTGTCAAAAGAGCGCAAAGATTAGCATAACGCTATGTAAGATTATATATAGCGGCATGCAGCTAACATAATGGCTGCTGAGTGCTTTCCATCCCGGCCGTCGAATGGTTAAATCAGGGTGATATGTTTTTTCAGGAGAATCTATGCTGCCATCGCAAACCATCAGTATGACCATTCCCCGTAACTGGGTTGATCTGTATGAAACCATCTGGAAGCCCGACTATTTTCCAAAGTGGGCCTCGGGCCTGAGCCAGTCGACGCTGGTACAGGAAGGCAATTACTGGAAGGCCACCGGAACAGATGAAAACGTAAAAATCCGCTTCACCGACCACAACCCTTTCGGCGTGATGGATCACTACGTGGACAGCGGTTATGGCAAAGAGGTGTATGTACCGATGCGCGTGGTGGAGAATGAAGCGGGTGCGGAAGTGCTGATTACCGTATTTCGTCAGCCGCTGATGTCCGACGAGAAATTTTCTCAGGACCTGGAGTGGATGAAGCGTGATTTACAGGCGCTGCATACCCTGCTGACCACCTGATTATCAGAGCCAGCAGCCGCGCTGCTGGCGATATAATGTTGTGTGCTTTCTAAGGCCTGCTTATTGCCATAGCCCCACCTGTGGCGCTATGTGGAACCGCTATTTAGTAACCCATGACATTCTGACAGATAGCTGTTTCAAAAATAAAAGCGTTAGTTTAGTACCGTTCAGGTTCCCCTGTTGCAAGGATAAGCACAGCTGACAAGGTTGAAAAATATCCTGGTTTTTGTTACTTCGGCATTAATCTACTTATTCATTCTTCCTGAGGTGCTATTCAGATTTTTGTCGAGTGCCAGCTATCACGTCATTGTTAATCTTACTAATCCATTTAACCTGTTTGGCTCAACGGCTAATTCTTTGATCGTCGCCCTTGTGGTTTGCCCTTTACTATTGGCAGGGTTAACCGTATTTCTTATAAATAAAGCATTCACAAAAAAATAACCGCCGCGTCGCGCTTCAGTGTGCATGACTGCACCCCTATCCTGGCTTTCGTTGAAGCCACTTCACCTCCAAATTTTTATACTTTTTTTACGCCGCACCCCGCCATTTTTACATTAACTTTTCATCCGTCACGCCAAACTAACGCCATCTGAAAAGGCTCTGGAGGTGTGTTGTGAGCATGGCGTTAATTGCCGGCATTGTGCTGGTTTTTCTGCTGATGGGCTATCTGGTCTATGCCCTGATTAATGCGGAGGCATTCTGATGGCTGCCAGCGCATTTTTACTGATCGCCAGCTACATGGTGATCCTGATTGTCCTGGCCAGGCCGCTGGGAACCGGGCTGGTTCGTCTGATCGACGACCGGCCCATGCCGGGTCTGGCGGGATTCGAGCGGCGACTATGGCGCGTCAGCGGGGTCGATGCTAAGCCAATGAGCTGGCAGCGCTATCTGCTGGCCATCCTGCTGTTTAACCTGGGCGGCCTGATCCTGCTGACGGTCATGTTGATGACCCAGGCCTCACTACCGCTTAACCCGCAGCAGCTGCCCAATCTTAGCTGGCATCTGGCGCTAAACATCGCCGTCAGCTTTGTCACCAACACCAACTGGCAGGCCTATGCGGGCGAGAGCACCCTGAGCTATTTCAGCCAGATGGCTGGGCTGACGGTGCAAAACTTTCTCTCCGCTGCCACCGGTATTGCCGTGGCCTTTGCGCTGATCCGTGGCTTTGCCAACCGGTCACTGGGCACCCTCGGCAATGCCTGGCGGGATATGACGCGCATCACCCTGTACGTTCTGCTGCCGATCTCGCTGCTGATGGCGCTGTTCTTCGTCAGTCAGGGGACGCTGCAAAATTTCAGCGGTTACGTTGACCTGCATACGCTGGAGGGTGTGAAGCAAACGCTGCCGATGGGACCGGTCGCCTCGCAGGAAGCGATCAAAATGCTGGGCACGAACGGCGGCGGCTTCTTCAATGCTAACTCGGCGCACCCGTTTGAGAATCCTACCGCCCTGAGCAATTTTGTGCAGATGCTGGCGATCTTTTTGATCCCCGCCGCGCTCTGCTTCGCCTTTGGCGAGGTGGTGAAAGACGGTCGTCAGGGCCACGCGCTGCTGTGGGCGATGTCGATGATGTTTATTGCAGCCGTAGTAGTGGTGATGTGGGCCGAGCTGCGGGGAAACCCTCATTTCCTCAGCCTGGGCGCCGACAGCGCGATCAATATGGAGGGCAAAGAGACGCGCTTCGGCATCCTTAACTCCAGCCTGTTTGCGGCAATCACCACGGCGGCCTCGTGCGGGGCGGTCAATGCGATGCATGACTCCTTCACCGCGCTGGGCGGCATGGTGCCGATGTGGCTGATGCAAATTGGTGAGGTGGTATTTGGCGGCGTGGGCGCGGGGCTGTACGGCATCCTGCTGTTTGTGCTGCTGGCGGTGTTTATCGCCGGGTTGATGATTGGTCGTACGCCGGAATATCTGGGCAAAAAAATCGACGTCTGGGAGATGAAAATGACCGCGCTGGCCATTCTGGTTACGCCCGCGCTGGTCCTGCTGGGCACCGCGCTGGCGATGATGACCGATGCCGGACGCAGCGGCATCTTCAACCCGGGCATTCACGGCTTTAGCGAGGTGCTGTATGCCGTTTCTTCGGCGGCGAACAACAACGGTAGCGCCTTTGGTGGACTGAGTGCCAATACGCCCTTCTGGAACCTGCTGCTGGCGTTCTGCATGCTGGCTGGCCGTTTCGGCATCATCATTCCCGTGATGGCGATTGCCGGTTCGCTGGCGGTGAAAAAGATCCAGCCTGCGGGCAACGGCACCCTGCCGACCCACGGCGTGCTGTTTATCGCGCTGCTGATTGGCACCGTATTGCTGGTTGGCGCGCTCACGTTTATCCCTGCGCTGGCCCTCGGGCCGGTGGCAGAACATTTGCAAACGTACAGTCATTAATGCCGGAGAGAAAGAGAATGCGTAATCAACAGGCGCTGTTTGATGCTGCGCTGATGCGGACCGCCGCAGGTGATGCGGTGAAAAAACTCACCCCCCGCGTACAGCTGCGAAATCCGGTGATGTTTGTTGTCTGGCTGGGTAGCGTACTGACTACCCTGCTGGCCCTGGCGATGCTGGCCGGTAAAACGCCCGGCAGCGCGGGCTTTACCGCCGCTATCTCGCTGTGGCTCTGGTTTACCGTGCTGTTCGCCAACTTTGCTGAAGCGCTGGCGGAGGGACGCAGTAAGGCGCAGGCCAACAGCCTGAAGGGCGTGCAGAAAACCAGCTACGCCAAAAAATTGGCCGGGACACGCTACGGTGCGCCTCATCGTCAGGTTTCGGCAGATACGTTGCGTAAAGGCGACGTGGTACTGGTGGAGGCCGGGGACATTATTCCGTGCGATGGTGAAGTCCTGGAAGGCGGCGCGTCGGTGGACGAAAGCGCCATTACCGGTGAATCCGCGCCGGTGATCCGGGAATCCGGCGGCGACTTCTCTTCGGTGACCGGCGGCACCCGTATCCTCTCTGACTGGCTGATTATTCAGTGCAGCGTTAATCCCGGCGAGACCTTTCTTGACCGGATGATCGCCATGGTAGAAGGGGCGACCCGCCGTAAAACGCCGAATGAGATTGCCCTCACTATTTTGCTGGTGGCGCTGACCATCGTCTTCCTGCTGGCGACCGCCACGCTCTGGCCTTTTTCCGCCTGGGGCGGTCATGCCGTCAGCGTAACCGTGCTGGTAGCGCTGCTGGTCTGCCTGATCCCCACCACCATCGGCGGGCTGCTGTCGGCGATTGGGGTGGCCGGGATGAGCCGCATGCTGGGGGCGAACGTGATCGCCACCAGCGGTCGTGCGGTGGAGGCCGCCGGTGACGTGGATGTGCTGATGCTGGATAAAACCGGCACCATTACCCTCGGGAACCGCCAGGCCACGCAGTTTATTCCCGCGCCGGGGGTCAGTGAAGAACAGCTGGCAGACGCGGCGCAGCTGGCCTCGCTGGCTGACGAAACGCCGGAAGGGCGCAGCATTGTGGTGCTGGCGAAGCAGAAATTTAACCTGCGTGAGCGCGATCTGACCAGCATGGGGGCCACTTTTATCCCGTTCTCGGCACAAACCCGCATGAGCGGCGTGAACGTCCAGGATCGAATGGTGCGTAAAGGGGCGGTGGATGCCGTGCGCCGTCATATCGACAGCGGCGGCGGACAGTTCCCGCTGGAGGTCAACCGTCAGGTTGAAGAGGTGGCGCGCGGCGGTGGTACGCCGCTGGTGGTGTGCGACGGCGCGCAGGTGATGGGCGTGGTGGCGCTTAAGGACATCGTTAAGGGCGGCATAAAGGAACGCTTTGCCGAGCTGCGTAAAATGGGCATCAAGACCATTATGATCACCGGCGATAACCCGCTGACCGCCGCCGCGATAGCCGCCGAGGCGGGCGTGGATGACTTTTTGTCCGAAGCGACGCCGGAGGCCAAGCTGGCGCTGATCCGCCAGTATCAGGCTGAAGGACGGCTGGTGGCGATGACCGGTGACGGCACCAATGATGCGCCCGCGCTGGCTCAGGCCGATGTGGCGGTCGCCATGAACTCGGGCACCCAGGCGGCAAAGGAGGCGGGAAATATGGTCGACCTGGACTCCAACCCCACCAAGCTGCTGGAAGTGGTGCATATCGGTAAACAAATGCTGATGACCCGCGGCTCCCTGACCACCTTCAGCATCGCCAACGACGTGGCGAAGTATTTCGCCATTATCCCGGCGGCGTTTGCCGTGACCTATCCACAGCTAAACGCCCTGAACGTGATGCGGCTGCACTCGCCGGACTCGGCGATCCTCTCGGCGGTGATCTTTAACGCCCTGGTGATTGTCTTTCTCATCCCGCTGGCGCTGAAAGGGGTGAGCTATCGCCCGCTGAGTGCCGCCGCGCTGCTGCGACGCAACCTGTGGATTTACGGCGTTGGCGGCCTGCTGGTGCCCTTCGTGGGCATCAAGCTTATTGATATCTTGCTGACCCTGACCGGTCTGTTTTAAGGAATTATCATCATGAGTCAGTTACGACCCGCAGTGATTTTGCTGCTGCTACTAACCTTAATAACCGGTTTACTCTATCCTCTGATGACGACCCTGCTGGCACAGTGGTGGTTTCCCTCCCAGGCCACGGGCTCGTTGCTCTACAGAGAGGATAAACCGGTTGGCTCGACGCTGATCGGGCAGAATTTTAGCCGACCGGACTATTTCTGGAGCCGACCCTCCGCGACCGGCGATTCTCCTTATAATCCGCTGGCTTCGTCAGGCAGCAATATGGCGGTCAGCAATCCGGCGCTGGATGAGGCGGTAACACAGCGGGTGACGGCGCTTCGTCGCGCGAACCCGCAGGCCAGCGACAGGGTGCCGGTGGACCTGGTGACGGCTTCCGGCAGCGGGCTGGACCCGCAAATCTCGCCGCAGGCGGCGCTGTGGCAGGCGGCCCGGGTCGCGGCGGCCCGTAACCTGCCGCTGGAAGAGGTAAAGCGGCTGATTAACGACAATATCCAAACGCCCTTTCCCCGCTTTATCGGCGAGCCGGGGGTGAACGTGGTGACGCTGAACCTGGCGCTGGACGATCTGACGGCGCAGTGATTAAGCGGGAACGATAAAGGGTCTGCCAGTCATAAGGAACAGGATGAACGATGAACTTCAGCGCCCGGATCCGGACGCACTGCTGCTGCAAACCCGCGACACCGGGCGCGGCAGGCTGAAAATCTGGTTCGGGGCCTGTGCAGGTGTGGGCAAAACCTGGGCCATGTTGCAGGAGGCGCAGCGCCTGCGGGCGCAGGGGCTGGCGGTGCTGGTGGGCGTGGTCGAAACGCACGGCCGGGTCGAAACGGCGGCGTTGCTGGAGGGGCTAACCCTCCTGCCGCGCCGCGCCACTGGCCAGAACCGTCATCCGGAGTTTGATCTGGACGCCGCGCTGGCCTGCCATCCGGCGGTGATCCTGATGGATGAGCTGGCGCATACCAATGCGCCCGGTTCGCGTCATCCTAAGCGCTGGCAGGATATTGATGAGCTGCTGGAGGCGGGGATTGACGTAATGACCACGGTCAACGTTCAGCATCTGGAAAGCCTGAATGATGTGGTCGGCGGCGTGACCGGCATCCGCGTGCGTGAAACCGTTCCCGATCCCTTTTTTGATGCCGCCGACGAGGTGGTACTGGTCGATCTGCCCGCCGACGATCTTCGTCAGCGCCTGAAAGAGGGCAAGGTTTACATCGGCGAGGGCGCCGAACGCGCCATTGAGAACTTCTTCCGCAAGGGAAATTTATATGCCCTGCGCGAACTGGCGCTAAGGCGCACTGCCGATCGCGTTGACGATCAGGTGCGCGCGTGGCGCGACGGCCAGGGTCGGGAAAAAGTCTGGCATACCCGCGATGCCCTGCTGCTTTGCATTGGCGATAATACCGGCAGCGAAAAGCTGGTGCGGACGGCAGCACGGCTGGCCGCCAGGCTCGACTGCGTATGGCATGCCGTCTACGTTGAGACGCCCCGGCTCTACAAGCTGAATGAAGCGCGACGGCGCAATATTCTGCGTACGCTAAGGCTGGCGCAGGATCTGGGTGCGGAAACGGCGACCCTTTCCGATCCCAGCGAGGCGGTGGCGGTGCTGCGCTACGCGCGCGAAAATAATCTGGGGAAAATCATTATTGGTCGCCGGCCGGCACGTCGCTGGAAGCGCGACAGCTTCGCCGATCGCCTGGGCCAGCTCGGGCCGGATCTCGATCTGGTCATTGTGGCGCTGGATGAGTCGACCCCGCTGCCGCCCGGCCCGGCAGAGGGTCAGCGCCTCACCCAGGATAAATGGCGCATGCAGATGAAAGGCTGCACGGCGGCAGCGGCGCTGTGCGCGCTGGTTACGCTGGCTGGCCGCTGGCTGCTGCCGGGCGTCGACTCGGTTAATCTGGTAATGGTCTATCTGCTGGCGGTGGTGGTGGTGGCCTTGCGCTATGGCCGCTGGCCATCGGTGGTCGCGACTATCCTGAATATTGTCGCTTTTGACGTGGTTTTTGTTATGCCGACCGGCACCATCGCGGTGTCAGATGTGCAGTACCTGGTGACCTTTGGCGTGATGCTGGCGGTTGGCGTGATTGTGGGTAATCTGACGGCGGGGGTACGCTATCAGGCGCGGGTCGCCCGCTACCGCGAACGGCGTGTTCGGCATCTCTATGAAATGGCGAAATCACTCAGTCGCGCACTGACGCCGCAGGACATTGCCGCGGCGCTACAGCGCAGCGCGCACATTACGCTTCAGGCGCGAAGCGAGCTGCTACTGCCGGATGAGCAGGGCGAACTTATCGCAGCGGGCGTGCCAGAGCTCAGTACCGTCCCGGACAGGGCAATCGCGCGCTGGAGCTTTGATCGGGGCCAGCCCGCCGGTGCAGGAACCGATACGCTGCCGGGCGTACCCTGGCAGATCCTGCCGCTAAAAAGTGGCCCCGGAACGCTGGGGCTGCTGGTGCTGGAGCCCGTGAACCTGCGCCAGCTGATGATCCCCGAGCAGCAGCGGCTGATTGAGACCTTTATCGTACTGATCGCTAATGCGCTGGAGCGCATGGCCCTCAGCCAGCGGGAAGCCGCCGCGCGTCTCGCCGCCGAGCGGGAGCAGTTGCGTAACGCGCTGCTGTCGGCGCTGTCTCACGACCTGCGCACGCCGCTGACGGTACTGTTTGGCCAGGCGGAAATACTGACGCTGGATCTGGCCACGGCGGGTTCTGAACATGCGCCGCAGGCCAGCGCGATGCGGGAGCAGACGCTGAATACCATCCGGCTGGTGAATAATCTGCTGGATATGGCACGCCTGCAGTCCGGTGGGTTCAGCCTGTGTACCGAATGGATGGCGCTGGATGAGCTGGTCGGTAGTACGCTGAGAATGATGGCATCGTCGCTGGCCGGACGACATATCGCACTGGATCTGCCGCCTGAGCTCGTGCTGATTCAGGTGGACGGCCCGCTGATGGAGAGGGTGCTGACCAACCTGCTGGAGAATGCGCTCAAGTATGCCGGGCCAGTGGCTGACATCGGCATTCGCGCGCGCGTCGAGCCACAGATGATGGCTGGCGAAGGCCAGAGGCCGGGCGGCTCAACAGGGCGCGATGCTGGAAACCGGATGCAGCGTGGGTCAGCGATGAACGAGGCTGAGAACCGGATGCAGCAGCTTACCCTTGAGGTCTGGGACGGCGGGCCGGGGATCCCCGGTGGGCAGGAAGCGCAGATATTTGAGAAGTTCTCACGCGGGGATAAAGAGTCTGCGGTGCCGGGCGTCGGTCTGGGGTTGGCCATTTGCCATGCCATTGTTGATATCCACGGCGGGCAGATCCGTGCGGAGAACCGCCCTGAGGGCGGTGCCCGTTTCATTATTACCCTGACGATGCAGACGCCGCCGATGATTGAAGAGTATGAGCCGGGTGAGGAGCGCTGAGTATACGTCGGGATTTAGCTTCTGAAAAACTCGGCAAAGCGCTGACGATTTTCCACCAGCCAGCCAGGAAGATTCTCCTTTGTCACCGGGATGATTTCCATTCTGCGAGGGCGGTTCCAGATATCAATATTATTTTCGACACAGCGGCGAATATGGTCCGGGTTATTAAACTCCGGCAGGTCATGTTCGGTATGGGCGATGGTAGACATCTTCTCGCTGATACGGGCATCGGTCATTACCCATGAGAAATGCCAGCCTCCGTTATTAACTACCTGGGTTCGGTATTTTAACCAGTTCCAGCGAAACCAGTTATCACGAATGGGATTACCCCGACGTTTCACATTCCTCAGCAGTTCGGGTTGCCCATAAAAGAAGTCGCGTAGCGTACTGAAATGCACCATTTTGGTTAACGTTGCGCAGCGGGGGGAGCCGTCATCATTAAAAACCTGTACGTTGAATTTATAGTTATGGAAATGTTGATAGAGCGTGGTGCACAGGTGCCGTGGGCTGAATCGCGCGATGGCTTCCGGGCGGGGTATCTCATCAACATCGGACACAATGATGATGTCGTTATCCTTCGCACAGGTTAATCCGCGCATAATCGCGTTGCGCGCCACCCTTTCGTTTTCCCAGGGATCGGATTCGCCAGGGGCAATAACGGATCCATTCGATACAAATTCATGCTGATGAACGGTTGGGACGTGCTCATTAACGACATAAATAATTTGATCCCGGAAGCGGGAGAATTTTTCAATATCGAAATTAAGTTTTTCACGCTTTTTACCTGTAAAGGTGTAAAGCGATTCAACGATAACAAACTTATCAACGTGCTGGTGAAGGGTGTTAAGACGTAATTCCAGAAGCATGTCTTCATCATAATAGGTGAAGCAATCATAGATCATAGTGTTAAGGCCTGTTTTTCTTATTTGCCATGTCGTACGTAGCCAGAAGCGCTTAGGATATTACAAACGTAAGGTTAGTGCGCAAAATATGTAAGCTTTGTATAAGGACCATTTCACCGGCTTAGCGGGTAATGTTGTTAAAGGCGGACCGGGTTCACAGAGAGTGTGTAGTCATGGATGTCATCAAATAGGGTATGGTGTCGGATTTATACACAGCCCAAATGTCCACCTTACGACGCGTCAATGGACTAAAATTAATTCCTTTAGCCGTAGATGTGAGCCTTAACTATGCTGTACAGCCGCTTTGAACGACTGATTGATATCTTCCGGGATGCCCCTGCTTCTACGCCGCCCAATAGCGTCTGGGCCTTTTATGTCTACTACCTGCGCCAGGTATGGCAGAGTTTTGCCCTGCTGCTGGTCGTGGGGCTGGTTGCCTCGCTGATTGAGGTCGCCCTTTTTCGCTATCTCAGCACCATTATTGATATGGTCAACGCCACCCCAGCCGCGACCTTTTTCAGCGATCATGCGTCGACGCTTATCTGGATGGCCGTGGTTGCGCTGGTATTGCGGCCACTCTTTATCGGCCTGCACGACCTGCTGGTGCACCAGACCATTAATCCCGGCATGACCAGTATGATCCGCTGGCAGAATCATAACTATGTGCTGCGCCAGAGCATGAACTTCTTTCAGAATGATTTTGCCGGACGCATTGCGCAGCGCATCATGCAGACCGGCAACGCCCTGCGCGACTCTGCGGTACAGGCGGTGGACGCTTTGTGGCACGTACTGATATACGCCATCACCGCGCTGGTGCTGTTTGCCGAAGCGGACTGGCGGCTGATGATCCCGCTGCTGGTCTGGATAGTGGGCTACATCATCAGTCTGATCTACTTTGTGCCCAGGGTAAAATCCCGCTCGGTGGCCTCTTCTGATGCCCGTTCAAAGCTGATGGGCACCATTGTGGATGGCTACACCAATATCACCACCCTTAAGCTGTTTGCTCACAGCGATCTGGAACGTCAGTATGCGCGTGAGGCGATTGGCGATCAGACCGAGAAAACCCGCCAGCAGGGCCGTATGGTGACCAATATGGATGTGGCGATCACCACGCTGAACGGCCTGCTGATCGTCGGTACTACCGGCCTGGCGCTCTGGCTGTGGACGCAGTCGCTGATAAGCGTGGGGGCCATTGCGCTGGCGACCGGGCTGGTTATACGCATTGTGAATATGTCGGGTTGGATCATGTGGGTGGTGAACGGCATTTTTGAAAATATTGGTATGGTACAGGATGGGCTGAAAACAATTGCCCAGCCGGTCAGCGTCACCGACAGACCCCAGGCGCCAACGCTTAAGGTTCACAGCGGTGAAATTCGCTATGAGAATGTTGATTTTAACTACGGTCACGACCGCCGGGTGATTGATAACCTTCAGCTGACTATCCGTCCGGGCGAAAAAATTGGTTTGATTGGCCCGTCCGGAGCGGGAAAATCGACGCTGGTAAACCTGCTGCTGCGGCTGTATGACCTGGATGGCGGCAGGATTTCCATTGATGGACAGGATATTTCTCAGGTCAGCCAGGAGAGCCTGCGCGCACAGATAGGCATGATTACTCAGGATACCTCGCTGCTGCATCGCTCGATCCGCGACAATCTGCTGTATGGTCGGCCACATGCCACTGAGGAGGAGGTGCTTCAGGCCATCCACCGTGCCAAAGCGGACGAATTTATCCCTCTGCTTTCCGACTCCGAAGGACGTTATGGGCTGGATGCGCACGTTGGCGAGCGCGGCGTAAAACTCTCTGGCGGCCAGCGGCAGCGCATCGCTATTGCCCGGGTTCTGCTGAAAGATGCCCCTGTCCTGATTATGGATGAGGCGACCTCCGCGCTGGACTCCGAGGTGGAAGCGGCGATCCAGGAGAGCCTGGAAACGCTGATGGGCGGTAAAACGGTAATTGCTATCGCCCACCGTCTGTCCACTATCGCGAAAATGGATCGACTGGTGGTGCTGGAGAAGGGCCGCATTGCGGAGATAGGAAGCCATAGCGAACTGCTGGCGAAGGGCGGGCTATATGCGCGGCTGTGGCATCATCAAACCGGTGGATTTGTTGGCGAGTAGCCAGATAGAGATGACGTATTGACTAAACTGGACGAAATAAATTATCTGATGGCAGAGTGAATAACGGTGGGCCAATACCTGAAAGTCAGAGCAGGTATTGTTCTCTTTCAGAAAGAGGAACATTACTGGCGGGTAGCAAAACAACAGTTATTGGTCCTGATAAATCATTCAGGAAGAAAAACGCCTATGCGGAATTATATGCAAAAGATTATGGAGCGCGAGAAAAAAGAATTAACTCTAAGAAATGATCAGTAGAGGGTCTGATGTCTGATAAGTTCTGGAAAGCGTTTGAAATTTGCTCCAGAGTTAAAACTGTACCCGCGTAGGAAATGATAACTCATGTAAGGAAACGGAGTGAGATAGAGAGTATACTAATTAGGCAAAATCTAAAGGAGACAGGATGAGCTTCGATGGCAGCACATTGATGATACCGATGTCGTTAGAAGGAGGCGTGGCCCGATTTCAGAATGGAGCAGGTGGAATAAGGACCTTTCCAAACATGTACGGCACTGTGAGTCGGGATACTACTATTCAATTTGGTAACGTTAAAATCACCAGTGATTGTTGGAACAAACCATTCAGGCGGTTATCGTGTTTTGGTTAATGTAACGTATGACGGAAAATCCTATAGTTGCAAAGGAGAGTCACGGTTAGATAAGTAATGGAAATGGGATGTAGTCTGGTCCCATTTTGACTAAATCCTTTCCGAAAATACTGCAAAGGAACCTTATCCCAGGTACGGGTAATAAGTAAATTTACTGCTATCTTGCTTACATTTGAGGCCAGAAAACCATAACTAACAGGGGGGGGGATTTGAAAAAAAACAGTACCAGAATTTACCAGTTTACAGACCTTTTCGAACAAAAGGTTGTTAGTTTGAAGAAGACGAAAAATTTAAAGGGGCATCCTTAAGTCGCTCGCCGACGTTGATATAACAGGATTTACAGGACAGGAAGGAACAGACTGGCCTACATCTCACAATTTCTCATAAATCTCAACGGTTGATTTTGAAAAAACCAAAGGAAATTATCCTATATCAATTTTTCTTTATTTATTTAAATGAATCGGTGTTTTTAAGGGCCGTTTACGATAATTTGCGCATATAAGAATATTTTTTACTCTTAATGCCTTAATCTATCCAAGAGTTAGTAGCATCTTGCAGAACAAAGATATACCAGGAAACAAAAGAAAAGCTAACTATTTATGTAGCCGCATTAGATCAATAATTGTCGATTTATATATAAGATAAATAATCGTGGGTGAGAAGAGTGCCGCCGTTTCCAGGGTAATGCGAATATGAATTAATTTATAACAATTATTTATTGTTTATTATGGTATCACTATTCCCCCATAAATCTTTTCTTAATAAAGACTTTTGCGTAACAGGGGAGAAAAACAGGACCACTAATTCCCCGAGTCAGCCAGGACATTGGGAAAAGGTCTGACTCCAGATCAGGCTGAATATAGTACAATGGCATACAGACACACCTTTAAAAGGAATTATATTCGTGAATGCAATTTACTATGAATTTGAACAGTTTCGTTTTATAAATGGACGTCTGCTGGCTAAAGATAAGGGGGGGATTGCGCTGGCCCCAAAGGAGGCTTCGGTACTCCATTATTTATTGGAGCAGGCTAATACAGTAGTTTCCAAAGAAGACTTAATCCGAAATGTCTGGAAAGGCGGGACGGTATCTGATGAATCATTGACACGCTGTATCTATGTGCTTCGCCGCGCCCTTGGTCAATCGAATGCCAGGCGTTTCATCGAAACAGTTTATGGAAAAGGTTATCGGTTTCTTGCTGAGGTGCATGTAGCAGAGCAACAGGAGCTGGTAAATGTGGGCTGCTCAGGTAAAAGTAGAAAGCAGTTAGTCAAAAAATGCAGCATTGCATTGTTTCCTTTTGAAATGAAGAGGAAAAACATCGCGGTTTGCCTGCACGATCAGTTGATTGAATGGGTGCAATATTTTAAAAACGAAAATAATCTGTCAATCCTGCTTGTCTCGTCATTTTTCATACAATCCCTTAAAGGTTACAGTAATTTTCTATTGGCTCTTGAAAAATCGAATGCAGATTACTATATCACGGGCGCTGAGATTAGCTATAAAGAACAAGAGATCATCAGGGTGGAGCTGGTGAGAGCTAAAGACCATTCCGTTGTGCAACGCGAAGCGGTATATTTATCGGACGATAGGAATATTTACTATCAGGCGCTTTTTTCAGTGATCATGACAATGATTTCATCAGTCAACCCTGACGATGCGTCGAAGATAAACATCACAGCAAAGTTAGGACACGTCCGTCAACTACCCAGCATGATAATCTGAGCTAATAAGAGTAAATGGACGCTAATTTTTCCTGTTAATAACGGCCATGCTTCTGATAAAGTTATAGGTCATACTTTCAACATTTGACTTAATGAAAGATATCCCCATGAAACCTCTATGTTCCCATATCGATTATGCATATTTCCGCGTTTTATATAAGAACTCGGTGACGTAACATGGGATAAATGTTCTCTGGAAAAGAGACTAAGGGGCTATGAATGCAGAGAAGGAGTATCAAAGGATATTGCTTCGGTGATTTCTACTTAACATATAATGAAGTTTTGTATAAATCTCAGAGGGTAATTTCTGTTCCGCCTAAGGAGATGCATCTCTTGAGTATTTTGGTGGAAAACGCGGGCCAGGTAGTAAAAAAAGAAGATCTTATTAGAGCTATTTGGAGGCATGGCGAAATTAACGACGAGTCACTTACGCGATGTGTCTATGCGTTAAGAAAATTACTCGGAGAGAACAAAACAAGTAAATATATTAAAACTCTTTTTAGTAAAGGGTATATTTTTATATTTCCTGTCAGCGTAAGGCACAACGTTGAAAGAGAGATCGTACCGAAAGCCACGGGGCTGCTTAAGGATTCTGAAGTAGTAAATCATACATTAGAAGCTTATTCATCACTGCCTAAAAATCTTTATCATGATGATTCTACTGATAAATTTTACCGCGCATATCAGCTGATTATGAATGATAAGTTAAAAATAGCCATCGAACTGATTGATGATCTTGAAAAAGATAAATTATATTCTTCTCGAGTGGCATTACTAAAAAAGGAAATTATAAAGAAAATTGATCATAATTTAGCTGATAGCTTAAGTAATTGTTTTTGATTTTAAGCTGGTTTAATTGATACCTGCTCATGTGAAATTCTTCATCCGGGAGTAGAAGCTGCTGCGTTACGGCCCTGTTTTATCAGCACCAATGTTCTTGCGTAGGCGAATTGTTCTAAAGTTATTATTAATAATTACATTAGTTGGGTTTATACTTCAGATGACATATGATGAGAGGCGCTGTAGCGAATTCTCATCATTATTTCATCAGGATCGTGTGCTTTTAACTACCTATACTCTAAACATGATATTTTTCCTGTAAAAGAGTAAGTGATGAAAAGTAACATCGAAAACGATTGTTTAACTGCTGGGGAGTCTTACCAATTCCCACGTCACTCATTACTGTATATCAAAGCCGATCATTCCGGTTGTGATGTGTGGATTAATACAAAAGATAAAGACGAAAAATTGTGTATTGAAAGGCATGATAGTGGAATGCTGGTATTGACACCCTGTATGCTTACTGTAGATATGGGTAACCTGAACTGTACCAGGCTCGATCTCCCTCACCTTACAAAATTACAGGTTTTCATTGATAAAGCTCAGAATAAGAAAAAAGATCAAAATAATAGGGTCTGGGGTTATTTATCAGCGAACCTGAGTATGCAGCCAACGACAAGAGAAATTGAATATTGGTTCCTGAATCAGTCACTGGCGAACGCTGATTCCATCAAGTCCTTCAGCGAGACATTAAGGAATAACGAATGGTACGATCTGGTAGAATTTCTGCTGGAGGAGTCATGTGACAGCTCAACTCAACGCATAAGCGCCCTTAGCCAACGTTACGGGTTATCTGTGTCCCACTTCAGGAGGCTTGCGCGCCGGGCTTTAGGAAACACGACTAAGGTAGAAATGCGCGACTGGCGGCTGGTAAGAGCAATATTGGATCTCATTGAAAGTAAAAGTAACAACCTGACGACTATCGCCATGAACCACGGGTACGCCTCCCTGTCTCATTTCTCTAATGAAGTAAAGGATGCATTCGGAGTGTCTCCACGAAATTTAAAAAATTTATACATGCGAGTTGATTCATGATCATATCACCCTGGCATATAAGATTGAGTATTATTTTTTCTGCTCTGCTAATGATTTCCGTACCACAATATGGTTATACCACTGGTAAAAATCAACAGGGTTACATTGCACGTGAAGAAGGTGTTAAAGGTATATTTGATGCTATCTCTTCTGTTATGCGTAAGCCTGTTATATTGAGTAAAATTGCCGTTCGCAAGAAAATAAGTGGCGAATTTGATATAACTAAGCCTCAGGGGGTTCTTACGGCCATATCCGATCAGCTAGGTTTGATCTGGTATAATGATGGTCAGGCTATTTATGTTTACGATGCATCTGAAATTCGAAATGCCGTTATTGTATTGCGTAACACATCATTCAATGTTGTTAATGATTTTTTAAAAAATTCTGGTTTATATGATGCGCGTTATCCGCTTCGTTCTGATCAGCGTAACACAACATTCTACGTGTCAGGGCCACCGATCTATATCGACTTAATTTCGAATGCGGCAAAGTACCTTGATCAAAAAAGTGATGGTTATGATGGGCGGGAAAACATCGCTGTTATCCCCCTCTATAATACTTTTGTTGAAGACCGGGAATATAGTTACCGGAAAGATAAAATCATCATCCCTGGTATATCCACTGTTGTTAACCGCGTTATGTCAAATGGTAACAGCTCGGGTGGGCGTATTCAGCGCACACAAACTAAGCCTGTGGAAAATGATGACGTTTGGCCACATAGTTTATCTGAGTCAGGAGACGCATCGCCTATTACAGATGTTCAGATGCTTGACGGACAGGTCCGAAGCCCGCTAACGGGTAATGGCATGAGCATAATTTCTGACCCGGGAACTAACAGTCTTTTGGTGCGTGGAAGCGCAGAGCAGGTTGATTATATTCGTAATCTGGTAAGTTCCCTGGACAAGCAGAAACGACATATAGAACTCTCGGTATGGATTGTCGACCTGCAAAAAGAGGCTTTCGAGAACTTAGGTGTCCAGTGGACCGGAAACCTCAATGTAGGTTCAAATCTCGGTATTTCTTTGAATGGCGGCGCCAGTACGATTGATCGTGCAAGTTTTATGGTGACCGCTCTGGCTTTAAGTGAGAAAAACCAGGCGAATATTGTGTCTCGCCCCATGTTACTCACCCAGGAAAATATCCCTGCCATTTTTGATAATAGTCGCACCTTCTATTCTAAATTGGTGGGAGAGCGTACCGCTCAGCTTGAAAGTGTGACTTACGGCACCCTGCTCAGCGTACTTCCCCGTTTCACGGCAAACGGCGAGGTTGAAATGATGCTAAACGTCGAAGATGGTAATCAGTTCGATAACTCGCAGCTTAAAGCGGGTGATTTACCGGAAGTAGGGCGCACAAATATCAGCACTGTTGCCAGGGTACCCAGAGGTAAAAGCTTGCTTATCGGGGGATATACGCGTGATGAAGATACCAGTATAGAGGGGAAAATTCCCTTACTGAGTGATCTTCCCTGGGTAGGAAAGCTCTTTAGCTACACGCGAGACAGGAGGTCGAATATGGTGCGCGTTTTCCTTATTCAGCCACGTGAAATTGAGGCCCCCCTCAGTCCGGACGCCAGTAAACTGATAGGCGAGATGAAGAGTGATTTTTCCAGTGACAAGCTTCAAAACTGGATGATGAATTACCTGGACAGTCAAAAATGGCGCTAGGAATAGGTAAAGAAGGCGCGGGCATGCAGCTTTATGTGCAGCGCCGAGAACAACTTTCCACGGAAAAGGAAGTGAGCTCAGAACAGGCCGAGCGACGTGATGCTCTTTCAGAAGGAGAGGTACAGATCGCTGAGGATGAGTCGCCGGCAGCGATGTTGCAAAAATTCGCTCAGGCGACAGATGAAATGTCAGCGGCTATGGCGCAGTTCCGCAATCGTCGTGACTATGACAAAAAATCGGGCGCTTCGGGTGATACTGTCTTCGATCAGGTATTGGATGATAACGTTGCACCGAAATTCGATAAGCTGGTAAAGATCTTAAAAGGCACTGAAGGGAACAACATTGAGAACCTGCTTCGTCAGGCACGTGCTTTTTTTCCCGATGACAGCGATCTTGTATTGGTGCTACGCGAGATGCTACGGCGGAGAGACATTGATGAAATTGTCCGCAAGCGACTCAAAAATCTTCTCTCTAAGGTAGAAAAAGAGGCAGATCCCAAACGTCTGAAAGCCGGCATCAACGTTGCGTTGAAAGCGCGTTTGTTTGGGAAGAAACTAATGATGAGTCCCGCCCTGATGCGCGAAAGCTATCGGGACTTTCTGGAAAGTGACCAGGGTGAGATTGAGCTTTACAAGGAATGGATTACCATCTACGGAATAGAAAAGCGTGGGATAGTAATTAATTTTATGGAAGATTCTGTTCTGGCAGATATTGATTCAGCCGATCCAAGCTGTAGCCATATTGAATTTGGCTATCTGTTGGGAAGGATTGGGCAGGTAAAACTAATCCGTTCGTGCGATATTGTATTTATTAAGAATATTTTGAACAACATCTTAATCCGTGATTTCAACAAGGAGGAGGGTGACTGGCTATATTTTATGTTTAGTATTCTGGATAATCCTCAGCATCTTAGTAAACTTCTGGAGGAAGTCTTAGGAGATTATATTCGTTTTGCCAGGAAGCATGATTGTGCCACGCTCTTGCAAACTATTTATGTTTCGTGCAAAAGGCTTCCTCATGAAGTATTCAGTCAACCGGAACATCGTGATGATCTACTGAGTAAATTTGAAAATATTGCAGATAAGACATTATTTCAAGAAAACATTGAACGTCGCCGGGAAGTAGAATAAATATATATATGGATGTATGAAAAATGAATAGGTTTTTAAGTAAAATAAGAAATCATCCAGAATTATTTATACTGGTATTGGTTGTCGTTATTATTTCGATGCTGGTTATTCCTCTTCCAACTTATCTGGTCGATTTTTTAATCGGTTTAAATATGGTTCTTTCAATTATGGTGTTCCTGGCATCATTTTACATTGACAGAATCCTGAATTTCTCAACATTTCCTGCAGTGCTGCTTATAACGACATTGTTTCGTTTAGCGTTGTCGGTTAGCACCAGCCGACTGATTCTAAATGATGCAGACGCAGGTGAGATTATCGCTACCTTTGGACAGTTTGTTATTGGAGATAACCTGGTTGTAGGGTTTGTTATCTTCTCTATTGTTACCATTGTACAGTTTATGGTTATCACCAAAGGTGCGGAGCGTGTTGCCGAAGTAGCAGCACGATTCTCACTGGATGGTATGCCCGGAAAGCAAATGAGTATTGATGCTGATTTGCGTGCTGGATCAATTGATGCTACAGGCGCATCAGAACGCCGGAGCGTGGTTGAACGTGAGAGTCAGTTATACGGTTCTTTTGATGGTGCAATGAAATTCATCAAAGGAGATGCCATCGCAGGTATTATTGTTATTTTCATTAACCTTATCGGGGGGATGAGCGTCGGAGTTGCGCAGCATGGCATGGATATGTCAACTGCTCTTTCTGTTTATACCCTACTGACGATTGGTGACGGTTTAGTCGCACAGATCCCTGCGCTATTGATTGCTATTGGTGCGGGATTTATTGTTACACGCGTAAACGGCGATGGTGACAATATGGGACGAAACATAATAGATCAGCTCTTCAAAAATCCCTCTGTGTTAATAATTGGAGCAATTATCGCACTTGGCATCGGCAGCTTACCTGGCTTTCCTTTTGCCGTATTTCTGATCTTAGCTGTGTCACTTGCTGGCGTTTTTTACTATCAATACTGGAAAGATAAGAAATCCCTGAGAGAAACGGACGTGCAGGCAGAAGATGGTTTTGATCCCGATTCCGCCTCCGGCGATAGTGAAAGTTCTCTTGGATTGATAACCGATCTGGACAGTATTCGGTCAGAAACGGTGCCTGTAATTATTCTTGTCAATGAGAATGATGTAGATATATTTGAAAAAGAGAGACTTACCGATCGCTATCGCAGTCAGTTCTTCATTGATTACGGTATTAGCCTCCCTGAAATTACACTAAAACCCTCGGCCAACGCTGATCCAGATACAGTCATAATTCTGATTAATGAGATAAAGGCCGATCTAATTCGCGTCAAGTTTAACCATCATCGAGTCGTTAACAGTTCTGAAGAACTCGAGCACATGGGGATCCCCTTTGTCACAATCGATAATATGGTATGGGTTGACGAAGGGCAGAAAAAATCGCTTTCTGCATTGGGATACCAACTTCGAAATAGTATTGATGAAGTTTACTATATGTTCTCGGCTATCATGATTAGGCATATTGGTGAATATTTTGGTGTTCAGGAAACCAAGAATATGTTGGAAAAACTTGAGGAAAAATATCCTGATTTAATGAAAGAAGTGATGCGGCATGCCACCATTCAGCGAATCTCTGAGGTATTACAGCGCCTGTTAGGCGAACGTATTTCCGTGCGTAACATGAAACTTATTATGGAAGCTATTGCGCTATGGGCTCCGCGAGAGAAAGATGTTATTTCACTGGTTGAACACATCCGTGGAGCGATGGCCCGATATATTTGCCACAAGTTCTCGGCCGGTAACACATTACGTGTAATCATGCTTTCAAATGATTTTGAAGAGAAATTAAGACAAGGTATCAGGAATACTTCTGCAGGAACATTTCTCAACCTGGACCCTGCGGTTGCTGATGAACTTATGGATAAGTTTTCACTTGCTATGGAGAACGTGACGATCTCATGTCGCGATCTTGTCGTACTCTCCTCAGTTGATATTAGGCGCTTTCTAAAAAGATTTTTAGAGGCGCGATTTAAAGATCTTGAGGTCATGTCGTTTGGTGAGGTAACCGATACAGTATCAATTAGTGTCATTAAAACCATCTAAAAGAGAGCGAGTAATATGTATACAGATATTGTTTCTTTAATTCGTGGTGCATTGTTAGAAAATGGATGCGATGAATCCATATTGGGTGATTTTGATGGACACTCTACAATTTCCCTTGATTTTCAAAATCATCCCAGCCTGCTTATTAGCTTAGATGATAATTATGTCTGGATATGGTCACGCCTTTGTGAAGCCAGCGATAGCATTATGCAATATAAAGCAAGTGCTATTCTGGAGAAAATGATGGAGGGATGTCATTTCTCAATCACCGGACAGCTCCAGATTTTCACAAATGAGGGGTATATCGAACTCAAAGGGCTGGTGCATCCAAACTTTCTGGAAAGTAGCTCACGTTTTGCTGAGGCATTGGATGAGTTTTTCATCCAGCAGGAAGCTATTTTGGGGATCATTCGGTAATGGCCACGGGGGCTTTATTGCGGTATCAGGCTCATCCATTGCGACTTTCTGGGCCTCTTATCGAAGCCGTGTTACCTAATGTGAAAGTAGGAGAGCTTTGTGAGATTCGCGAAAGTTGGAGTCAGTCAGCGGTAGTGGCTCGTGCCCAGGTATTAGGATTCAATGGCGAACGTACCATTTTAAGTCTGATTGGTACTTCAAAAGGTCTGTCCAGAGAGGCAATTATTAGCCCAACGGGATCGGGACTCTCCGTTATGCTTAGCCCGGATTTGCTGGGTTGTGTGCTGGATCCTGCGGGGCAGATTGTTGAGCGTTTTGCGAATAATGCAGGTGGATTTGTAAGCGAAATAAGGCCAATAGATTCACCCCCTCCTTCGTACCAGGATCGCGTCGGCATTCGCCAGCCGTTTTATACTGGAATACGTGCGATTGACGGATTGATTACCTGCGGTATCGGCCAGAGGCTGGGTATTTTCGCTTCGGCAGGCTGTGGCAAAACGACCCTGATGCACATGCTGATTGAGCACTCGGATGCGGATGTCTTCGTTATCGCTTTGATCGGCGAGCGTGGGCGAGAAGTGACTGAGTTTACAGAAGCGCTCAGGCAGTCGGGTCGCCAGCAGAAATGTATACTGGTCTATGCAACATCTGATTATTCATCGCTTGATCGTTGCAACGCCGCACTAGTGGCCACCACGATTGCAGAGTATTTCCGTGATGCTGATTTGAACGTGGTGTTGTTTTTAGATTCTATAACCCGGTATGCCAGGGCTTTACGAGATGTGGCGCTGGCTGCGGGTGAACCTCCGGCACGGCGTGGCTATCCAGCTTCAGTATTTGACTCATTACCCAGGTTACTTGAGCGACCAGGTTGTACGCACTCTGGAAGTATTACGGCATGGTTCACAATTTTGCTTGAAAGTGATGATGAACCCGACCCGATTGCAGATGAGATTCGCTCCATACTTGATGGGCACATTTATCTAAGCCGAAAATTAGCCGCGAAGAATCATTATCCGGCTATAGATGTTCTGGGCAGCATTAGCCGTGTTGTCAGTCAGGTCTGCGAACCGGAACATCTACGTTTGGCGGCAGAGATACGCCGTATTTTAGCAAAGCTCGCGGAGCTACAGATATTTGTAGATTTAGGGGAATACCATCCGGGAGAAAATGAGGAAAACGACCGCGCTATGGGTAAGCGTGATGTATTACTCGCATGGTTAAACCAAAATGGCGATGAGCATGCGCCGTTTAACGATATTATGCAGGAGTTAGTACGACTTGCGTCATAATATTAAAAATTTATTGGTACGTTCAGAGTATAAAATAGAGATTAACACCCTTCTTCTTGCCAGAAATGAGAGTGAGTACCGTATCATAAATACGCGTATAGACTCAATTAATGAAGAAATGATTGCACTGGTTAACCTGAGCCGTAGCCTGTACCCGACGGGAGTATTAACCAGAGAGCAGCTGCTATCTATTCAGCGTCGTCAGGGGGTACTTAAGACAAAATTGGCGTATATGAAAATGCAAATAGCGCAGATCTTTATTGAACGTGAAGCCTGCCAGCAGGAAAAAGTCAATCTCTCTGAGAAACGAAAACTTCTAATTAGGAAAAAGGATAAATACAGTTACTTGCATATGACCGAGCGTCACAAAAAACGTCTCATAGATGCGCGAATTGAAGAATCTGAAACAGAAGAGAGGATTTCATGGCTACGATAAATAGCGTCAAACCCACAAACAGAAATTTTAAAGAGACAACTAGCGAATCAGTTACAAAAAGCCTGGATGACATCGTCAATAAAAAACTGAAAGAGCGTACCAACGCAACAACTGTTTTGCCTGTGCTCCAGCATGTAGACCTACCACCGCAGCCTGAGGTCAGGGAGGCCTCTTTATCTCAGCAGGGCGGGGCATTGGCTGAGATCAGGGCTAAGCAGGTGCATAATCCGGCGCATAACCCGGTGCATAACCCGGTGCTGTCCGGGGTTCTGCGTTTACAAGAAAAGGCTGATACTAATCTAAAAAGCAACGTCATTACAGTGATGGAGACTGAAAAGAGAAAAACGCCTACGGGCCCTTTGCATGACCAGATAAAGGTTAACCCGGAGCAGAAAAAACTGCTCCAGTCTGTCTCAGACCGTTCAGACGCTATGAAGATAGCGAACGTAACATCTCTGAATCCTTCACTGGTTCATTTAGCTTCATCATCACAAAGAGATGATCCTGTCGCAAAAAAAGTTGAAGCTGCCGAAAACAGAGTAATGCCGGAACCGGGTGACAGGAAAGGACATCCTGAGAGGGAGAATCTGTTACACCAGCTATCTGGTAATACATCTGTCCTGTCTCAGCGAGTCAATGACCCAGTACAGGAAAAAGTTTTTAAGCAGACGAATGTGGCAAAGGATGCCGCTTCATGGGGCAGCATGGTAGAAAGCTCACGGGTTGCTGATACTCCGCCTGGAGAGAATGAGGGAGCGGGAAACAGTAGACTGACCTATACCTTCTCTGATTGGGGGAAAGGCCATCAGGTCAATATCCAAATCAATAATAATCAGGGTACACCTATTGTATTGAACCCTTCGGATACGCTTGTACATCAGCGCCTGTCTGACCACGGTGGGCAGCATCACGGGCAGCCTGAATGGGTATTTCAGGAGGAACATGAGCAATCACACCATGCGCGTAAGCAACCTCAGCCAGATGAGGAACAAGCGTGATCAGACATCACCTTCGCCACTATTCAACTACAGAGATGTCAGGGCGTCAGCAGATTTTAGCCTGGACAAAACAGGGATTTGAGATTCAGCGGAATATGTCGCCGGGAGAATGTTTACTCAGGTTTACCAGCGACACGGGGTGGGAGGGGATCATTGATCTACAAAGCTGGTTTGCAAGTGTAATGCCACAGAGCGCCATTATGTCCAGTAGGTGTTGGTCTGTGGACCAGCTTGAGACCCTTTTCATCAACAGTAAACGCCCTCTTGAAGGGTTGCCAGCTGAACTTGAATATCAACGATTGGAAAGTAAAGGGAATGTTGAAAGTACGAAAATAGTGGGTTCAATGTATTCATTACTGTCCCCACAAGGCCGCGTGTGGATCAGTAAAATGCCCAGGGCGACATCCTTTATAAATGTGCAGGAAAGAAATTCTTTAGACCACGTACCTGTCGATATTCAATTCGAGATAGGACATAGCGCTATCTCCGTTGCCCTGCTAAGACAGCTGCAACAGGGTGACCTGCTACTCATAAAAAGTAGCAGAAATTTAATTATTCATAATCTGGCAGTAATAGGCAGCTTTTTCCGCAATGAGGAGGGTTTTATGTTTGAAGAAGATAATGAGGAAATGCTTGATGGTACTTATGAGGAAGATGAATCCGTTAACAGCGAATCTGAACGACTTATTCCCTGCGACAAAATATCTGTTCGCCTGGGATTTGTCCTGCAACAAAAAAGAGTTTCCATTAGCCAGCTCGGATCGTTATATCAGGGTGAAGTTCTGCCGTGTCAAATCGATGCTGAAAAGAATGTTATAGTAACTGCAAACGGTACCGCTATTGCCCGCGGTGAACTGGTTTGGATTGAAGATCGTATGGGAGTTGAAATTAAAGAGCTTCACCAAGAGGCAAGCGATGGTTCAAGGTAATGACATTTCGCTAATAGCGCTACTCGCATTCTCAACGCTGCTCCCTTTTATCATCGCGTGTGGTACATGTTATATTAAGTTTTCTATTGTATTCGTCATGGTACGTAATGCCCTGGGATTGCAGCAGATCCCATCGAATATGACGTTGAACGGTATTGCTCTGGCGCTTGCGTTTTTCGTCATGATGCCCGTGGTCAAGAGTGGTTATGAAGAGTACCAGCATTCAGGAAAGGATGTTGAGAGCGTGCAGTCTATGGCCTATTTTATTGAACATGGTTTGGACAGCTATCGCAATTATCTGGAAAAATATTCCGATCCTGAGCTGGTTAGTTTCTTTGAGCGCGTGCAACTTCAACGCGATAGCCAGGAAAATGGTACTGCTGAGGAAGAGCAACGAGCATCTATTCTTTCTTTGCTACCGGCATATGCTTTAAGCGAAATAAAGAGTGCTTTCAAAATAGGATTTTATCTCTATCTACCCTTTGTCGTTATTGACCTGCTGATTTCCAGTATATTGCTGGCTCTGGGGATGATGATGATGAGTCCCGTAACTATTTCTGTACCCATTAAGCTTGTGCTTTTCGTAGTCCTGGATGGCTGGACCTTATTATCAAAAGGTTTGATATTGCAGTACATAGAGCTGGCCTCATGACGAGTCGGACTAAACTATGAATGAAATAACTTTTGCAGGAAATAAAGCGCTCTATCTGATATTGATGCTTTCTGCATTACCTATAGGGGTAGCAACAATAGTAGGGCTTTTAGTTGGCCTGTTCCAGACGGTCACGCAATTACAGGAACAGACGCTACCTTTTGGTCTGAAACTCTTAAGTGTTACCCTATGTTTATTTTTGGTAGCGGGCTGGTACGGCGATGTGTTAGTGAGTTTTTCTCGTGAGGTAATCCGTATGGCATTGGTTCGTTAAAGATGTCTACTGCACTGTTCTTTAATGTACATACCTGGCTTTATGAGATGGCAATGGTCTCAGCCAGACTGATGCCTGCTTTTATTTTATTGCCTTTCTTCAATACTAATACGTTGACGGGCGCAATCCGGCTGCCAGTAGCGATGCTGGTGGGTGTCGGGTTGTGGCCATATGCTGGGGGACCTGTTGCAGGTTATGATAATATTTGGTTCTATATCCTGATTGGGAAAGAACTGGGCGTAGGTCTCATTATTGCCTTTTTCCTCTGCCTGCCATGTTGGGTGTTACATGCAGCAGGCAGTTTTATTGATAACCAGCGAGGAGCGACACTGAGTAGTAGTATTGATCCTTTGTCCGGTGTCGATACTTCTGAACTGGCCAACTTCTTCAATTTGTTCGCCGCCGTGGTGGTATTACAAAATGGCGGGCTACTTATTATGCTGGAAGTATTTGAGAAAAGCTATTTACTGTGGGAACCCTACCAATTAAATGTACCTGACCTTAAGGTTACATTGGGATTCCTGAGCCTTTTGATCACGAATGCACTTATTTTGGCGAGCCCACTCATCGTCGTTTTTTTATTGACTGAGCTATTTCTGGGGCTGCTGGCCCGATTCGCTCCCCAACTAAATGCGTTTTCGTTGGCACTCACTGTAAAAAGCATCATTGCTTTTTTTATGTTGCTAATTTATTTCACGCCAGTGCTTCCGGGGAAAATTACATTACTCGGATTGCTCCCCGATATACTTTCTGGTTGGTCAGGCAGAGTTTTTTAATAAACTGACTGTTTCTTATTATGAGGAGGGAGTGATGGCCGGAAGTAAAACAGAAAAACCTACCCCAAAAAAGAAAAAAGATGCCGCGAAGAAGGGGCAATCGTTTAAAAGTAAAGATTTAGTAATATCCTGCCTTATTTTGGTTGGCATACAGTATATTATTAATTTCTCGGGTGTTATGGAGCTTATGCATCTATGGAGCCTCATTATTGAAAACGGCTTTACGAATAATATGGAGAGCTATGCACGGGCTGTCCTGTGGACAGGTGTTAAAATTTTCCTTCCATTTCTTCTTTTATGTGTGGTTGCTTCCGCTTTACCTACTATGTTACAAACCGGATTTTTGATTGCCAGTAAGGCATTAAAAATTAACTTTGGCGCGTTAAATCCCGTAAATGGGTTTAAAAAATTATTCAGCCTCCGTACGGCCAAAGATGTTATTAAATCTTCGCTGTTCCTGACAAGTTTTATCGTGGCCGCCTTCATATTCTGGGATAATAATAGATTTATTGTTTTCTCACAAGTTAATGCGACTGTTCGGCATATCCTACCCGTATGGGGTGAGCTTTTTAGCTCGTTAGTGGCATTATGCCTGAGCTGTGCAATATTGGTACTGATGCTGGATGCCCTGGCAGAATACTTCTTACATATTAAAGATCTCAAAATGGAAAAGCAGGAGGTAAAAAGAGAATACAAAGAGCAGGATGGTGACCCAGAAGTTAAAGCCAGACGTAAAGAGCTTCATATGGAACTGCTTTCTGAGCAGGTCAAATCTGATATTGAGAACTCCAAAGTTATTGTCGCTAACCCCACTCATATCGCCGTGGGCATCTATATGAACATGAATGTAGTGGGCATACCTTTTATCTCGGTACTGGAGACCAATCAGCGGGCACTTGCAGTGCGTGCCTATGCTGAGAAGGTGGGGGTACCGGTGGTTGAGAACGTCAAACTGGCGCGGCGGATACTTAAATCACATCGCAGATACACCTTTATAAGTCTGGAAGAACTGGACGAGGTCATTGATATATTGATTTGGCTTGAGCAGGTGGAAAATGCCTGGGTAAATGAGCACCAGAGACCGGATCACGAAGAGAATAAATGAGCGTTATCTATTAGAACGTATGACATATGCATGTTTTAATGAGGTCATCAAGGTTTGAGGTGACCTACCTGGGAGAGACAGATGAGCACGATGGAAGGTAATATCACTGAAAATGAAGCTGAGCTAATCATGACGGCCACTATGGAGCATGGTGCAACATTGCGTGAAATCCACGGAATTCCAGACGATGTTATGGAAAACATCTATGCACATGCTTACCAATATTATAAAGAGGGGCGCCTTGATGAGGCCGAAAATTTCTTCAACTTTCTTTGTATGTATGATTTAAAGAATCCTGATTATTTTATTGGTCTGGGTGCCGTTAATCAGTTAAAGAAAAATTATATTAAGGCATGTGATTTTTACTCGCTTGCTTATGTTATGTCTGAAGATAATTTTAATCCTGTTTTTCATTCAGGCCAATGCCAGTTATTAATGGGCAATGTGATCAAAGCCCTACAATGCTTTGATATCATTTGCCAACGCTGTACCGATGAGAAACTAGTAATAAAAGCAAAAATATACATGGATACCATCAGGCAGAATAAGGATGAAAGCCAGGGAGATGGTGCCACTAAAAATCACGACGAGAATATGTAGCAACGATCAAAAGGAAAAAAAATGGACGTGAGCTTTTCTAAAAAGGCCGGCCTGGCCAATGAATTCCCGACCCCGACCTCGGCTTCTCTACTTGACAGAATGGTGATTAATAAAACGCATATTTCGCCTTCAGAGGGGGTAAAATTACACATTAAAGCTCAGGAAAAGAAACTGGAGGCGTTAGCGAAAACCATTTCTGAGGATTACGATCGCAGTATTGAGGATGATAATGAACAGCCAGTTCTTAGGTCTTCAGATAAGCGCTTAACGAATAAGGCTCAGGTTCTATTGGTGATGGCTCGCTACCAGTCACTTAGCAATAATATGGATAGTAATAAGCTCGCTACGGCTCTATCATTATTTTTAGCACAGTCAGAGGCGAGAATCCAGAAAGCTCAGGAAATGTCAGAATATCTGGATAGCCTGCATAAAGAGTTTGATGTATATGAAGAAAATATAAACACAGCACAAGAAGAAGAAAATGGTGCTTATACGCAATGGAGTAACGCTGAGAAAAAGCTGAGTGAAGCTAAGAAAAATCTTAGTAACATTCAGAGTGACAGCGAAGCCAGTTCTGAAGATATCGCGAATGCTAAAAAAGGGGTAGCAATAGCGTCTAAAACCCTGGCTGAGGCTATGACTACTCTAAATTCTGCAAAAAATAAAACTAAGCAAGCGCTTGAAGCCGCACAAAAGATTCTGAATGTTATTAGTGCTAAAACTGCTGAGATGAATAAAGAGTATGGGGATATTATTATACCTGCTGCAATTCCGGTGAGTAATGCAATAGAGCAATCGGAAAAGGCAATGACTCGCACTTCAATTATGATCATGCTGCTAACCGAATTCATCATGAAAATGGATGAATCTTCTGCGGATAAATTGCAAAGCGATCTTGAGATGAACCGTATTCAGATGAAAGCCCGTCAGGCCGAAATGAAGCGTAAATCTGATGAGTACGAAGAACAGGTTCGTAAGGCTGAAGAAGCGCAAAAAATGGCCGGTTGTATTGGTAAAATTCTTGGCGGTCTTGCAATCGCTCTGGGAGCGATATGTACAGTATTCGGCGGAGGCGGACCGGCTTTAATGGCAATTGGCATTGGATTAATGATCGCTGACCCTATTATTGAAGCCATTACCGGGGAATCTCTAACCGGAATGATTATGAACCCATTGATGCAGCATATTCTCATGCCTCTGATGGATTTAATTGGGGATATAGTTACAAAAATCTTTGATTTCACCCCAATTGGGCAACTGTTGAAGGCCATTGATAAGGCTACCGGCGCGAATATGATGGACACTATTCATACCATCGTGACGGCAGCGGCTGCGATTGGAGCTATTGTGGCTATTGCGATGCTTGCTAAAAGCGCAGCGAAATTCATAATCGATAAAATGTCCAAAGCAATGACCTCTGCCGTGATGCAAGCAATAAAAAAAGCTATTGTGCAAGTTATAAAAAAAGTCATCCCGAAAATCGTTAGAAATGCGGTAAGTAAAGGTGGTGCTGTACTGAGCAACATGGGGAAAGCGGCTGTAAAACAGCTTAATAAGCTTACCTCGCAGATTTCGAAAAAAATGGATAAGATTTCTGCACAGGTTAGCAAAAATATGACTGTTTTCTTGAAAAGTACCGATTCAGCAGTAATGCACAATTTGGCTAAGATTAATATAAATCATATTAATATGCTTCGCGCTGGAGTGGAAGGCTCAAATGTTATTATTCAGTCCGGCATGAATATTAATATTGCTAATATCCAACTCGAAGCATCTAAAGCGTTAGCGCAATTTCAGCTTGCTAATAGTGATACTAAAATTCTACGCGATTTATTGTCTACAATATTTTCCCGCTTTCGACAAGATCACAAGCTCATCCAATCAGTGGGGCAACAACTTACTAATAGCTTACAGGTTAATGCTTCTACGAATCGTTTCATTGTGCAAAATATAAAAGCGTAGTTTTAACTAAGAGGGAATTTAGCATGGCTGATTTATCTTATAATACCGTTAGCAACAACTCAAATCTTCACGTTCTGAGCAGTAAGTTTGGAGCCGTAGCGGAAATATCCAGAAAGGATGTTCTTAAAGTTTCTAAAGAGAATGTCGATTCTTTTGTTAATACGGCTGAAGAGAATGCTACAACTAAAAGCTTGTCAAATGGTGAGGTTCCCGGACTTCGTAAAGCTATGATAGTAGCAGATCCAGATTCACTGGATAAACAACTGTCACAGTTACTACCCGCATTCGCAAATCTGCCCCAGCAAAGAAGTAATCAAATCAGTGAGACTATTCTGAATGGGGTGAAAGAATTGTCAACAAAAAGCAAATTCGATATTTCATCGCTGGCTGGTGGTTTCACCGGAAGACTGGCCGCGATCTTGCAAGTTATTGTCGAGGCCGAGCTAAAAAATACACAGAGTATGGCTGCTCAGACTAATGCAAATAATTTAATGGCCCGAGCCCAGGGGGAGAACAGTGCCAGAAATACTGTTCAGGCTGGCCGTGATGGCAGGAATATGGTAATCACACAGGCCTCTGCGGGTATGGTCGCTACCGGCGTTTCAACGGGTATGCAGATGAAGGCTTCAGTGCAGAAGAATGCCGCGATTACAGTACATGCGGAAAAAGCAAATACGCTTAAACGTCACGCGGCAACGTTAGACCGTCAGACTGTTCCAACCAAATTGAATAATGTTGGTGATGCACTTCCATCAGATCCAGCAATTCTTAAAGCCACTCCTAAGAATTTGGAATTTGATGCTGCAGCTCAGAACCTTCAATATCAACTTCGAACGCAGGATGCGGATAAGCTTTTCCAACAGGGGATGGCGGTGAATCAGATTGGGCAGAATGGTGCCGCGCTTGCTGCTGCTAATGGTCAAGTTAAAAAAGCTGAGGCTGAATCTAAAGCCTCGCTTGCTAAAGCAGATGAAGGTATCTATCAAGCCGCTAAAGATTCTGGCGATCGCCGTACGCAAATTTCACGAGAGTTCAAAGCAATGCTAATGGATATTATCTTGCAGGTAAGTCAAAATAACGCCAATACCGTTAGCGTAATGGCTAATAACCTCAAAGGATAGTCTCCTCACCTTTCCTATTAAGATAGCCTCCTGCTTATGCTGGAGGCTTTTTTCGAGAAAAAAATCATGAGAATTCAGCACGCATCCTCTTCTTCAATTCATGCCGTTTTAGCAGAATCATCAGCCAAAAAAAATGCTACATCAAATAAAGAGCCAGAAATCCTATTAGGAACTGCTCCTCGCAGAGATATGGCACGTACATCTCTGGAGAATAAAAATTACAAAGACTTTGACTCTATCATGGCGCGTATTGCTCTGGAAGAACAACAAAGAGAAGTACAAATAGCCGTGGTTAAGTCCTTAATTAAAGAAAGAAATTCCTATGCCTCATCATCTTATTCATTACATACGCCGAAAACTAGTCAACCTGTGACTACCTCTACAGATGTGCTTAGCTTTGGTCAGAACTTACGAAATTTTAATCCTGTTCGATCTGTGCCGGGTGAATCGAGCGATCCAATATATCTGCTCGAAAGTTTCGGTTCTATGGTAAAGGCAGAACGGCACGGTCCATCTTCAAGTTGGGAAATATGTGATTCCGTAGCTGATTCTATCGGGTCCATGGGAGAAGATTATATTGATGTCTTCCAGCAGGCAGTTGAGAAAAATTCTCAGTTTTATAGTGATTTTTCTGATTTCATGTCTAAGCTTAGCCAGTTCATCAAAGCGGATGGCGATAAAACAATTTTAAGTACTGCAGCCTTCGCAGCAGAACTTGATAAATTAATCAATAAGTATAAAGTGCCTTCTTCCGCAACAACTTTATATCCTGTACAAAGCGGCAACGCAGTGACTGGTGGTGATAAAGAAGAATGTGAGTCATGGGCAAAAGAAATGGGTCTTGACCCCGATAAATGTGTTACACGACTTGCAGATGGAAGTTATATTGTTCACATCGATGTGTTACCTTTGGAAAATATAAAAAAGACGTTGCCAGGTTATGGTAGTTCATGGCAGGACATGAAGTGCAATTCTGCTCAATGGGCTGCCTGGCAAAGTGGTTTTGATATGCAAAAAGACAGTATACAAACTGCAATGCAGACCCTGACGCAAAAATATTCTAACGCTAACTCCACCTTTGATAATTTAGTCAAGGTGTTGAGTGGTACTATTTCATCTTTATTGGAATCTGATAAGTCGTTCTTTAATATTTAATAGGGGAGGGGTAAATGCCAATAATAGCTAACGCATCGACAAGAGTACTAAATCCAGGAGTCCAACAATCTGGGGCTAATTCTTCTAAACTAAGTAAGGATTTAAATGGTGTAAAAAATACGTCCACAATTAATAAATCATCTGCCGCTTCAAATGTCAATCAGAATGGTTTGAGCGAACACATATTAGATTACGTGAAGAATATAACAAATCAGACAAAAAACTTTTCAAATGTTCAGGGCCGGGATCAGACAAAATCTTCGCACGTAGCGGAAGAATCTAAGAGCACTTCAAACAGCAATGAAGAATGCTGGCAGACATTTCCTTCCTCTCTCACTTTTTACGCTAAAAAATTAAATATTGCAAGAGAAGATTTCCGTAATGATAGTAGTAAAAATAAGTCAGACGTTGAGAAGGCTTTCAACAGATATGATAAAGATGGGGATCAAAGTGAATCAGCGCGTAAACGTTTCGAATTCTTTTTAATTATACGTAAAGAGATTAAGGATGGCACCCCAGTCAGTGATACTAAATCATTAAAAGCCCTTGATGATCTTTCTAATAAATTTATAAAAATTATCGCGACTGACGGTCTTGGTCCAAACTCTTATGCTGCAGGATCAATGAAGTCTAATGGCAACGGCAAGGCTGAATTAAAAAGTTTTCAAAAAATCTGTAACGAACTTAGTGCATTGAGTATGGGCGCTACGGGTAGTAATGTCACTTTTAATAAGGAGATCGCAGAAGTTATTTCAGCCTATGCAGCCTCATTTTTACCAGTTGAATTGCAAAAAAATGATGTCATCGATAAAATATTTCGACCATCGTATGCTCAGCATCAAGCAATGTGGGATCAAACGCATCAATCAAATTTGGATCCTTTTGAAGCGATGCAAACAAGATTTGGACATGAAATTCTTGCCCTGGATTTACTAAAAGCGTACGTGAAAAATGGTGTAGACCCTGTCTCACCTACAGCAAATACTGAGGACCCAGCAGAAGCAAATACTGAGGGCCCACCAGAAACTTCCCCCAGTAATTCCTCACAGTCGCCGACTATTCACATTAATTTTGCGCCTGTTACTAACTTAAATATATTTAATAATAATACGAATCCTAAAGACGCGAATAAAGACGCCACAGGCGGGGCCGACAGCAGTGGCGATCCGGTTTCCCCACCGGGTAATCCGCCAGGCCGGTCCGGCAGCAGGCGGAGCGTAGGCAGTGCTGCAGATCCCCGGGGTGGTGACGGCGTGAACGGGCCGGCGACGCCGGGTCCTTCAGCGGACAAAAATAACACCGCAGGACAGGGTTCCCAGACCGACAGGCCGACCGCAGGGCGGCCCGTGCCGAGGAATGATGCCGGTACCGGAACGGATAATAGCGCCACAGACGGGGCCGACAGCAGTGACGATCCGGCTTCCCAACCGGCTTCCCCACCGGGTAACCGGGCGGGCGGACGGGGTAACCCGCCAGGCCGGTCCGGCAGCAGGCGGAGCGTAGGCAGTGCTGCAGATCCCCGGGGTGATGACGGCGTGAACGGGCCGGCGACGCCGGGTGCTTCAGCGGACAAAAATAACACGGCAGAACAGGGTTCCCAGACCGACAGGCCGACCGCAGGGCGGTCCGTGCCGAGGAATGATGCCGGTACCGGAACGGATAATGGTGCCACAGGCGGGGCCGACAGCAGTGACGATCCGGCTTCCCAACCGGCTTCCCCACCGGGTAACCGGGCGGGCGGACGGGGACGGGGTAATCCGCCAGGCCGGTCCGGCAGCAGGCGGAGCGTAGGCAGTGCTGCAGATCCCCGGGGTGATGACGGCGTGAACGGGCCGGCGACGCCGGGTGCTTCAGCGGACAAAAATAACACGGCAGAACAGGGTTCCCAGACCGACAGGCCGACCGCAGGGCGGTCCGTGCCGAGGAATGATGCCGGTACCGGAACGGATAATGGCGCCACAGACGGGGTCGACAGCAGTGACGATCCGGCTTCCCCACCGGCTTCCCCACCGGGTAACCGGGCGGGCGGACGGGGACGGGGTAACCCGCCAGGCCGGTCCGGCAGCAGGCGGAGCGTAGGCAGTGCTGCAGATCCCCGGGATGATGACGGCGTGAACGGGCCGGCGACGCCGGGTGCTTCAGCGGACAAAAATAACACCGCAGGACAGGGTTCCCAGACCGACAGGCCGACTGCAGGGCGGTCCGTGCCGAGGAATGATGCCGGTACCGGAACGGATAATGGCGCCACAGACGGGGTCGACAGCAGTGACTATCCGGCTTCCCCACCGGCTTCCCCACCGGGTAACCGGGCGGGCGGACGGGGACGGGGTAACCCGCCAGGCCGGTCCGGCAGCAGGCGGAGCGTAGGCAGTGATGCAGATCCCCGGGGTGATGACGGCGTGAACGGGCCGGCGACGCCGGGTGCTTCAGCGGACAAAAATAACACGGCAGAACAGGGTTCCCAGACCGACCGGCCGACCGCAGGGCGGTCCGTGCCGAGGAATGATGCCGGTACCGGAACGGATAATGGTGCCACAGGCGGGGCCGACAGCAGTGACGATCCGGCTTCCCAACCGGCTTCCCCACCGGGTAACCGGGCGGGCGGACGGGGACGGGGTAATCCGCCAGGCCGGTCCGGCAGCAGGCGGAGCGTAGGCAGTGATGCAGATCCCCGGGGTGATGACGGCGTGAACGGGCCGGCGACGCCGGGTGCTTCAGCGGACAAAAATAACACGGCAGAACAGGGTTCCCAGACCGACCGGCCGACCGCAGGGCGGTCCGTGCCGAGGAATGATGCCGGTACCGGAATGGATAATGGTGCCACAGGCGGGGCCGACAGCAGTGACGATCCGGCTTCCCCACCGGCTTCCCCACCGGCTTCCCCGCCGGGTAACCGGGCGGGCGGACGGGGACGGGGCTTTGTGGGCGGCGTGGGTTCAGCGCAGGCCAGCTCTGTGTTGTCCGGTGTGAGCAAAGATCTGCTGGAACAACCCGGGTCACACGTGCCGATCCTGAACCGTTTCGGCACGACTTTCCAGGGCATGAGGCATTCATCATCTCAACCGGGTAACCGGGCGGGCAGTCCGGTACAGAGTAACCCGTCAGACAGGTCCGGCAGCAGGCGGAGCGTAGTAAGCAGTGCTGCAGATCCCCGGGGTGGTGACGGCGTGAACGGGCCGGCGACGCCGGGTGCTTCAGCGGACAAAAATAACACCGCAGGACAGGGTTCCCAGACCGACAGGCCGACCGCAGGGCGGTCCGTGTCGAGGAATGATGCCGGTACCGGAACGGATAATGGTGCCACACGCGGGGCCGACCGCAGTGGCGGCCGGGTTTCCCCACCGGGTAACCGGGCGGGCGGACGGGTACGGGGCTTTGTGGGCGGCGTGGGTTCAGCGCAGGCCAGCTCTGTGTTGTCCGGTGTGAGCAAAGATCTGCTGGAACAACCCGGGTCACACGTGCCGATCCTGAACCGTTTCGGCACGACTTTCCAGGGCATGAGGCATTCATCATCTCAACCGGGTAACCGGACGGGCAGTCCGGTACAGAGTAACCCGTCAGACAGGTCCGGCAGCAGGCGGAGCGTAGTAAGCAGTGCTGCAGATCCCCGGGGTGGTGACGGCGTGAACGGGCCGGCGACGCCGGGTGCTTCAGCGGACAAAAATAACACCGCAGGACAGGGTTCCCAGACCGACAGGCCGACCGCAGGGCGGTCCGTGTCGAGGAATGATACCGGTACCGGAACGGATAATGGCGCCACACGCGGGGCCGACCGCAGTGGCGGCCGGGTTTCCCCACCGGGTAACCGGACGGGCAGTCCGGTACAGAGTAACCCGTCAGACAGGTCCGGCAGCAGGCGGAGCGTAGTAAGCAGTGCTGCAGATCCCCGGGGTGGTGACGGCGTGAACGGGCCGGCGACGCCGGGTGCTTCAGCGGACAAAAATAACACCGCAGGACAGGGTTCCCAGACCGACAGGCCGACCGCAGGGCGGTCCGTGTCGAGGAATGATGCCGGTACCGGAACGGATAATGGTGCCACACGCGGGGCCGACAGCAGTGGCGGCCGGGTTTCCCCACCGGGTAACCGGACGGGCGGACGGGTACGGGGCTTTGTGGGCGGCGTGGGTTCAGCGCAGGCCAGCTCTGTGTTGTCCGGCGTGAGCAAAGATCTGCTGGAACAACCCGGTCCACACGTGCCGAGCCTGAACCGTTTCGGCACGACTTTCCAGGGCATGAGGCATTCATCATTTGCATCGGCGCAAGGGGGCCTGCGCCAGAACGGTATTCCGTCAGGTAAGGCGGCCAGCAAAGACGGTAATGGTTTCGACGTCGTTAATCGCGCAGGCGGTTCGGCAGGTGACAACCCGGTACATGACTTTGTGAAAGGCTTACGCCAGCCCGCCAGCCCAGTAAAGCAAGTGCAGTCAGACAGGGTGAATAAAAAGCTTGATATTAATCCGGCAGCGGAAGTTAAGATCAATCTTGATTCATCTGCGACTGGTCTGGATAAATGGGGTAAGCGCACTCACCTCCAACAGGAAATTAAGGGGTATATAGGAAGCCGCGGATCTTCCACGGCTCAGCCACTTTTTAATGGTCCATCTCATTTCAGTAAATATAAATAAGAAATAACGGAGATGCCCTCCATCAGTAAGGTGGAGGGCGATAAAAAGGATGTTATGGAAGCTAATAAAGAATTAATTCATACAATTAATGACGTTGTCGCTACGACGCTTAATCACCCACTGTCCGAAATTCTACCTGATAAGCACCTTTGTTATGACTTGCTCGCTGATTCACTCGCCTTGCTGGATCTTGTGCTGGCTTTAGAGGGGAAATTTGAAATTGAGTATAAGGAAGAATATCTGACTGACACAGAGTATGTTAAGGATTTGTATCGAATTGTTAATGAATTGATGTGCAGAAAAGTGATTAACTAATGTAATAGGATGCAGGTTTCTTTATAATTTTTTATAACTAAGGAGTTTATGGGGCAGCAAGATGCAATGTCATGTTTGTCTCAAACATCCCTTTATATATCTAACCATACTGATGAGAAATGCAGAAAAAACGGGACCATATGTTCATCATAATTTAATCAGGATCTTCTTCATTGAGTCCTATATTCTGACTTCAGGTCTGATGGATCATTGTATTCATCCTTGATAACAAGGGTATGCGTTTAGTTATGTCACAGGAAAAAGAAAACCTCAAGCTTACTAATAACATAGTAGTGAGGTTGATAAACGGTATGCTACGTGGATGTGAGTTCACACTGGCATCAGGTAAGACCTTATTTATTGTTAGTGATGACAGTACTATTCGGCAGCAACATCAAGGAACGATTTTACCCGACAGTACTATTTATATACCGGCAAAAGATAATGATTCTAACTTTGAGATTTTGGTGCCTGCTCAGGCTGACCAGCAGGTTATATTGCGGGAGCTGGGGGAAGAAAAAACGCCGGAAAGGGCTATTATCTCTAATGAAATCATAACTATTGGTGGGCAAAGAATTGCCTGGCGTCCTGAAGCTGTCCCCTTTTCTGATGAAGTGCTGGCGGACAACACTGAGGAGACTATGCCATCATTTGTCACACAAGGTGAAGAGGTAAAGCGTCCCAGGTCAGTGTGGTTGAAAAGAGCGATGGTAGTAGGCATTGTCGGATGCATTTCATTTGCAGGCTATACTTACCTCACCGAGACTCAACGCCAAATCAGCTCTGTCTCTACTTTTCTGGAAAGCGGCATCGGGAATTACCATATTGTTTACGGGAAAGACAAAAAAATCTATGTCCTGGCAATCACTGATATGGCAGCTCAATGGGCTCTTCAGACCATAGTTCGTACCCCCCAATCTTATCAGATGCAGGTACTGACACTTAAGGCAGAAGAGCAGCGTATTAGTAAATGGATAGGAAGTAACTGGCCACAGGTTAAATTTCATCGCGTTATACTGGATGAGCCACAACGTCCTGTTGTGCAAATTAGTGCTGAACGCACCCGGCTAAATGAATCAGAAAAAAGCCGTTTAATTAGTGCAATGTTGAAAGACATTCCTTATTCAAGCAGCATAGCTATTGAAAATTTATCTGATAAGAAAGTTAAAATGCTGGCGGTTGAAGGGTTAAAGAAAATGGCTTTGCTGTTTACTGAAATCGACAATGGCAGCAGTACCACTTTCGTTATTCGGGGAGCTATCGAGGATGGGGAACTGGACCGGTTGAAAAGCTTCATTACGCAATATTATCAAACCTGGGGTGGCGAATATATACAGTTTGCCCTGGAACTCAAAAATGACTGGCTGAAAGGTAAGTCATATAAGTACGGGGAGCAAGGCTATGTAAAACTCGCGCCCGGACACTGGTATTTCCCACGAAACATACAAAAGGATTTATAACATGAGCGTTTCAAGAATTGATGAAATTATGGAAGGCTGGGACGGTTTTTTATCCGCTATGTCCGGCGATTTCGATACCGGTGTGACTAATCTTAATGAAGAGCTGAGTGCGGCACTGGAGCACCTTAAGAGCGATCCCTCTAACCCTGAGTATCTTGCTAAATATCAATCCCGCTTGTCGGAATATACACTTTATCGTAATGCGCAGTCTAACGTTGTGAAAGTGTATAAGGACGTTGCGTCCGCTATTATCACCAACTTCCGATAACCACTTTTTACGGATATATTATGAGTATTCTAATTAACTCAATTCAGGCGTTCTCTGGTCAGACATCCGATATTACTATGTCCGATCCGTCACCGATGTCGCTGGAAGAGCGTATGATTCAGGCCTATGCCAGAACTGCATCGGAGGCTCAGGCGGAACAGGCAGATGTCATCAACAGATTGCAGATGGGTAGAGTCACCTCCGATCCAGCTGAATTATTCAAGCTGCAACAAAGAACCTCAGATTATAATCTGCAGGTATCCATGATTAGTACATTAACTCGTAAAGGTGTCAGTGCTGTAGAGACTTTACTGCGCTCCTGATAATGAAAAAAATTCATCTAGTATTGCCACTAACCGTCCTCCTCCTTACCGGGTGTAAGCAGGACGAGTTATTGAAAGGCCTTGATCAAAGCCAGGCAAACGACGTTATTGCGCTATTACAGCGTAATAACATTCTGGCGATGAAGAAGGGGGCTCTAAAGGAAGGCTTTAGCGTTTCGGTCGAACCCCGAGATTTTGCCGCCGCCGTGGATCTTATGGCTACCTATGGGCTACCCCGTCAGCCTAATATGGAAATAGCACAAATGTTTCCAGCCGATTCACTGGTTTCATCACCGCGTGCGGAAAAAGCGCGTCTTTACTCTGGTATAGAACAGCGACTTGCACAGTCCTTGCTGGCTATCCAGGGAGTCGTCTCGGCGCGCGTCCATGTTAGCTATGATTTTGACGCGGGCGAGGGCGAAAGGAAAAAGAAGCCGGTTCATTTATCATCATTACTTAACTACGATAATCGTATCGTCGATACGACTCTTTTAATTGGCGATGTTAAGCGTTTCTTAAAAAATAGCTTTGACGACATAGATTATGACAATATCTCTGTGGTGCTTTCAAAGGTGGATAATGTTCAGCGTATTCCACCCCTCGCATCACCGGCAAGCTCTCCTACCAGTACATCATGGCTACTTATTGGCGGGCTATTAACACTGGGTTTGTTGATGTTTTTTATGTTATTTGTAAAGAGGAGTAACCATTCTCTGGCAACAACATTAAAAAACCGCCATGGTTTTAAGAAGGGAAATTTTTTCAGCAGAAAAGAGACGCTGAAAAGAGAGATGCCAGAGGATAAAAACTCATTAGCCAGCGTTTCTGAGGATCTTAGCGCTAAAGGAAATGTGAAGGGTAGTGATAATGCACGTTAACGTGAATAAGATTGTGTACGATCCTATCTCATGGATCCATCCACAACGATTCTCAGTGCCGGAAAAATTAGCCTCTGTCAGATGCCGCAGTATTTTGAATGATATTATCTTAAGCAAGTATAAGCTCTCAACCGGACAGCTGGCGCTGAGTAATAGTAAGGAGCACTATCTCGCTAAGCACTGGGATTTACTATCGAGAGCAGCTTTTATGGCTATATGCCAGCGTCATCGGTCAAGTCTCGCCTGGTATGGAAATTTTATTATGCTTGATAATATAACGCGGCAATTTGCACTGGCTGATATAACGGACTCCAGGGACGAGCTGAGCGACAGGTTCACATTCGACCAGCTTTGGGCGGTTGCATGCCAGGAGCTATTGGCATTCTGTGGTCCTGTATCAAAGGTAATGAAAGAAAGAATCCCTCTTTTGTTTCCCAGGGTATATCAGGATAACATGCCGCCTTTTTTTCCATCAGATGAAAATGAATTACTGATAAGAATGGCCATTCAACATGCAAGCCGAAACTAATGATATTATTTTCCATAAAGCGTTGGAAAGTGTCCTGGTGCCTGGCTCATTTTTAAAGAAAATGAGGGAAAGTGATGACATTATCGCCAGGGCGGAGTCCAGGGCTAGAAAAATAGTCAAAGATGCAGTTCGTGAAAGCGAAAGTATCCGTAAAGAGTCGTATCGTACAGGCTACGAACGCGGATTACTGATGTCCGTAGATTCAGTCTGCCAATACATCGATAACAGTGTTCAATATGCTGAGGAACTTTATCTAAAAGTAGAGAGTGACATCAAAAAATTACTGACAGAATTGTTTGATCAAGAAAACGTGTTGCTTAAAATAGTCGATGAATGGATTGATACGTTAGATAAGAAGAATGACGATTTGCCTTTATATATTCTTATGCCGTATGCCAACCGGAGATTCAAAGTTAACCTCACGGAGGCTATTAAAAATAAGCACCAGGGTAGCGTTGTTTTTCAGTATCATCAGGAACCTCGATTTGTCTTTAAGTATAAAGAACATCTGGCCGAGTTCTATCCTGAAGAGTATATCGCTTCTACTGTTAAATCATTAATGGATAACCGCGATTTTTATTACGACAGTCAAAAAATCTCCGCTGAGGCTATTCAAGGTTTGCATCAACGGATTGCGCTTTACTACCAGCCGGTTGATAAAGTAAATAACTTTACCGAAAATACATGGGAAGGCTTAACGGATGGAAGCAATTAATTCTATTGGTAGCATGGAGTCTATTTCCAGCACCTCTTGTGCAGAGGATATTCACTCACTTGATGAAATTTTGTCCAGGAAAATGTCAGAGCCAAGCTTTGGTTTTACGTTGATGTATGAAGAATGGAAGCAGAAAATCCTTTTATCCGATGGAGTGAATGATGACCAAAATATTGAATGGTAGATCCTCTCTTAGATTAGTGGTGACTTTGTCATTCTGTGTGTTGATGACCGGTTGTCAGTCAATGACAATGACTAAGGTAAATACTGTGACAGGGTCTCAAGGGATCAAGGGCGAATTTTGTAATAATAAAGTGCCGAATAGCCCACCTGTTTATCCGAAGGCCCTTTATCAGGCAATGAACGAATGCGTTAATGCAGGTGTTTTCGATAATGCGGTATTCTTTTACGCGCTGGCAGGGAGTTATACCTGGTATGATGCTATGCGGGTAAATACTCAGTATGCACGCTCAATGCATGGGCGTCTCCTGACAGAAAGTATTAATCAACTTGATGATGTACAAAAGAATAGGCTTTGGGAACAGATTCAGCTGGGCATGAAGGATTCACAAAAAAAGAGCGCGCTTTGCCTGAAGGTGAAGGGCATTGGTGCACCGGGTTATCAGCCAGATTATATGCTCGTCGATCCTTCCGCCGCCCCTGACAGTCCTGCGTTTTCTGGTAGTGTAAACTGGGCTGATACGGTGAACAGTTATATGGAATGTCCAAAATAGGATGATATCGAACAGTCTCACAGAGACCCTATCCTCTACCAGCAGGCGGCCACCTGGGGCAGGATCCTGCCCCGTAGTAAACTGCCGGAGCGCACTCAGCTTTTCAGCGGCTTCAGCTCCAGCCCATAGGTTTTTCCGTTTACCAGCACCTGCAGGCACTGCGTGGCGCTATCAAAGGCACTCATGTTGGCCAGCTTGCCCAGTATGAGCAGTTCATCGTCATTGTTAAAACCGATCCCGACCCTGTCCCTGCCCAGCCAGTGCTGATGAAAACAGTTATCAGCCGCAGCATCCAGCTGCTTAATCTCGGCTGCCGTAGCGGGGGTATACGCCTTATAAAAGCGAAAGTGGATACCTGCGGCATAGCGGTCGAAGGCATTGGTGTCCATCAGCGCGATACAGTAGCCGGTATATTTGGCGATTTTGACATACATTTTGATTTTCTCGCCGCTGCTCCCGGGCTGTAACAATACGCGCGTCACCGGCACGGACCCTTCACCGACCCAGCTGCCGATATAGTTCTTATCGCCGATTTTTTGCAGATAAATATCCGCGCCGCCCTCTGCGGTACGTTCGGTGTAGCCTTTCTGAGTGGTGCCCGCGCTGCTGTAGAAGGCAGAGCCCACAATGCGGATATGCAGCTGGGCGGTGTTTTGCGACAGGAAGAATTCCCCCAGGTCGAACCATTTCTCTTTATCAGAGCGGTTATCCATTCTGTCGGGTGAGGTAAGATACTGGTAGTTAACCGAACCATTAACGCTGATGCCGTGATTCTCAATCCGCACGTCGCCCATTTCGTATTCTGAGATTAAAGCCCAGCGATCGCCCTTTTCTGAAAAATCCAGGCCCTCACCGTTTTGCTGGTTGAACTGGATATTGACAACGCGGCTGTAGTGACATGCCAGCGGGTTTTTGCATGTCTCGATATTCAGCGCGTACAGGCTCCAGTGGCCGTTGGAAATATTACCGGGATAATCGGTATGCTCAATCCAGCCGTTCCAAATTAGCGACTGGGCCGCACGCTGAAGATCGATTGCCGGGTTGGTGGTGCAGTACTGGATATTGAAGTTTGACAGTTCAATGGCGGTAATATGATCCCACTTACCGCTGGGATTATTAGACCAGGTGGCATAAATCACCGTGCCGCTGCATTTTTTTGCAAACCACTGATCGATTTTACAATCAAGCGTATCGATCAGGTCCAGCCCGCGACCACCAAGATTAACGAAGTTAACGCTGGTGACGCGAACAAACTGACCCGCTGTAATAATATTTTTATAAAAACCTTTCGTATTCGGTGAACCGTTGCTGCTCTGACCATCAATCTCCAGGCCGGAAATCACCATATAGCGTGCATTAACCCTGAACATCACCTCGCCATTTTTTTTATCTGAAATAAGTTTCGTGGCAGGGTAATAACCGGAGTTGACATGTTCGCCGACCAGCCTGAAACGGTTAACCTCTTTGTCTGAAATATCGAAGCGGGAAATTAAAAAAGTGCCAGCAGGAAACTTAATGCCAATATTCGGGTTGTTAGCCTGTGACCAGGACCACATGCGTTTTACTGCCTCCAGACAGTCAGCTTTTCCACCCGGTATGGCACCAAAGGCGATGACGTTAACGTCATTTTGGTCGTTGATCGATCGTTTCCAGCGCGCCCCTTTCGGGCTGACAATGGTTAAACCATAATCCTCTTTGCTGGTGGTGTCGCTGACGTCGTAAACAAATACCCCGCCACCGTTGTTGCTACCTTTCGCATATTCCAGCACCACCACAATTTCTGCCGGGGAGCGAGGTTCAAGGGCGCGCAGTGCAGCGATGTCTGCAACAGTCGTTAATACACCGCCATCCCCCCCTTTTAATGAAGCCAGTTCCAGAACGACTTTGCCGAATTCGATAGCCTTGCCGCTCTGATCAAGCACCTGCAGCTTATTGTCGGGCTGGGCTGCGCGCACCGGCAGTTTTTTTACGCGACTGTTTTTTCGCTCAGGCGTCATAGTATTACCCTCGTTGTAAAGCGCAGGCTCGCGAAGCTTCCCGTGGCTGCTGGTTTTAATTTCTGATATTTAATTATTTTTTATTGAAATATAAAGGCTGTTGTCGGTTTTATTTTCCCGGGATGTTTATTTTAGAGCGGCGGAAAAGCTAACCTGATTTGAGTATGTACGTTAAATAATGCTTGCGCACGAGGTGAGTAAAATAACCTGGCTATTATATTTGATACGAAGGGAATATATTTTAAGCTGGACGGTGGAAGGGTAAAGCCAGCCGGGCTTCTTCCGCCCACGCGTGGACGCCTTCTCGCTCCTGCTGCAAAAAGTCAGCCACCGCGTCATGCAGGCCTTCATGGCGCAGCAGGTGCCAGGATTCGGTGATAACCGGCTCAAAGCCCCGTACCAGCTTGTGCTCACCCTGCGCACCGGCGTCAAAGCGTGACAGGCCCTGCGCAATGGCGTACTCCATCCCCTGATAGAAACAGGTTTCAAAATGCAGGTGGTTAAACTCTTCCAGGCATCCCCAGTAGCGACCATAGAGCGATGAACCGTCAATAAGGCTGAATGCCATCGCCACCGCCTGGCCATGCCGGGTTGCCAGTACCACGCGGATGGCCTCAGGCATCCTTTCCGCCAGCAGGCTAAAGAAGTGTCGGGTCAGGTAAGGGCGCTGTCCCCGTACCGCATAGGTATTGGCATAGCAGGTATAAACAAAATCCCAGTGTGTCTCGCTGAGCTGGTGACCCGCCAGCCAGCTAAAGTCGAAACCCTGGCTGGCAACGCGTTCGCGTTCACGACGGATCTGCTTGCGCTTGCGTGACATGAGCTGGTCGAGAAAGTCCTGAAAATCCCGGTATCCCGGGTTACGCCAGTGATACTGGCAGCCGAGGCGCAGCAGCCAGCCCGGTTCGTCCTGCATAATCGCGTGGGTGTGCGCGTCGCTAAAGTTGATATGGGCGCTGTATCGCTGCTGCTGATGCAGGAAGTCCGGGATCGCCTGCAACAGTTTCTTTCCGGCCGCTGCCTCACCAAGCAGTCGGCCGCCCGTGACCGGGCTAAAGGGGACGGCGGCCAGCCATTTAGGATAATAGGGTATTCCGGCGCGCTGGCAGGCATCTGCCCAGGCGTGATCAAACACGTATTCGCCTCGGGAGTGCGCTTTTCGGTAGCCGGGCACGGCGGCCAGCGCCTGACCCTTTTCACTCCACAGCAGGTGTTCCGGCTGCCAGCCGGTGCCTTTACCCAGACAACCACTCTCTTCCAGCGTGCTGAGAAAAGCGTGACGAGTAAAGGGACTCGCGTCCGGAGTGAGGGCATCCCACTGGCTGGCGGGAAAATCGGCCAGCTGCGTCAAAAGAGTCAGTGACATCGGTGCGCTTCCTGTTTACGGCGGGTTGGCGGCGGCGACCTGACGCGGATTATCTTCAGGCGTGCTCAGATAAGCTTTTTAGCCGGGGTAGATTCGGTATGGAAACCGCAATGAGTCTAGGTTAAGACGCCTTTTTGCACAAATCATACGGCCGCCTTATCAGGCTCACGCCTCCGTCAGGGTTCAATCATCCCAGGCCCGGTAATCCTTAACACATCATAAAACCAGGTTTTAGCGGTGATATCGCCGATTTCGGTATGACCATAAAGGAAAACCTCCTGATTAGGCACCTGAAAGGGCAGTTCAAGAATGCGTCCATTGCCCCGACGGGCATAAATTTTAGCGGCGCTGGAGGGCAGGGTAACCAGCAGCTCGCTGGAGGCGATAAGTTCGCCAAGGGCAGCAAAATGCGGCACTTCCACCGCAATCTCACGCTCAAAGCCAAACTCTTTTAGCCGGTCCTCGACAATATGATGCCCGCTGGTCGCTGACACAATCACGTGCTGTGCGTCCAGGTACTCCTCCAGCGACAGCGTCTCGCCAATGCTGGGATGATGGATATTCAGCAGGCAGACGTAGCGCTCGTAGAGCATCAGTTCGCGCTGGGCAGAAGAGACGGATTCATTGCGGCTGCACAGCGCGGCATCAATACGGCCGGTCAGCAGCCACTCATCCAGACGCTCCATATCCACCGGTAACACCTCCAGCTGGATATTCGGAGCCGCCTGCCGCAGCCAGGCTACCAGCTTCGGCAGCAGCAGCAGTTCCCCTAAGTCCGACAGCGCCAGGCGAAATTTATGCCGCGAGGTTTCCGGAGAAAAGGTACGCGTTTCCGCCACGGCTTTATCAATGCCGGTCAGGGATCTCTTGAACACCTTATACAGCTGAACTGCCGTGGGCGTCGGCTCCATGCCGCTGCGGCTGCGCTTAAACAGCTCATCATTGGTCTCATCCCGCAGCTTTGCCAGCGCGTAACTGGCCGAGGGTTGAGTAATATATAGTCGGTTTGCCGCCCCGCTCACGCTGCGGGTTTCATAGATAGCCGTAAAGACGCGCACCAAATTGAGATCGAACATGATTAACCTGTATAGAGATTATCTATAAATGGACATTTATATTATCTATTTGAACTATTTTAAGCTTCTTTATACCATCCACGCCATTACATTTCGATTTGCCGCCGATCTTTCAGGCATATCAAATGATACCTCTTATAAATCAATAAACTATAATTATCATCGTTATTCCCCCTGCGGGAACGGCGGCGTCATATGCAGGATGGCCGCCGAAGGAGAGAGCAAGTGAAAGGCGAAATTGTAGACGTAATTATTGACTGGATCGAAGATCACCTCGATGACGGGCTCAATATCGAAGCCGTCGCGGCCCGTTCAGGTTACTCAAAATGGCATTTGCAGCGCGCGTTTAAAGAGAAAAAAGGCATGACCCTGGGCTCGTTTATCCGCTGCCGCAGGTTGGATCAGGCGGCAAAAAGCCTGGTCAGTTCGCATAAAACCATTATGACCATTTCCATGGATCTGGGCTTTTCCTCCCAGCAGTGCTTTCAGCGCGTGTTCAAAAAGCACTTTAACGTGACCCCCAGAGACTATCGCAATCAGTACCGCGAATTTCACTGAGTCCGACCTTCGCGCGCGGTGAACCATAACGGGAAAAGATAACGTATACTGTTGGCCGATCTACTACGCTTACGGAATGCTATGGAACGTTTCACTGAAAACCTTATTTATGCTTCGCGCTGGCTGCTGGCGCCCATTTATTTAGGCCTCTCACTGGGACTGCTGGCGCTGGCCATTAAGTTCTTCCAGGAGGTTTTTCACCTGCTCCCCAACGTGCTGGCGATGGCCGAAAACGATCTGGTGCTGGTACTGCTGTCGATGATTGACCTGACGCTGGTGGGCGGCCTGCTGGTGATGGTGATGCTGTCCGGCTACGAAAACTTTGTTTCCAGATTAGATATCGCCGAACATAAAGAGAAGCTGAGCTGGCTGGGTAAGATGGACTCCGGCTCGCTGAAAAATAAAGTGGCGGCATCCATTGTCGCGATCTCATCCATTCACCTGCTGAGGGTGTTTATGGATGCGAAAAATATCCCTGATAACAAGCTCATGTGGTACGTGCTGATTCACCTGACCTTCGTCCTTTCCGCTTTTGTGATGGGCTATCTCGACGGCATGTCGCGCCGGGAAAAGAGCTCCACTCACTGATCCTCTCTGCCCGGTGACCTGCGGGCCGTGCTGTTTTTTCCCCCTGATGATGGATATTGCTTGATCCCCGGGGGGAAATCGCATAAATAGCGGTAATTGCGCTTGAATCCTCTTTGTTACTGAGAATGACGGGAATGTCAGATGATTAGTCGTCGTCGGTTGATCCAGGCCTCCGGCGCCGTATTGCTTGCGATGACCACCGGTAAAATCTTCGCGCGGGAGGATATTATTCCTCTCTGGCCCGACGATCCCCCTGGCGGTGGCGGCCCCAGCGGCAACCTGCACGTTTCGGTTAACGGCTCCTGGTCAAATATCGTCAGCCCGGCCATTCAGCGCTTCCAGCCCGCAGAGCCAAACGGATCGGCGGTGCTAATTGCCGCAGGTGGCGGCTATCGCTGGATAGGCATGGGCGGTGAAGCCTGGCCGGTGGCGCGCTGGCTAAATGCCCGCGGCTATACCGCCTATGTACTGAGCTATCGCCTGCCGGGTGAAAAATGGCGGGCCGGGAGCTATGCGCCCTTGCAGGACGCGCAGCGGGCAATCCGGCTGGTGCGATCAATGGAAAAGAAGGTGCATCTTCTGGGCTTCTCGGCCGGTGGTCATCTGCTGGGTCTGGCCGCCGCGCGCCCCGACTTTGCCTCCTACCCGCCTCAGGACCCCCTTGACAGCGTCGTACCGGTGGTGGACAGCGTGGGGTTAATTTATCCCGTTATCACCCTTGAGCCACCCTACACCCACACCAATACGCATCTTCAGCTGGTGGGAAAAAACGCGTCGAGAAATGAAGAGGCCAACTGGTCGGTGGAAAACTATGTGACCCATCGCTATCCCCCGACCTTTTTGGCCCAGGCAGAGGACGATCCGATCTCCAACCCGCACAACACGGTGATCATGCACGATACCTGCCGACGGATGGGCGTCTCCGTCGAGCAGATTAATATTACCCGGGGCGGCCACGGGTTTGGTTTGGGCAGGGCGGGTTCACCTGCCGCTATCTGGGATGAAGCTTACGCGGTCTGGCTGGCCTCGCGGCGTTAATACCGCTGAAGACGGATTTATCTACCTTCCCCATCCGGGTTATTTATCAGTAGTCTGTCGAACCTGGTCAGGCAACGTCTGGCCGTGCCGGATCCATGCTGCGGTAATAAAGGGCGACATAGTGCCCGTTGAGCCGTTCAACGGTTACCGGCGTGTCGAATATGGCCTCAAGATTTTCCGCCGTCATCATCTGCTGCGGGCTGCCGCGCCGGATAATTTCGCCCTCCTTCATGGCAATAATGTGGTCCGCATAGGCGGAGGCAAAATTAATATCATGAATAACCAGCAGGACTGTTTTTTGTAATTCATCCGCCGCGCGACGCAGTTCGTTCATCATCGCCACGCTGTGCCGAATATCCAGGTTGTTTAACGGCTCATCAAGCAGCACGTATTTCGTATCCTGACAGAGAACCATGGCCACAAAGGCGCGCTGCCGCTGGCCACCAGAGAGCTCATCAAGGTAGCGATCGCGCAGAGGATGCAGATTCAGAAAGGCCAGTGCACGCTCGATATGCTGACGATCCTCTGCCGTCAGGCGCCCGCGTGAATGCGGATAGCGGCCAAAGCCGACCAGGTCGCTGACCGTCAGACGGCCCATCGGGTGATTTTCCTGGCGCAGGATCGACAGCACCTTCGCCAGTTCGCTGCTGGATTTTTTACCCACCACCTGACCGTCAATGCTAACGCTGCCGGCATCGGGCGTGAGCAGGCGGCTGATAACCGACAGCAGCGTGGATTTTCCCGCGCCGTTAGCGCCAATGATCGCGGTGATCCCGCCTTCGGACAGCGTTTCGCTGATCTGCTTTAGCACCCGCGTCTGCTGATATGTTTTTGTCACATCGCGAATTTCAATCATAACGACACCTTTTTAATCAGCAGGTAAAGAAACAGTCCACCGCCGGTGAATTCAATCACCACCGACAGGGTGCCGGACATATGCAGCAGGCGCTCCAGAATTAGCTGCCCCCCGACCAGCGTCACGATCCCCGTCAGTACCACTACCGGCAGCAGATACTGATGCCGGTGTGAGCCAGCAAGCTGCCAGGTCAGATTGGCCACCAGCAGTCCAAAAAAGGTCAACGGCCCAACCAGCGCGGTGGATATCGCCACCAGTACGGCGATCAGTATCAGCAGCACCAGGGTTTTCTGCCGCCAGCAGACGCCAAGGCTGATGGCGGCGTCGCGCCCCAGCGCCAGTACGTCAAGCTGGTGCCGCATTCGCCAGATAATCAGCGTGATCACCAAAATAACCGCAGCGGCCAGCGCCAGTACCTCGGGGGCGGCGCGGGTAAAGGTGGCAAACATCCTCCCCTGGAGGATGGCAAACTCACCGGGTGAGAGCAGGCGCTGCATCAGGCCGGAAAGGCTGTTAAACAGCGTGCCAAATACCAGCCCGGCCAGCAGGACCCGGTGCAGATCCACCCCGACGCTGGCAAACAGCCAGCGATAAAGCAGCATCGAGAAAATCACCAGCAGCAGCGACTCGCAGACAAATTTCCCGACAGTGCCCAGCGAGCGCAGGGCGTCAGCGTCAATAAAAAAGACGGCCAGCGTCTGTATCAGGATAAACAGCGACTCCATACCCATAATGGACGGCGTAAGGATGCGGTTATGGGTGACCGTCTGAAACAGCAGCGTGGCGACGCCCGAGGCAAAGGCGACCAGCAGCAGGGTCGCCAGAACCTGCCCACGATGCAGCAGGATATAGCGCAGGTTGCCGCTCAGGTTGAGGGTCATATAGATAATCATTACCCCCAGCGCCAGCACGGTCAGCAGCAGCAGGCGTCTTACCGGAGTGGCGAAACGCCCGCTGGCCGGTGGCAGAACGGGGCGGGTGGGGCGCGTATTAACGGACATGGCGTTTTTTCCTCAGCAGCAGGGTGAGAAAAACGACCGCACCCACTACGCCAAGCATTGCGCTGGCGGGGACTTCAAAGGGGTAGCCGATCAGCCGACCTGCGATATCGCACAGAACCACCAGCCCACCGCCGCACATCGCCACCCACGGCAGGCTGCGGCGAAGATTATCGCCCATTGCCATGCTGACGATATTCGGGACGATCAGCCCCACGAAGGGCAGTACGCCAATGACCACCACCACCACGCCGCAGACCAGCGCAATAATTGTCATGCCGGTCAGCATCACCCGGGGGTAATTCAGGCCACTGTTGACGGAGAAATCCCGCCCCATGCCGGCGAGGGTGAAACGGTCTGCAATCAGCATCGCCAGCAGCGTCAGCCCTCCCACGCTCCACAGCAGCTCATAGCGGCCCTGCATTACGCCAGAAAAATCACCCGAGGCCCAGCCGCCCAGCGACTGGAGCAGATCGAACTGCATCGCCAGGAAGGTGGTTATCGCGCTAAACACGGCACCCAGCATCATGCCGGACAGCGGAACCAGCAGGGCGGATCGGATGCGCATCCGCTGGATAAGCAGCATAAAAAGCAGGGTGCCTGCCAGGGCAAACAGTGTGGAGACCGCCATTTTGGTGATGACCGGGGCTGACGGGCTGATCAGGGTCACCAGCAGCAGGCCAAGGCTGGCCGACTGCGTGGTGCCAGCGAGGGTAGGCTCGACAAAGCGATTCTGCGTCAGCATCTGCATAATCAGCCCTGCCACGCTCATCGCACAGCCCGCCAGCACCAGCGCCAGCGTGCGCGGAACCCGACTGATAAGGGCAATTTCCCGCATCTCCGCATTGGTCCACAGGCCGCTAAGGGTAACGTCTCCCGGGCCAACGCACAGGCTACCTGCCATCAGGGCAAGCATGACGGCCAGCCCGACAAAAATATTACGCGTCATAGGTTAGGGGTTAAGGGCTTAGTGCGCTATTGATACTGTCCATAAGTCTGCTATAGCTTTGCAGGCCTCCTGCGATATACAGCGACGCGGAGTCGAGATAAACGACATGCCCCTTCTGCCACGCTGAGGTTTTGCGGATCAGCGGATTATCCAGCACCTGTTGCGCCGCCGCGCCCGTCTTGCTGCCCGTTGCGCTGTCGCGGTCCAGCACAAACAGCCAGTCAGGATTGGCATGCAAAATAAATTCAGACGACACGATGCTGCCGTGTGTACCTGTTTTCTGGAGGTTAACCGCAGGGGCAAAGCCCAGCGCATCGTAAATAAAGCCGAAGCGCGAGCCGGGCGTATAGGCGGACATTTTTCCGCCGTTAACCATAATCACCATAGCGCTGCCCGCGCTGGCTGATTTAGCTCTAATCGTCTCCGCTTTGGCAGTAAAGGCCGCCAGCAGAGTTTCCGCCTGCGCCTGCTTACCAAATATCGAGGCCAGCTGGTGGGTGCGTTGTGAAAGGCTGGCGATAAAGTGGGCGGGATCGATCTCCAGCGACACGACCGGCGCTATTTCGCTGAGTTTATCCCGGGCATCGCGTGCGCGACCCCCGGCAAAGATAATATCGGGGCTGGCATGACTTAAAGCTTCATAATCCGGCTCAAACAGCGTACCGGCATTCAGCCAGGCTGCGCCCTGATACTTTTTGAGAAATTCCGGCAGATGGGAATTGGTTTTGGGTACGCCTGCGACGGGAATATCCAGCGCATCGGCGATATCGAGCGTAGACGGGTTGAGGATAATGACCTTTTTGGGATTAAGCGGCACCACCGTGGTTCCCTGAGCATGTTCAATGCTCAACGTGTCGGATTGCTGGGCGGTAGCAACAGAACCAAAACCACCACCGATTAACAGTCCAACAAAAACCAGTGACGAAACAAACGACTGAGGTAATTTCATGACCCTTTCTCTCCTGAAAGTGAACACCAATAGCAGCGAAGTAAATGTAACTCATTCGCATTTCCAGCAGGGGCATCATACGCGGCTGGGGCAGAAAATAAACAGCGTTAAAAAGGACGTTCGGGCAGCTTTTGCTGGAGTGGGTAAAATTTCCGGTCAGAGAAAGCAGAATGTAAAGTTCTGTCCTGTCGCAGCGGCTTGATGGAGAAGGGAAAGCAGGGAAGTCAGATGAAAAAGAGTCTGTTTTTTACCCAATCGTGGAGGGATTATGGATTTTGAGTCAGGTCACCGGGTTGATGCCTGACGGAGGGAACGGTGCCAGTCGTCAGGCACAGGCGTTGAATAGGCTCACAGGAAGCTAACGCGTGGCAGAGATGACTTAACCCGCGAACTCTGACGCGTTAGGTGAAGCCGCCGCCGACGGGGCTGTTTTTTGCATTGAGAGGGGAGACCGGGAGGGGGAATAACAGACAAAAAAAAGCCAGCAAACGCTGGCTTTAGGGGTGTGTTCACCGCGCCGTTAGCGCATGGTGACAAACTCTTCAGCGCCGGTCGGGTGGATCGCTACGGTGTTATCGAAGTCCTGCTTAGTGGCACCCATTTTCAGTGCGACCGCAAAGCCCTGTAGCATCTCGTCCATACCGTAGCCGATACCGTGAATACCGACGATTTTCTCTTCCCTGCCAACGCAGACCAGCTTCATGCGGCACGGCTGACGGTGCTGGGTCACGGCGGTGTACATGGCGGTAAAGGACGATTTGTAGACCTTCACTTCGTTGTCGCCGTATTTCTCACGCGCCTGTGGCTCGCTCAGGCCAACGGTGCCGATCGGCGGATGGCTGAATACCACGGTAGGCACGTTGCTGTAATCCAGATGCTCTTCCGGCTTGTTGTTGAACAGGCGCTCGGAAAGGCGACGGCCTGCCGCGACGGCGACCGGCGTCAGCTCTACTGCGCCGGTGTTGTCACCCACCGCGTAAATGCCAGGCACGTTGGTATTCTGATATTTATCAACGTTGATATAGCCTTTCTCGTTCAGCTCAACGCCGGTAACGTTCAGGTTCAGATTATCGGTAGCCGGCTCGCGACCAATCGCCCACACCAGGCAGTCAACAGTTTGCTCTTTACCGTTTTCAAGCTGGAGCGTCAGGCTACCGTCAGCGTTTTTAACGATCGCTTTCGGCGTGGAATCCGTGTGCAGCGCCGGGCCTTCGGCGTTCATCACCTCAACCAGGGTATCGACAATCAGCGGATCGAAGGTGCGCAGCGGCGCATGCTTACGGACAAACAGGTGCGTTTCTGAACCCAGCGCATTAACCACGCCTGCAATTTCCACGGCGATATAGCCTGCCCCGACAACGGCCGTGCGCTTCGGCAGCGCATCCAGCTCAAAGAAACCGTCGGAATCAATGCCATACTCTGCGCCAGGAATGGAAGGCAGGCTCGGACGACCACCGGTGGCGATCAGGATATGGTCTGCGGTAATTCTTTCACCATTCACTTCAACGGTATGAGCGTCGATGAAACGGGCAAAGCCCTTAATCACATCGACGTTGTTTTTGCCCAGCACGTTATCATACGACGTGTGGATACGATCAATATAGGCACTGCGGTTTTTTACCAGCACGGACCAGTCAAAATGGTTAACAGTGGTATCGAAACCGTAGTCGGGACCGTAAAGGTGAATGGCTTCAGCAATCTGCGCGGCATGCCACATCACTTTCTTCGGGACACAGCCAACGTTGACGCAGGTGCCGCCCAGCGCTTTGGCTTCGATTAACGCGCACTTCTGCCCGTACATGGCCGCGCGGTTAATTGAGGCGATCCCGCCGCTGCCGCCACCGATGGCTAGATAGTCATAATGTTTGGTCATCGAGAGTGTCCCATAAGTCAGTGAAAGTAATAGCGCCAGATTGTAACGCTACAAACGTAATTGCCGCAAAGTTTACGTCTATGATTGTGATAGGGCATTGGCACGAAAATCGGCCATAATCACCGTTTAAATGCGATGGCGCTCACTGTTTTTACCTTTACTCAGCACAGAGAGATTTGATGGAACTGCTATTTTTAGGCACCGGCGGGGGCACGCCCAGCCGCCAGAGAAACGTGACCAGTATCGCCCTGCTGCTTCAGGGCGTGCGCAGCGGCTGCTGGCTATTTGACTGCGGCGAAGGCACCCAGCATCAGATCCTGCGTTCGCCCGTGAAGCCTGGAAAAATCGAGAAGATCTTTATCACTCATCTGCACGGCGACCACGTTTTCGGCCTGCCAGGATTGCTCACCAGCCGCTCGATGAGCGGAATCAGCGGGGCGATGACCCTGTATGGCCCTAAAGGGCTTCGGCAGTTTGTAGAAACCAGCCTGAGCCTGAGTGGTTCATGGCTGACCTTTCCGCTGGAGATCGTCGAAATTGAGGCAGGCGAGGTGCTGAACGATGAGCAGTTTCGCGTGGTGGCGTATCCGCTGACCCATCCGGTTGAGTGCTACGGCTACCGAATTGAGGAGCATGATAAGCCCGGCGCGCTGGACGCGGCGCGTCTGCTGGCCGACGGCATTAAGCCCGGCAGCCTTTTCCAGCAGCTTAAGCAGGGCAAAACGGTGACGCTGGAGGAGGGGCGGGTGGTTAACGGCAGGGATTACCTGGGGCCCTCGCTGCCGGGACTGACGCTGGCGATTTTTGGCGATACCAGCCCAACCCCCGCCGCGCAGGCACTGGCCGCCGGGGCGGACGTGATGGTGCATGAGGCCACGCTTGAAGCGGCGCTGGAAGAGAAGGCCAATGGCCGGGGGCACTCATCCACCGTGCAGGCTGCAACGGTAGCCAGAGATGCCGGGGCGAAAAAGCTGATTGTCACGCACTTAAGCTCTCGCTACCTGCGCGAGGATGCCAGCCGCCTGCTGGAGGAGTGCCGCGCCATCTTCCCCAATACCGAGATGGCGCATGATTTCTCCCTGTTCAGGATAGAGACGTAGAGCGGGGCACTGATGCCCCGTCAGGGCGTTATTCCGGCACAATCCAGCTGATTTTGGTATGGCCGGTACCGGCAGGCACCAGATGCTGGTGCAGCCAGGGCAGCACGTTGTTCATCTGCTGTTCCAGCTTCCACGGCGGGTTAATCACCACCATGCCGGAGCCGGTCATGCCAAAACGGTCACTGTCAGGGCGCACGGCCAGCTCGATCTGCAGGATACGGCGAATACCGGAGGCTTCCAGCTCGGCAAACATGCGTTTGATCTGCTGGCGCAGCACGACCGGATACCACAGCGCGTAAACGCCGGTACCAAAACGCTTGTAGCCTTCCTGAATGCCTTTCACCACCGCCTGATAGTCAGACTTGATTTCGTAAGGCGGGTCAATCAACACCAGGCCCCGGCGCGACAGGGGCGGCAGCTTAGACTTCAGCTGCTGATAACCATCGCTGCGTTCGGTGCGCGCACGGTCATCTTTCGCAAACTCGCTGCGCAGCATCGGGTAGTCGCTGGAGTGCAGTTCGGTCAGGCTGAGCTTGTCATAAGGGCGAAGCAGGTGACGCGCAATAAGCGGCGAGCCTGGGTAGAAGCGCAGCTTATCGTTAGGGTTGAGCGCCTTAATGCAGGACATATAGCTCGCCATCTCTTCCGGTAAATCATCCCGCTGCCAGATGCGTGCGATGCCTTCCATATATTCGCCCGTACGTTCGGCATGTTCGCCGCTCAGCAGATAGCGGCCTGCGCCCGCATGGGTGTCCAGATAGAGGTAAGGTTTATCCTTCTCGTTCAGCGCCTCAATAATCAGGCTCAAAACGGTATGCTTAAGCACGTCGGCGTGGTTGCCTGCGTGGAAACTGTGTCGGTAACTGAGCATCTTTATTTATCCTGTTGAATTTATAAGGTTTTAATTGATGGTAAATCAATCTATAACAATTATTACCTCACGAATTACCCACAGAACGACGCACGGCAACGGATGCAGGAAAAGCATGAGAACCTGGTAAGGCGGGCGATTATATCAGGGTTAAAAGCGAATGCGCGAAAAGCCGCAAAACAAAGTCGGCGCATCAGTACACGTGCTCATGACTTTTTCCGACGGCCACGCCGGTGTAAGCCCCGGACAACGCAGCAGGGCTGTAAGGCGGGCGCATTCCCTCGGGGTGTGAGCTGGATCGCTTCTTATAAATCATAAGGTTACCGTTTTTGGACAGGTCGGGGCATTGTTGATTTTAATCAAACGGGATAAGCCTTGATGCTCTAAAGTGGTTTTTCGATCTCAAAGCCAAAAAGGAGTTTGCACATGGCCATTCCCGCTTATCTGTGGCTTAAGGATGATGGCGGCGCAGCGATCGGAGGCTCCGTAGACGTTCAGCACCGGGAGGGGAGTATCGAAGTGCTCAGCTTTATGCACGGCGTACGTATTCCCACCGATGCCCATACGGGAAAACTGACCGGAACGCGGATCCACAGCGCGCTGGAATTTGAAAAGGAGTTTGATTCATCCAGCCCCTACCTATATAAGGCCGTCACTTCGGGTCAGACGCTGAAAAGCGCGGAAATAAAATGGTATCGCATTAACTTTGCCGGGCAGGAGGAGGAGTATTTCAATATGCTGCTTGAAAATGTAAAAGTGGTATCGGTTAATCCTCTGATGCACAACATTAAATCTATCGAGAATATGAATCATCTAGAATCCGTTACGCTACATTACGAGAAAATAACCTGGAAATATTGCGACGGAAATATCCAGCATTCTGACTCCTGGAAAGAACGGGCATAGTTTATGGGCGTTATCGCGCCCATGGCATAAAAAGGAATATTTATGAGCTGGGTCTATGATGTAAGGAAAAGATCCTTTACGTGGAACGGGAAATATCAATTTAGTGCACGATACGCAGGCGCTGAGGGATACAAAGATAATCCCGATTTTGAGTGTTTGAAAGACAAAGGGCCTTTGCCGCGCGGGAAATACCGTATAGGACGGCCCATAGCTCTACATCCGAAAGCGGGGCGCTATGTCTTAAGGCTCACACCTTACCCCAGTAACAATATGTGTGGAAGAACAGGCTTTCTTATTCATGGTGACAATGGACGTGGAACAGCGTCAGAGGGATGTATCGTTTTAGCCAATAAGTTCAGGCGAGATATTGTCAATAGTGGCGATAACGAATTGGTGGTTTTATGAGGTCAGGTTTCCTGATTGCGGTATGTGTCTGTTGCTCCTCAGCTCATGCAGTTCTTCAGGCAGATGCCTGTATGGGTATCCACGGAAGTATGGGTTCTGGCATGACCGACGCAATGATTGAAGATTTCAGTTTGTCGGAAAAGCAATTTATCGTGGGTGAAACGAAGATGGAAATCGTGGAGGACGTCCCTGTAAATTATCCTTTAGCCGATTTTTATGCAAAAAGAGATCGGGCTGAAGAAGCAATCCACTTCACGAGCTTAAACGAAATCAGATCAATCTATACGGAGTATCACCCAAGAAATATTATTGTTAAATTCACTTATTACAATAAACGGGGTAAGAATAATGTTTTCCTCACGTCATACGTCATAAACGATTATGAATGTTCAATTCGATTTAACGGCTATATCATCGTCAAGCGTGAATTTTAACGCCCGTACTGTTAGTCCGTATCATTGGTGGTAAAGAAGGCGGAGTGTGATTATAGGAAGTTACAGATTTATTCTGTTAAAAGGGATTTTTATGAGCTGGGTTTATGATGTAAGGAAAAGATCCTTTACGTGGAACGGGAAATATCAGTTCAGTGCACGATACGCAGGCGCTGAGGGATACAAAGATAATCCCGATTATGAGTGTTTAAAAGATAAAGGGCCTCTGCCGCGGGGGAAATACCGCATAGGACGGCCCATAGCTCTACATCCGAAAGCGGGGCGCTATGTTCTCCGGCTGACGCCCCTCGCGGGGAACAGTATGTGTGACCGGGACGGTTTTCTTATCCACGGTGATAATGGAAAAGGTACTGCATCCAATGGATGTATAGTGTTAGAGCCTGCATTCAGAGCATTTATTGCGGACAGTGGCGACACGGAGCTGATTATTTTATGAACCGAAATCTACTGTTTCTCACCTCAATGCTCTTTATCAGCTTTTACTCTGTGGCAAAAGTCACTCCTGAATCCTGTCTTGATATCAGCAGAAGTGTTGGCGTTAGCATGACTGATGCAATGGTTGAAGACTTCAATATCAGGGAAAGCGATCTGATGCTGCACAAGACAAGGCTCACTCTGTTGGGGGAATATAATGTTACGGGGGAAATGGCTCGCTTTTTTGCTCAACAGGACCTGAAAGAATTAGGCTTACCTGATGAAAAAATGAATGAGTATATTGGCATCTATAAAGGTGATAATCCAAAAAATCTGATTGTTAATTATGATTATGTCAATAAGCGCGATAAGCATAATGTATTTATCGCCTCACTGTTAATCAATGACTACGAATGTAGCCTCAGATTCAACGGCTATATCATCGTCAGACGCGAATTCTGAATCAGCAGCCGTAACGGGAATGACCCCGTTCCGGTTTTACGTTAACCCGGCAGGCGGTGCAGGACCGGATAGGTGAAAAAGAGCAGATGCAGCATATTGAATGCGAAATGCACCAGCGTCGACACCCAGATACGCCCGCTCCAGAGCCAGGCCAGGCCGTAGATGGCGCCAGCAAGGGTGGCAAAAAACACCAGCAGCAGGCCGCCGGAGAGATGCGCCAAACCGAAAAGCAGCGCGGCAATCACCAGCCCCCAGCCGTTACCCAGCAGCTGGCTTAGCCGCTGCTGTAGGTATCCGCGAAACAGAGCTTCTTCTGCCAGTGAAACAAAAAACAGGTTAGCCAGCATAAACTGCCCCAGCCAGACGGGGTGGTGCAGCTCAACCTTCAGGCCACCGGCCAGCGTGGCAACCAGCAGCAGTACAGGCATCGACATCAGCAGCACCAGCCACCACAGTCTGTTTTTCGGCGGGGCGGCGGGGCGTTTTAATAGCGTCGGCAGGGAGGCCAGTAGCACAAACGGGATCAGCGCTTTATCCAGGTTGTAATAGAAGGAAAAGGGGGCGCTTTCCGGACCGGCCTGAACCCGTGAAGCAATAAGCTGATTATCAAAGCCGGGGATCAGATGCAGCATCAGCGCGAACGCGCTGGCCACCAGAATTACCTCACCACCCAGCGACAGGGCCGTTTGCTCCCGTTGTCGGGCGCGATAAATCGCGACCACGGTCATTAGCAATAGTGCGATAATGCCCGTTGGCTGAAGCGTGCTATCCCACACGGCGACAATGAGCGTCACCCCCAGCAGCGCAAGCGAGGCGCGTAGATAAAAAGGCAAAAATAATAACGAGGTGGCAAGCAAATACCACATACATACGCTCCCTGTTTACGTTGAATACAGACCAAAAACGATGTCACAAACAAAGCCGAAGAAAGTATGCTCCCAGGCCGGGTAGCAGGCAAATCCTTCTGTTTCCTCCCTCTGCGCCACGTCACGCCATTGAATTTCGCTACACTTAGCCTCATGTTAACGTAATCGCGCGCTTAAACCGCGCCACATACACGACTATGATTACAAGGACTGCGCTATGACCAATCCGCTACTCACATCTTTCACGCTCCCTCCGTTCTCCGCCATCAAACCCGAACATGTAGTTCCCGCCGTCACTAAGGCGCTGGAAGACTGTCGCGCGGAAGTCGAGAAAGCCGTGGCTCAGGGCGCCCCCTGGACCTGGGATAACCTGGTTCAGCCGCTGGCAGAGGCCGACGATCGTTTGGGTCGTCTCTTTTCCCCGGTCAGCCATCTGAATTCGGTAAAAAACAGTCCCGAGCTGCGTGAGGCCTATGAGCAGACGCTGCCGCTGCTGTCCGAATACAGCACCTGGGTGGGGCAGCATGAAGGTCTGTATCAGGCTTATCGTAATCTGAAAGAGCAGAGCTATGACGGGCTGGATCTGGCGCAGAAGAAAGCGGTTGATAATGCGCTGCGCGATTTTGAGCTGTCCGGTATTGGCCTGTCGAAAGACAAACAGAAGCGCTACGGCGAAATTGCCGCCCGCCTCTCCGAGCTGGGTTCCACCTACAGCAATAACGTGCTGGATGCCACAATGGGCTGGAGCAAGCTTATTACCGATGAGTCAGAGCTGGCGGGCATGCCGGAAAGCGCCCTGGCCGCCGCGAAAGCGCAGGCTGAGGCCAAAGAGCAGGAGGGCTGGCTGCTGACGCTTGATATCCCAAGCTATCTGCCGGTAATGACCTACTGCGATAACGCGGCCCTGCGTGAAGAGATGTACCGCGCCTACTCCACTCGCGCCTCCGATCAGGGGCCGAATGCGGGCAAATGGGATAATAGCGATGTGATGGCCGAAGAGCTTGCGCTGCGCCATGAGCTGGCCGGGCTGCTGGGCTTCTCCTCCTATGCGGATAAATCCCTGGCGACCAAAATGGCCGAAAATCCGGCTCAGGTGACGGATTTCCTGACCGATCTGGCGAAGCGCGCCCGTCCCCAGGCAGAAAAAGAGCTCGGGCAGCTGCGCGCCTTTGCGAAGAAAGAGTATGGCGTTGATGAGCTGAATCCCTGGGATCTGACCTGGTACGGCGAAAAGCAGAAGCAGCATCTTTACGCCATCAGCGATGAGCAGCTGCGCCCTTACTTCCCGGAGGAGCGGGCAGTAAACGGCCTGTTTGAAGTAGTGAAGCGCATTTATGGCATCACGGCGAAAGAGCGTAAGGACGTGGACGTTTACCATCCCGACGTGCGTTTCTTTGATCTGTTCGACGAAAGTGGCGAACTGCGCGGCAGCTTCTACCTTGACCTCTATGCGCGTGAGAACAAGCGCGGCGGTGCCTGGATGGACGACTGTGTGGGCCAGATGCGCCTGGCCGACGGCACGCTACAGAAACCTGTTGCTTACCTCACCTGTAACTTTAACCGTCCGGTGAGCGGCAAGCCTGCGCTGTTTACCCATGATGAAGTGACCACCCTGTTCCATGAGTTTGGCCACGGTCTGCATCATATGCTGACCCGCATTGAAGCCCCTGGCGTATCCGGTATCAGCGGTGTGCCGTGGGATGCGGTCGAGCTGCCAAGCCAGTTTATGGAAAACTGGTGCTGGGAGCCGGAAGCGCTGGCGTTTATCTCCGGCCACTATGAAACCGGCGAACCGCTGCCGCAGGCGCTGCTGGAAAAAATGCTGGCCGCGAAAAACTATCAGGCGGCGCTGTTTATCCTGCGTCAGCTGGAATTTGGCCTGTTTGATTTCCGCCTGCATGCGGAGTTCGACCCGGCTCAGGGTGCGCGCATCCTGGATATGCTGAAAGAGATTAAAGCGCTGGTGGCCGTGGTGCCGAGCCCATCCTGGGGCCGTTTCCCACACGCGTTCAGCCATATTTTTGCCGGTGGCTACGCGGCGGGTTATTACAGCTATCTGTGGGCCGACGTGCTGGCGGCAGATGCCTGGTCTCGCTTCAAAGAGGAGGGTATCTTCAACCGTGAAACCGGTCAGTCATTCCTGGACAATATTCTGACGCGCGGCGGGTCGGAAGAGCCGATGGATCTGTTTAAACGTTTCCGTGGCCGTGAGCCGCAGCTGGATGCCATGCTGGAACATTACGGTATTCAGGAAGCGTAAGTGAACATCTGTTTAATTGATGAAGCGGGCGCCGGAGACGGCGCCTTATCTGTTTTAGCCGAACGCTGGCAGCTGCAGCACGATGAGCGGGCGCCGATGGCGCTGGTGATGACCGCCAGCCACCTGGAGCTGCGCAAGCGTGATGAGCCAAAGCTGGGCGGGATCTTTGTGGATTTCGTTGAGGGCGCGATGGCTCACCGGCGTCGTTTCGGTGGCGGTCGTGGTGAAGCCGTCGCTAAAGCGGTTGGCGTTAAGGGCAGTTATCTGCCGGTGGTTATCGACGCCACGGCCGGGCTGGGAAGGGATGCGTTTGTACTGGCCTCGCTGGGCTGCCGGGTACAGATGCTTGAGCGGCATCCGGTGGTGGCTGCCCTGCTGGATGATGGCCTGCAGCGAGGCTATCTCAGCCCTGAAATCGGCCCCTGGCTGCGTGAGCGGCTGACGCTGCTGCATGCATCTGGTTTACAGGCGCTGGCGGATATCAGCATCAGGCCGGATGTGGTTTATCTGGATCCCATGTACCCCCACCGACAGAAAAGCGCGCTGGTGAAGAAAGAGATGCGGGTGTTTCAGTCGCTGGTCGGGGCGGATGATGATGCGGATGGGCTGTTGGAACCGGCGCGCAGGCTGGCAAAAAAGCGGGTGGTGGTTAAGCGGCCCGACTATGCGCCTCCGCTTGCTGGCGTGGTCACGCAGTCGGCAGTAGTGACGAAAAGCCACCGCTTTGATATCTATCCTCCGTTAGCCAGCGAGATATAACAACCCTGTCGCACGGCTTCTTTCCCGTGCGGCAGAGTTGCGGCTAAGCACAAACCTTCACGTCCGGTCATTCTGGCCGGGCTGTGGCTTACTCTTCGTTGTCATCATGCAGTGGAACAATCAGCATATCGATGTGAATGGTGTTAATCAGCTGACGTGCTGACGACATCAGCTTGCTCCAGAAGTCCTGATGGTGACCACAAACAACCAGGTCAACATCATACTGCCGGATAGCATCGACCAGCACCTGGCCCAAATCACCACTGCCGCTCAGCGTTTCAGAAACCGGGTAGCCGGCGCTGGTGGAGAGTTCGGTGAGTGCGGAATGTGTCTCTTCCGAGATGCGTTTTTGCATATCGCCGAGGTTAACGTCGATCAGCCCGGTATAGAGATCGGAATAATTAACGTCGACGTGGATCAGGGAAACTTTGGCGTTGTAAGGGCGGGCCATTGAAACCGCTTTTGCTACCAGCAGTTTACTTTCCGGTGAAAGGTCTACTGCGATCAGAATGTGTTTATAAGACATAACGATACTCCTTCCTTTCGTTGCGGCTGCGTAATCGCCAGCAAATTCGTCTTTGATGCATCATACGGTGAAATCCATTGCTCAGGTTTAATACGATGCGGGATTTCACAGAGGCCTTCAGGCTTTGATCCTGCCTCCTGATTTTATTTTCGCTATGCAGTATAGACTGAATTGTTAACAGAATCTGTGTTACGGCGCGTCCTTTGCGAGCGGGATCAAAGTGAAAACGCCCCTTTTTCAACCGAAGCCGTAAACAACGCTGGAACTATTTTAATCAGATCTCCTACACTGTTAATGACAGTACGCCATGCGCTAATGGCGGGCAGGTTGCTGTGACAAAAAAATTCCGTGGTTTTCAATTCTGTATTTGGCGATTCATCGTGGGAGCCGGGCCGGCTTTATCCTGCGTCACATTCACGTTGATGAATTGTCGGGAGGGGATCATGATCAGCACCATCGCGCTTTTTTGGGCTCTGTGTGTAGTTTGTGTGGTGAATATGGCACGCTACTTCTCTTCGTTACGCGCGCTGCTGGTGGTCCTTCGCGGATGCGATCCCTTACTCTATCAGTATGTGGATGGCGCGGGGTTTTTTACCTCGCACGGGCAACCCAGTAAGCAGGTTCGTCTGGTACGCTACATCTGGTCGCAGCGCTATCGTGACCATCATGACGATGAGTTTATCCGGCGCTGCGAGCGCGTACGCAGCCACTTTATTCTGACCTCTTCACTCTGTGGGATGGTGGTGATTAGCCTTGTCGGGCTGCTGATTTGGCACTAATAAAAAAAGGGTGGAAGCCTGGCTTCCACCCTTTTTGTCTCGCTGTGCGTTCGTTACGGCAGGAGCTTAAGCGCTATCCAGTACAGGCCACCTGACAACAATATCGAGACGGGCAGGGTAAAGACCCACGCCAGCAGGATATTTTTAATCGTACGCCCCTGTACGCCGCCGCCGTCAACCAGCATGGTACCGGCAACGGAGGAGGAGAGCACGTGGGTGGTTGATACCGGCATGCCGGTATAGCTCGCCACGCCGATAGAGACGGCTGCCGTCATCTGCGCGGACATCCCCTGCGCGTAGGTCATGCCTTTCTTACCGATCTTCTCACCGATGGTGGTCGCAACGCGTCGCCAGCCCACCATGGTACCCAGCGACAGAGCCAGCGCGACGGCGAAGATAATCCACACCGGCGCATACTCAACGGTATTGAGCAGGTCACCCTTCAGCTTATTCAGGAAGCGCCGATCGTCCGGCTGCGTTTCTGACAGGCCTGCGGCTTTATCGGCGGTATCAGAGATACACATCAGCAGGCGACGCAGCTGCGCGCGCTGGTCGACGTTCAGCGTATCGTAGCTTTGCAGATTGTTGAGCAGGCCCTGCGCGTGTTTAATCGCTGGCATTGCACGGGCGGCATCGCAGTGGAACTCCTTTGGCCCTCCCGCGTTTTCTTCCGGCGTCGGTACGGCAGGCGGCGTCAGTTGCACAATATGGCTCAGTGAATCAGCATGCTGCTGATAATACTGTTCCAGATGGTTTACCGCGTCGCGGGTGCGGGTGATGTCGTAGCCGGAGGCATTCATGTTGACCACAAAGCCTGCGGGTGCCACGCCGATCAACACCAGCATAATCAGGCCAATGCCTTTCTGACCGTCATTAGCGCCGTGCGAGTAGCTCACGCCGATGGCTGACACAATCAGTGCGATACGGGTCCAGAACGGCGGCTTTTTCTTGCCGTCGAGCTTTTCACGTTCCGCGGGCGTCATATGAATACGACGACGCTTTTTGCTTCCGCTCCAGTAGCGACGCAGGATAAACACCAGGCCGCCCGCCAGCACGAGGCCAACGATGGGGGAGATAACCAGGGACAGGAAGATGTTGATCATTTTCGGGATATTCAGCGCGTCGACAACCGACGTGCCGGTCATCATGGCGTTGGTCAGACCAATACCGATAATGGCCCCGATCAGGGTGTGGGAGCTGGAGGCCGGAAGCCCGAAATACCAGGTGCCCAGATTCCAGATAATCGCCGCCAGCAGCATGGAAAACACCATCGCCAGCCCGTGCGCCGATCCAACGTTCAACAGCAGGTCGGTTGGGAGTAAATGAACGATAGCATAAGCAACGCTTAGCCCGCCCAGCAGTACGCCAAAGAAGTTAAATATCCCGGCCATTGCCACCGCCAGTTGCGATCGCATAGCGCGGGTGTAAATCACAGTTGCCACCGCGTTTGCCGTGTCGTGGAAGCCGTTAATAGCCTCGTAAAACAGAACAAAGAGCAGGGCAAGCACCAGTAACAGGCCGGTTTGGTAATCAAGACCAGCAAACAGATGTAGCATAAGCGTTACGCCATTTTTGGAGGACATGAACGCGGCGCATTATCAGCGAGAAACCGCGCCAGGGGAAAGAGAAATATAGACTTTTTTTGAGGTCATCGCGTCAGAAAGGCGGAATAAGGGGGCAAATGTGCTGAAATTTCACTCAGTTACAAAATGTTTCCGTACGGTGTCCTGTTACGCTGGTATCGGTTCGGGCAACTCTCTACAATCAGCGTTTTTGTAGGGGCAGGGCGAAATTGTGGAAAAATTTGACGTTATTATCATCGGCGCGGGTGCAGCCGGATTGTTCTGTGCCGCGCAGGCCGGACAGCGCGGCAGGCGGGTGCTGCTGCTGGATAACGGCAAAAAGGCGGGCCGTAAAATCCTGATGTCCGGCGGCGGTCGCTGCAATTTCACCAATCTCTATACCGATGCGTCGGCCTATCTCTCTCATAACCCTCATTTCTCTAAATCGGCGCTCGCGCGTTATACCCAGTGGGACTTCATTGACCTGGTCAACCGCTACGGCATTGCCTGGCATGAGAAAACCCTGGGCCAGCTATTTTGCGACGATTCTGCACAGCAGATTGTCGATCTGCTGCTGAAAGAGTGCGACGCGGGTAGCGTCACCCTGCGGCTGCGCAGCGACGTGGAGAGCGTCACGCGTGATGAAGAGGGGTATACCCTGCAGGTAAACGGCAGCCCGGTGCGGGCGGAAAAACTGGTGATTGCCTCCGGCGGCCTGTCGATGCCGGGGCTGGGGGCGTCACCGTTTGGCTATAAAGTCGCCGAGCAGTTTGGTCTGAGCGTCTTCCCTACCCGGGCCGGACTGGTGCCCTTCACGCTGCACAAACCCCTGCTCGAGCAGTTGCAAACGCTCTCCGGCGTGGCGGTGCCGTCCGCAATAACCGCCGAAGACGGCACCCTGTTCAAAGAAGCGCTGCTGTTCACCCATCGCGGCCTGTCCGGCCCCGCCGTGCTCCAGCTTTCCAGCTACTGGCAGCCGGGGGAGTTTGTGACGATCGACCTCTCGCCCGAGCGCTCACTTGATGATTTTATCAGCCAGGAACGTGAGGCGCACCCTAACCTGAGCCTGAAAAACAGCCTGGCAAAAGTGCTGCCGCGTCGCCTGGTCGAATGCCTGCAACTGCTGGGTAGCGTACCGGAATGCACGCTGAAACAGCTTAACAGCCGTCAGCAGGCCGATTTGGTAGCTTCTCTGCATCAATGGCGTATCCAGCCTAACGGCACTGAAGGCTACCGCACCGCCGAGGTCACTCTGGGCGGCGTCGATACCCGCCAGCTTTCGTCAAAGACGATGGAGGCAAAGACGGTGTCGGGCCTGTACTTTATTGGTGAAGTGGTGGACGTGACGGGCTGGCTGGGAGGCTATAACTTCCAGTGGGCGTGGGCGTCGGCCTGGGCGTGCGCGCAGGCGTTATGATGAAACCGTCATGGGCGAGGCTTCCCCCGCCCGGATCCGTTACATAATTCCGGCAACAGATTTAGCCAGCTGCGCTTCCAGCACCGGCTTTGCTTCCTCAAACTTCAGGTTAACCTTGTTGGCATTAGAGACCACGCGGGTCTGATACTTCATCCGGTTACCTTCTTCGCTGCTGGTCTGGATCTTCACGCCCGCATTGCCCTGACGCAGCACCCCGAGGTTATCCGTCGTGACCGCGGCCTTGCTGCGTTCGCTAATCTGCAAATCGGTGACCATGGTGTAGTTGACGTCTTCAACCAGCGCGTCCGCAGCAAGGCCAACCAGACCCACCGCCAGACCCACACCCAGCGCCGCGCCGCTGGAGTTACTGTTATAAGCGGTAATTCCCGCGCCGAGTGCCGCGCCGGTCGCCGCGCCCTCATAGCCTTTACCCAGCAGGCCCTGTGCTTCACGCAGGTCCATTTTATCGGCCTTCAGGACGTTTGCCTGAATCCAGTAGTAAGCCGCATCGGGTGAGGAAGTCACGGTGTAGCCTTTGTTACGCAGATCCTGCGCCAGCAGCGTTTGCAGGTCGCTCATATCCTTGTCAGAGGTGTTACGCACCTGAATGTAAACGGTTTTATCCGAAGAGGGTTCAAGCCAGACGGTTTGGCTCATCTGCGTCTTTACCTCAAGGTTACGCTTTTTGATGGCGGTACCCATGGCGCTACAGCCGGAGAGCACGAGACAGGAAGCGACCAGAGCCACCACCAGTTTTTTTTGGTTTTTCATCTAAAAAATCCTTGTAAAAAACGGGGCATGCACGCCCCGAAATACTACAGAGTCAGTGAGTTATCAGGCAGGGAGGAGATAATTTCCCCCTCCGGCTGTATGACGGAAGGGTTATCGGCCGAAGGACGGGATACTTAACGCTTTTTAACGGATTCCGATCTTTTAGCTGTCCAGGGCATTTAGGGCATCCAGGACATTTAATGCATTTACATATTTAAATTTATAAATATAATGGCCGCATTCTTCCCCAATGGAACGCTTAACGTTATGACCCAGACCACACTCTTCAGCCCCCTACAGCTTGGTGGATTCACCTTACGCAACCGCATAGCACTGCCACCGTTAACCCGCTGTCGCAGCGAGCAGCCGGGCAATATCCCCGGAGCGATGATGGTGGACTACTATCGCCAGCGGGCCAGCGCCGGGTTTATGATCACCGAAGGGACGCAGATCGAGCCGCGCGGGCAGGGCTATGCCTGGACCCCTGGTATTCACAGCGCAGCGCAAATTAACGGCTGGAAAAAGGTGACAGAGGCGGTGCATCAGGAAGGCGGCGTGATTTTTTGCCAGCTCTGGCACGTAGGCCGGGTCTCCCATAATCAGCTACAGCCCGATCAGCAGCCCCCGGTAGCACCCTCTGCCGTTGCTGCGACCGGCGTGCGCGTCTTTATCGAAACCGGGCCGGGCGAAGGGATGCTGACCGCGCCCTCCACGCCGCGCGAGCTGTCCACCGCCGAGGTAAAAGAGATCGTCCAGCTCTACCGCAAGGCCGCTGAAAACGCGAAGGAAGCGGGCTTTGACGGCGTGGAGCTGCACTCGGCAAATGGTTACCTGATTAATCAGTTCATCTCCGAACACAGTAATTTCCGTACGGATGAATACGGCGGCTCACTGGAAAACCGCCTGCGCTTTCTAAAAGAGGTAATTATTGCGGTCAGCGACGTGTTCGGCAGCCAGCGCGTCGGCGTACGCTTTGCGCCGCTGTTTACCAGTACCGATGAAGAGCGGGTGTATCTGGGCCTGGTGGAGAGCGATCCGCACAGCACCTATATCAGCGCCGCCCGGATGCTCAGCCAGCTTGAAACGGGCTATCTCTCGATTGCCGAAGCCGACTGGGACAACAGCCCGGAGCTGCCGGAGAGCTTCCGCGTTGCGCTACGCGACGCTTTTCAGGGGCCGATTATGTATTCAGGACGCTACACCCAGCAGAAGGCGGAACGCGTGCTGGAGAACGGCTGGGGCGATCTGTTTGGTTTCGGTCGAACCTTTATCGCCAACCCGGATCTCCCGGCGCGGTTTAAACAGGCCCACCCGTTGAACCCGGTTGATGCCGCATCCCTGTATGGCGGTACGCGTAAAGGATATACTGACTACCCGGTTTATCCTTCCTGACGATGTGAGGCTGCATGTCACCTGAAAATGCCATGAAACTGTTGGCTAACCCAACGCGTATGGCAGTACTGAAATGGCTGCAAAACCCGGCGGAAGCCTTTGCCGGTTACAGCCAGCTTTACGACTACGATCGGTACGGTGTGTGTGCCAGTCTTATCCAGGACAAGGCGGGGCTTTCTCAGCCCGCCACCTCGCTTTGCCTCAAGGTATTGCAGGAGGCCGGGCTGCTGGAGGCGATAAAAGTAGGCAAATGGACCTACTTTCGCCGCTGCGAACCGCGCATTCTTGAACTCCGCGAGTCAATAAAAGATTTCCTCAACGGCCTGTGATACCCCATGATTCTACAGGTCCAGAATAAGGTTCGGCGAATGGCTGCGCGAGCAGCAGAGGGCAATTTGCTGAACCGGCGCGGCCTTTTCCTCTGTCGACTGCACCGTATCACGGTGATCGACAGCGCCGGCAATGACGCCGGTCAGACAGGCGCCGCACATCCCCATTTCGCAGGAGAGCGGCACGTTAACGCCATTTTCCTGTAGCACGCAGGCGATGCTCTTGTCGGCGGAAACCGGCCAGCACTGGCCGGTGCTGGCGAGCGTGACGGTAAAGGCATCGTCAGGGCGTTCCGCGGCGGGCAGAGAGGGAGGAAGAAAGGCCTCCGAATGCATACGCGACTCAGGCCAGCCCTGTTCAGCCGCAACACGGCGCATATGATCCATAAACCCTTCCGGCCCGCAGAGGTAGAGATGCCGATCCCCGTCAGCCGATAACAGCTCCGGCGGCAGATGCCCGCGTGGGCTATGACCCTCGCTGCTGTACCAGATATGGCAGCGGCCATGGCGGAACGTGCGGCTTAGCTCGCGCACGAAGGCCGCGTTGTGCTTCTCACGCACGTAGTAATGCAGCACAAATGGCGTGGCAGAAGCCTCAAGCGCTTCGACCATGGCGAAAAGCGGCGTGATACCTATTCCCGCCGCGACAAGGATAGCCTCACCGCCCGCCGCCAGGGGGAAGACGTTTCTCGGCGGGGAGACGGTGACCACCTGTCCGGGCCGCAAACTGTCGTGAATATAGCGGGATCCCCCACGGGAGTGGCTTTCGCGGGCCACGCAGATCACATAGCCTCGCTCGCCGCGCCCTGGGCCGGTCAGCGAATACTGACGGGTAAGGCCGTTATCCAGGTGCAGATCGATATGTGCGCCTGGCTGCCACTCCGGCAGCGGCTGACCGTCTTCTGCGACGAGGTGGACCGCCAGGTTATTGCGTCCCTGACGGATGAGTGCATCGACGACAACCCGTAGCCTGTTCATTATTGCTTCCCCTCAGACCAGAAAGAATTCACCAAACCCCATCTTTTTCAGCCCACGACGGTAGGCAATGGAGCTGCGATCGGCAGGAATATGGGCCTCAAGCGTCAGGTCGAGCGGCAGGCGCTCGGGACGCTGCGTTTCCACCATCAGCCGGTCCTCTTCAAAGACGCGATGATTAAAGGCGTGAACCTCCTCAACGGGAATATGCAGATCGAAATTGCGGGCGATCGGCGCAAACATGCGCGTTTTACGTGCCGAAACCGGCGAGGCGGCGTTCATAATCACCAGCCGCGCTTCGCCAGGGAAATGGATGGTCAGCGTGGCGGTGAAGGGCAGGTGCATCTCAAAGTGCCGCAGCCAGCTAAACCCCTCCGGGGCGCGAAAGTCGGAGCTGGCCGGATAGTTACCCACCGTGCTCCAGTAATCGACCGTAAAACCGTGCGCCGTTTCAACCGGGTTATAGGCTGGCACCACCTGATTGTTGGGGTCGGCAAAGGTGTCGGTATGGATCCATGCAAAGTGCGCCACGTCGAGAAACCCCTCCACCTGCCGCCCGGCAAAACCCTCTACGTCGAACGGTGGGCAGGTGATCTGCTGAAAACCGTCGTCGAGCCAGTGGGGCATCTCCGGTAGTGGGGCCGGGCTGCCCTCTTCGGGCGCCAGGCAGACCCAGATCAGCCCGTAACGCTCTTCCACCGCGTAGGGGGTGAGGTTGAGTTTGGCCGGTATCGGCTGATCGGGGCTGGACGGGATGCGATTACAGCGGCCATTTTCACCAAAGCGCAGCCCGTGATAAGGGCAGATAATTCCCTCCTCGTCACTGAAACCCAGCGTCAGGGGCACGCCACGGTGCGGGCAGACGTCCCTGGCCGCCACAACCTGGCCTTTCACGCGGTAAAGCACCAGCTGCTCATCCAGCAGCACCGCTTTGGTCGGGGCGGCGCTGACGTCGCAGGTGCGCGCGACGGGATGCCAGTGGCGGGCAAGGCGCAGCCAGTCATCTGGCTCAAACGTACAGTGTGCGGGAGGCGTTGGGTTCATAGTGCATTTTCCTGTCGGTGGCTCACAGTATGTCGGCGACGTTGGCTGACGGTGTTATTGTCAGTTCATTCTGTGCGGATAAGGGTGTTGCAATCCATCAGCAAATATTCACTATGGTGTTGCAAAAAAGTTTACAGGAGCGGCTATGAGCCCATTTTCTCGCTTTGCTATCTACTTTGCCGAAGTGGCTAAAAGCGGCAGCCTCAGAAAGGCCGCGGAAAAACTTCACGTTTCCGCTTCGGCGATCAACCGACAGATCCTCCAGGCGGAAGCCGCCTTTGGTACGCCGCTCTTCGAGCGCCTGCCCGAGGGGCTGAGGATGACCACCGCCGGGGAACTGCTGTATGACAATATCCTGCGCTGGCAGCGGGAGTTCCGCGTCACCCGCCAGCGTTTTGACGATATTTTAGGGTTGAAGCGGGGGCATGTGAGCATCGGTATGATTCAGGCGCTTAACGAAGGCTGCATGGCCGATGCCCTGGCGAACATCGCATCAGCCCACCGCGGGCTGAGTCTGGACCTGACGGTAGGTGACAGCCTGACCATCAGCCAGCGTATCCGGCAGTCGGAAATTGATTTTGGGCTGATCCTCGATCCCCAGGGCCAGGGCGGGCTGGAGGTGGTTGCCTTTACCGAGCTGGAGATGGGGGTGGTGATGCTGCCTGACCACCCACTCAAAGACCGCGAGGCGCTTTCCCCCGCCGAGCTGAGCGGCGAAAGGCATATTCTGCCTGGCGAACCGCTGGTGGTGCATGAGCGGGTCCGATCGCTCTATCGCTATCATAACTTCGCGCCTGAAAATGCCATCGTCTGCAATGATATCAGGCTGATAAAATCGCTCATCAAACAAGGCGGTAGCGTCTGCGTTCTCAGCCTGCTGGACGTGCTGGAGGAGGTCAGGCATCGTCAGCTCAGCTTTGTTCCGCTGAAGGGTAAGCATATCAGGCCGCTAACGCTGGCTCTCTGTATTGCCCCTTCACGCCAGCTTTCCCGGGCGGCGCAGATGGCGATAAAAGAGATGGCCGCAGCGATTGAAAATATGGCAGTTTGAGGGGATACACGCAGTTAATTAAATTGATAATGCCAATGATAGTGATTACCATTCGCGAACAAAAAATAACGTTCGCCTGTGTAACTCATCTTATGAAATCACTTTTATTGGTTCGCTCTGCTTTTAATCGCCTCACCGGGACCTCCTGTATGATCGTGCTGACTGCGCTGCCCTGCAGCGGAGTCGCGGTCGCGGAAGAAAACAAAGATCCTACGCTAACCGTTACCGCCGATGCCGCCAGCCAGACCGGCAGCTACGCGGAAGATAGCGCCACCACTGCCACCCGCACGGCTGCACCACGCAGTGAAACGCCGCAGTCCGTTAGCGTGGTCACCCCGCAGGTCATCAGGGACTATCAGGTCAAAAGCGTCAACGACGCGGTTAAGTTTGTCAGCGGCGTCACTCAGGGGAACACCCTTGGCGGCACCGAGGATGGCTTCGTTAAGCGCGGCTTCGGCGCGAACTCCGACGGCTCCATTTTTCTTGACGGCGTACGCAGTAATCAGGGGCTGTCGATGGACGCCACCATCGATCGCGTCGAAGTGTTAAAAGGGTCGGCTTCGCTGCTCTACGGTATTCTTAATCCGGGCGGGGTAATCAACCTGGTCAGTAAAAAACCGCAGTATGAGTGGAACACGCACGTCAGCGGGGAAACCAGCAGCTTTGGCGGGGGGACCGGCGGGGTGGACGTTACCGGCCCGCTGGGAAACGGCTTTGCCTTTCGGCTGATCGCCGAGCGCCAGCGCGAAGATTACTGGCGCAACTTCGGCGTTAATGAACATACGCTAGTCGCGCCCTCACTCAGCTGGTTCGGCGAAAAAGCGTCGTTCAATATCAGCTATGTTGAATATAAATATGACGTGCCCTACGATCGCGGCACCGCGTTTATCAACAAGAAACCGGTCAACGTACCCTATAACCAGCGGCTGGATGACAGCGCCAACCACGCGTGGGGGAAAAATAAGCGGCTGAACGTCAACTACGCCTGGGCACTGGATGATACCTGGGACACCCACCTCAACTATGCCTGGATGCAGCGCCGCTATGACAGTAACGAGGTCAGAGCGACGGCGATTAACACCACCACCGGCATTGTTTCCCGTCGCGCCGACGCCAACCGCGGCTTTAACCACCAGACCACTTATCTGTCCTGGGATATCGGCGGCAGCCCCACCCTGTGGAACAGGCAGCACGATCTGATGCTGGGGGTGGACTATGAGCAGAACGAAACCTACAAAGCCCGCTCGTACCGGGGCAAAGTTTCTAAAACCTTCAATATGTACGATCCGGTCTATGGTGAGGAGCCGGTGCTGAACAGCAGCACCTATGCGGATTCCGTCAGCAACATTCGCACCAACCTCTACAGCCGCTCCCTTTTTGCGAAGGACAGCATTCACCTCACTGATAAGTGGATTGCGGTGCTGGGCGGACGCCTCCAGCGCTACACCCAGACGGCCAGCCATGGCGTTGACAACCCGGTCACCACCCTTAACGATCGCGGCGATGCCTTCTTACCGCAGATGGGGCTGGTCTATAAAGTGCTGCCTGACGTTTCGCTTTACGGCAGCTACAGCCGCTCTTTTACCCCCTCGACCCAGACGGACGATAACGGCAATGTCGCCTCGACCGAGAAAGGTACGACGTGGGAAGTCGGCGCGAAGTGGCAGGCCATGCCTGCGCTGTCTGCCACGCTGGCGCTGTACCGGATTGATGAAAAGGATATGTCGGTGTTTATCAACGGCGTGACGCGTGACATTCCTAAAGCGCGCTCAACCGGGGCAGAGCTTGAGGTCAACGGCGAGCTGGCAGAGGACTGGAACCTGATTGCCACCTACAGCTACGACAAAACCGAGATTGTTGAGGACGGCGTTAATCCTGAAAACGTCGGTAACCGCCTGGTCAACGCGCCGCGCAATATGGGCAGCCTTTATCTCAGCCACGCCATGCGCTTCTCCTGGCTACCGGGGGAACTTCGCGTGGGCGGCGGTGGCCGCTACGTCGGCAGCCGGGCGGGCGATCCTGAGAACAGCTTTACTATGCCGGACTATACCGTGGCCGATGCGTTTATCGCCTGGGACAGCAGGCTGGTGGGTAAACATACCCAGCTCAAGCTGAATATCAACAACCTGTTAAACAAACACTACTACGAGTCCAGCGCGGGTAACCTGCGGGTGATCGAGGGCGAGCCGAGAGTGGTATATGTGCAGGCATCGGTAGATTTCTGATCGCTTTCCGGAGGGCGCAATGAGAAAACGTTTATTTCTGCTGCTGATGCTGATCAGCAGCCTGGCCCAGGCCAAAACCATTACCGATATTTTGCAGCGCAGCGTGGTCATCCCTGACGATCCCCAGCGAATTATTGTGGGGGAAAGTCGGATGATTTATACCCTGGCGCTGGTTGAGGAGGGCAATCCGGCGAAGCGGGTGGTGGGCTGGCCCGGAGACCTGAAAAAGCTGGACAGCCAGAACTGGGCGCGGTACACCGCTGCCTTTCCGGAGATTAACGCCATCCCGGTGATTGGTCAGGCGAATTACGGTCAGATCAGCGTGGAAAAGGCGATCGCCCTGAAGCCAGATCTGGTCATTCTGCCGGTATACGCCAAAAAAGGGAGCAATCACGACGACGTTCAGGCTCAGCTGACCCGTGCGGGTATCCCGGTTATTTATATTGATACGCGCGTTGACCAGCTCGCCAATACCGTCCCCAGCCTGAAGATCCTCGGCCAGGCCCTTAATGACAGCGCAAAGGCCGGGCGCTTTATTGCTTTTTACCAGCAGCATATGCAGCAGATCAGGCAGAGGTTGGATCAGGCGGAGCCAGAACGGCCCGGCGTTATGTTACAGCTGCATATCGGACGGCGGGAAACCTGCTGTACCACGGTCAGCCACGGCAATCTGGCCGATCTCATCACCTATGCCGGGGGAAATAACATTGCGGCAGGGCGGTTTGCCAGCGTCTTCGGGCAGCTCAGCCCGGAGGCGATCGTTACGGCCAATCCGACGCTCTGGCTGGCCACCGGCATGGCGGGGCCGGGACAGAAGAATCAGCTGCAGCTTGGCCCTGACGTTAGCGCCGGGCAGGCAAGGGCAAGTTTTCGTCAGGTGCTGAGCCGCGATCCCGTCGTCTCCCAGCTGTCGGCGGTGCGCAGTGGCAGGACGCTGGCGGTGTGGCACAATTTCTATATGAGTCCCTGGCATCTGCTGGATGTAGAGATCTTCGCGAAATTCTTCCATCCCCAGCTGTTTAGCGATCTGGATCCGCAGCGAACCCTGGATGAAATGAACCGTGACTTTCTGACGGTGCCGCAGACCGGAACCTACTGGACGACCGCGCAGTAACAGACCAAAAAAAACCGCACCTTACTCAGTTGGCAAGCCAACCTTTGGGGTGCAGTCTGTGTTAAGCGCTTATTGCGCTTCGGCGTGGATTACTCGTTGATATTCGGATGCTGGTTGATCAGGTGCTTACGCTTCTCTTCCAGCTCGGCAATCTGCTCGCTGATATCACCGATTTTAGTCTCGATGTTATCGTGATGCTCCTGCAACAGCTCTTTTGCCTCGGCCATATCTGAGGCCGCTGGCGTGGCACCGCGCAGTGGCATATTGGCCGTCTCTTTCATCATGATACCGGTTACCAGGCCCACGATGGCAACAATCATCAGATAATAGGCAGGCATATAGAGGTTGTTGGTCGCTTCAACCAGCCAGGCGGCCAGCGTTGGCGTCAGACCCGCCACCAGAATAGAGATGTTAAAGGCACTGGCTAAGGCGCTGTAACGGATGTGGGTAGGGAACATCGCGGGCAGCGACGAGGCCATCACCCCGGTAAAGCAGTTAAGCACCACCGCCAGAATCAGCAGACCGGCAAAAATCAGCGGCATCACATTGCTGTTAATCAGCATAAAGCAGGGAATGGACAGACACAGCAGGGCGATACTACCGATGATCACGAAGGGACGACGACCAAATTTATCGCTCATCAGGCCCATAATCGGTTGAATAAACAGCATACCAATCATAATGGCAATGATGATCAGCACCCCGTGATCTTCAGAGTAGTGAAGATTGTGGGTGAGGTAGCTTGGCATGTACGTCAGCAGCATGTAATAGGTGACGTTGGTCGAAAGCACCAGACCGATACAGGCCAGCAGGCTTTTCCAGTGTTTGGTCGCAATCTCTTTAAACGAAACTTTAGGACCGTCAGCCAGCCCTTCACGATCGCCCTGCTCAAGCTTTTCAACGTGCTGCTGGAAGGCCGGTGTTTCTTCCAGCGCGCTACGCAGGTAAAGCCCGACAAGACCCAGCGGCAGGGCGACGAAGAACGGCACGCGCCAGCCCCACTCCAGAAACCTTGCTTCGCCAATAACCGTTGATATCAGCACGACGAGGCCGGCACCCAGCACAAATCCTACAATTGAGCCGAAGTCCAGCCAGCTGCCCATAAAGCCGCGCTTGCGGTCCGGGGAGTATTCGGCAACGAAAATGGATGCACCGGTGTATTCGCCCCCGACGGAAAAGCCCTGAGCCATTTTACACAGCAGCAGCAGAATAGGCGCCCAGATGCCGATGGAGGCATGGGAGGGGATCAGGCCAATACAGAAGGTACTGACCGACATAATAATGATGGTAATGGAAAGGATCTTCTGGCGGCCATATTTGTCACCCAGCCTGCCAAAAAACAGCCCACCCAGTGGACGGATAAGAAAAGGTACCGAGAAGGTCGCCAGTGCGGCAATCATCTGCACGCCCGGATCGGCGCCGGGGAAGAACACCTGACCCAGCGCAAAGGCGACAAATCCGTATACCCCAAAGTCGAACCACTCCATCGCGTTACCCAGCGAGGCGGCGGTAATAGCCTTGCGTAACCTGGCATCATCAATGATCGTTACGTCTTTTAAGCCCATTGGCTTAACACGCTTCCTACGTAGCTTCATAAAACCCCTGTAATAGTCTGTTTCCCAGTTAGAATTCTCCCATAAACCGTCTGAAATGAACGAATTACAGCGGTTCAGGGTACAAATTATCTGTGGTCTATAGCCAGGCAGAAAGTGAAAAGCGGCGGGTGGAATCGTCTATCAACCCGCCCTTTTCTGTTATCAGTATATCGTTTTCTGGTCGCGTAACATAATTTCTGACGGGATCCCACGCGGCTTAACCACATAATCGGCCCGTGAGATCGTCCCGAACGCGGTCAGATTTATAGCGGATAAGGCGGGGCTGGGTTTGTGCTCTGCAACCACGCCATCAGCGCACTGCTGGTCATAGGGTGAGCAAAGAGATAGCCCTGAATATGGATAACGCCGCGTGCTTTAAGGTAGTCGAGCTGGACCGGCGTTTCGACGCCTTCTGCGACAATTTTAAGCCCCAGCTTCTGGCTAAGATTAATAATCGCATCCAGAATCGGCGCTTCACCCCCGGCAAACTCGATGGCGTTAACAAAGCCGCGATCCACCTTGAGGTAGTCCAGCGGAAAGGTCTGGAGATAGCTCAGCGCACAGTGCCCGGTGCCGAAGTCATCAATCGCGATATGAATGCCTTCCGCACGCAGCTGGTGCAGCTTCTTCACCACGTCATCGCCATCGGAGATCAGGCTCCGCTCGGTCAGTTCCAAAGTGATATTCAGCTTTTGGGCAGCAAGCTGCGCGGCAAAGCCACGGATATCCTGCACAAAATCGGGGTGCTGAAGATGTTCAGCCGCTACGTTGATCCCAAGGTGGAATCCAGGCGGTACGTGCCATTGCTGGACATCTCTGATAATCAGCGTCAGCAGATGCCGCGTTAGCGGCACAATCATCCCCTCTGACTCTGCGGCGCTGATAAAGCGGTCCGGCTTTGCCCAGCGGCCATCCGGCAGCTGCCAGCGCATCAATGCTTCCGCCCCGCCGTAGCGGTTGGTTTCAAGATTAAACAGCGGCTGGTAATTAACGGAGAACTCGTCACGCGCAATGGCGCGGCGGATCAGGTCGCCGTAGGAGAGCCGCCGTTTAAGCCAGTTGCTGGTCACCGTCATGAGCAGGAGCGACAGGATGAGCGCCATCGGCAGGAAGGTATACAGTCCCTGTCGCCAGGTATAGGCGGTATCCGCAGGCGGCGAGGTCACACTAACGACGATAGGGTAACGTTTGGAGGTCGCGGTATAGGTGTTGGCGTGAATAAACCCCTCGCCCGCGCTGGGGATGTTGCCGCGCGTAATGCGAAATCCGCCGCCGAACTGAATGGCGATACGGTAGCCATGGCTTTTACCTACTGCGTTCATAAAATCGTGAAGGTACTGGCCATCGACCAGGGCAAAGCTGCTGGAGCCCTCCGGCCCGTCGCGGACAAAGATCACTGCCGGACGATCCCTGACGCTATAGGTGCCCGCCAGAGAGAGGACCCAGGAAGTCCTCCGGTTTTCAGGCGGCGGACGCTGAAGCAGGATTGTAATATTGCCCTGCTTGCTGCCGAATGCGGAGGAGCAGGTGATGGTATCGTGCTGGATAGTGCCTACGGAGCGGAAATAGGGGTAGATAGCCGAAAAGCGCTGGAGCCGATCGTTAATCTCTTCACAGGGTTTTCCGGAGAACTGCTGTAGCTGGGCAATCATCTTCCAGGCATGATCGCTGATGGCCTCGGACTGGTTTAACAGCATTTCGGCGGTGACGGCCTGCTGGCGCTGGATAATCTGCGTGGCTTCGATACCGGTAAAAACAAGACAGAGCAGCAAAGGCAGCAGGCCCGCCAGTGTCAGGTAAAGTCCCTTACGTTCACGTCCCTTTAATAAAAGAGAGTCCATATCGTCTTCCTGTTTTCACCCAATTTTATACGCACGGTTGGCGGTAAAATAGCATGTCCGCTGTGCCGACAGATAAATATTGGCGGGCAGTGGAAAAATAAGCTTTGTGCATATTCCTTAGTCAATATTATGCAGTTTATTGTCATATTCATTATTTCCCCGGTATTTTCTCCTGTGCCAGGATGCCCTGTCCGCGGCCCGTCCGCGTTTAACAGGTCAGGAGAAAAATAAATGGCAGAGGTTACCGAACTGAATGCGGCAACGGGTCTGCGAGCCCGTATTTCCGATGCGGAGTGGCGAGCACGCGTTAAACTGGCGCAGTGCTATCGCCTGGCGGCAAAATTGCGCTGGACGGATCATATTTATACTCACTTCTCCCTGCGCGTACCGGGTGAACTCCCGCATTTCCTGATCAACGCTTACGGCCAGACCTTTGATGAGATTACGCCTGAAACGCTGGTCAAAATTGATATTGATGGCGAAATTATCGACGATCCTACCGGGTTGGGGATCAATCCTGCGGGTTATGTGATCCACAGTGCGATTCATCGCGCCCGCCCGGAAACCCACGCCGTCCTGCACACCCATACTGCGGCGGGCATAGGCGTAGCGGCTCAGCAGCAGGGGCTGTTGATGATCTCCCAGCACAGCACGCGCTTTCACCGCCGTCTTGCCTATCACGATTATGAAGGGATTGCGTTGGATCTCGATGAGCAGCAGCGCATCGTGGCCGATTTGGGCGATCTCAACGCGCTGATCCTGCGTAATCACGGTCTGCTGACCTGTGGCCGGGATTTGGAGGAAGCGTTTTACAATCTCTACTATCTGGAGCGGGCGTGCGTTGCGCAAATAGCCGCACAGTCCGGCGGGGCTGCGCTGAGTATTATCCCGGATGCGGTAGCGGAAAAGGCCGCGCTGGCGTTTGATAATGGCATCAGAAACAAAAAGTATCTCCTGCACTGGGATGCTTACGTCCGTCAGCTACAGCGAAACGCACTCTGACAGGGGGAAGAGACACCATGTATAAATCGCTATTGACGGCTTTACTGCTCTGCGTTTCCGTTACTGCCAGCGCGGCAGAGGATCTCTCCGGCGTCACGCTGGTGCTGGGCGATCAGGCCCGCAATTTGCGTTCGCTGGTGGAGGCATCCGGCGCGATGAAAGGTGCGTCTTATCACTATCGCTGGGCCAATTTTCAGGGCGCCGCACCGCTCTTTGAAGCGCAGCGGGCGGGGGCGGTTGATACCTCTTACGCCGGAGACCTGCCGGTACTGATGGCTGCCGCTGGCGGGGTAGATCTTAAAATCATCGCAACCAACGAGGGAGATGCGGGATCTAACGGGCTGATTGTCCCGGCCGATTCTCCGGTCCACAGCGTGAGGGATCTGGCAGGGAAAACCGTTGTCGTTTCCTCGGCGCGCGGCAGCATTTCGCAGCATCTGCTCTATGGCGCGTTGCAGGAGGCGGGCATCAAAAGAGAGGCGGTCCCGGTTCGCTTTGTCCTGCCCGTTGACGCCAGCGCGGCGTTTAACTCCGGTCAGATTGCGGCCTGGGCCACCTTCGATCCCTATCTGGGCATCGCCGAACAGCACGGCGCACGCCTGCTTCGCGACAGTAAAGGGCTGACGACCGCACTGTCATTTGTGACCGCCACCGACAGCTCACTAAAAGATCCCCTTAAGCGGCTGGCTATTGCCGACTTTGCCCGCCGACTGGCGAAGGCGCGGGCCTGGGGAATTGCGCATCCCGACGACTATAATCAGGTTTATGCTGCGCTTACCCGTCTTTCACCGCAGGCGTCGGCACCCATCACGGCGCGGATTTCTCACGGCATCAGGCCGGTCTCCGCAGAGGATATTAAGAAAGTACAGGGCGTCTCCGATCTGTTCTCTTCGCTGGCGATCCTGCCGCAGAAGGTGGACGTACAGGCGATCACCGATACCAGCGTCTTTGAGGCCCGGCCACAGTGAATTGCGGTTTTTTTATCGTTGATCGGGCGGCCCGGTCCGGTCATCCTCAGGGGTAGACCGGAGCGGTGAGTGATCATGGCAACCGGTTCAGGGTACGCGTTAGCTATCGCTGTAAAAGAGTTGTTGAAGCGCAACCTCAACGCCGCGAACCTCTGCCAGTCCTTTAAGCCGACCAATGGCAGAATAGCCGGGGTTGGTTTTTTTATGCAGGTCGTCCAGCATTTGATGCCCGTGGTCGGGCCGCATGGGAATAGGGCGGCTATCACCCTCCCGACGACGGCGCTGCTCCTCGGCCAGAATAGCCTTAACCACGCCCACCATGTCCACGTCGCCACCGAGGTGTGCGGCCTCATGAAAGCTTTTCGGGTTGTCTTCGCGCTGCGTGGAACGTAAATGCGCGAAATGGATCCGATCGGCAAAGGTCGCGGCCATGTTGATCAGATCGTTATCAGCCCGAACCCCAAGCGATCCGGTACAGAAGGTGAAGCCGTTATGACGGCTGTCTACCGCCTCCTTTAGCCACTGGAGATCTTCCTGGGTAGAAACGATGCGCGGCAGGCCGAGCAGCGATCGCGGTGGATCGTCCGGATGCACCGCCAGCCTGATGCCTGAAGCTTCCGCGACCGGCACAATCGCCCGCAGAAATTCTGCCATGTGCTCACGCAGTTTGGCTTTATCGATCCCCTCATACTGCGCAAGCTGCGCCTGAAACTGCACCAGCGTATAGCCCTCTTCCGCACCCGGCAGACCGGCAATGATATTGCGGGTTAGCGTTTCCACATCGTCAGGGGTCATCGCGGCGAAGTAGCGAGCAGCCTGCTCCCGTTCCTGCGGATCGTAATCCTGCACGGCACCGGGGCGTTTGAGTATGTGCAACTCAAATGCGGCAAAGGCCGTATCATCGAAGCGCAGCGCTTTGGCCCCGCACGGCAGTGGCCAGGCGAGGTCGGTCCGCGTCCAGTCCAGCACCGGCATAAAGTTGTAGCAGACGGTATCTATCCCACAGTTGCCCAGATTTCGCAGAGATTGCTGATAGTTAGCGATAAAACGCGGGTAATCGCCGCGATGCGTTTTGATCGACTCATGAACAGGGATGCTTTCCACCACTGACCACACCAGGTTTTTCTCTGCCAGCAGCGCCTGGCGGGCTTTGATCTCCTCTACGGGCCAGACATCGCCGTTGGGAATATGGTGCAAGGCCGTCACAATGCCGGTGGCGCCAGCCTGCCGTGCATCATCCAGCGAAACGGGGTCGTTCGGGCCATACCAGCGCCACGTATGTTCCATGTTCAGCTCCTGTATCATCGAAGAGTTAAGGCAGAAAGCCGCTAAACACAGCATAAAGCGCAACGGCAAAGGATGCCGTGATGACGATCGCAGTGGGCAGGTAAGAAGCGCCTGAAGGGTTACTTCAGGCGGACGGTACGAGGCCTGCCGTTGCCAAGTAAAATCGCCAGCTTGCTGCCGCCTGGCGTCGTTTCCATCAGGATTTTACAGACGCAGGTCAGCGGAACCGACAGCAGCATACCGATCGGCCCCAGCAGCCAGCCCCAAAATATCAGCGACAGGAACACCACCAGGCTGGAGAGTCCCAGGCCTTTCCCCATAATCCGCGGTTCCAGCATATTGCCCAGCACCATATGAATAACGGTAAACAGTGCGGCGACCAGTGCGGCGTCAAAAGGCGTGTTAAGCAATAAAGCCTGAAGCAGAGGGGGGATACCGGCAATCACCGGACCGATATTAGGAATAAAGTTGAGCACAAAAGCCACCACGCCCCACAGCAGCGCAAACTTGATGCCCAGCAGCAGCAGCACCAGCCAGACCGCAATACCCGTTATCAGGCTAAGTAACGTTTTCAGCGCCAGATAGTGCGTCACGCCTTTCAGTGCCTTATGCAGGCCGGCAATGCGAATTTTCGGGTTAACCAGGGCGAAACGCAGCTTATAGGGCAGATGATGAACTTCAAACAGCATAAAAACGACCGTCATAAACAGCAGCACGGTCCCGGTCATTGCACCGGAAAATTGACTTAGCAGGGTACCGGCCAGATTCATCATCGAGCTGGGATCGAGACGTTCAATAATGCGGTCGGTAGAGAGATTAATATGAAAGGGTGCGGCAAAATGCTGCAGGATAGCGAGTTTTTGCGCCATCTGACTGCGGATCTGCGGGTAAATATCGCTGAAATCATTGATTGAACCGGCAATCATTGCCACCAGCAGTGCAATAATAACCAGCATGGCCAGCGTCACCAGCGTAATCGCCAGGCCGCGTCGGACCCCGCGCCGCATCAGTATCGTCACCAGCGGATTCAGCACTATCGCCAGAAACAGTGCCAGCAGAAAGGGTACCAAAATTTCTGAGGCCGCTTTGATCCCGGCCAGAATGACGACCAGCATGGCCATTTTCAGCAGCATATTCTGCCCTATCTTCTCCTGCTGCAGCTCGCTCATGGCTTCTCCGGGCAATAATATTGATACAAAGCTTAGCGCCTTTACCGGCTAACTTGCTGAATTTAAGAAAGTTCGCAGTACTTAGCACGTTTATTGACCGTTAATGTGTATCGGCAGTGGCCTTTTCGCGTCAGTCAGGCTCTTTTTCTGACTTACGCTGGCCCCTTTGAGGCTGGTTGCTGACTCCTTAAAGCCTGGTTTAGGGGGAGCAACAGATAGAGGAGTGATCTTCGCCGTTAAAACCAGGTATAGTGCAACCTTGTGCTTTTCCTGAAAGGGTATCGCTTTCCATGCCTGAACAACCCGGAGCGGAGGCGGCCCCTAACGCTTTTCGCCTGAATCTGCGTATTATCTCCGTCGTGATGTTCAACTTTGCCAGCTATCTGACCATCGGGTTGCCGCTGGCCGTTTTGCCCGGCTATGTACATGATGTCATGGGCTACAGCCCTTTCTGGGCAGGACTGGTTGTCAGCCTGCAATATTTTTCCACGCTAATCAGCCGGCCTTATTCCGGACGCTTCGCCGATCGGTGGGGCGCTAAAAGAGTGGTCATCATCGGGCTTTGCGGCTGCTTTCTGAGCGGAATTTTCAGTCTGCTGGCGGCGCTGGGCGCAGGGATCCCCATTCTGAGCCTGCTCCTGTTATGCGTTGGCAGAGTGATTCTGGGGGTTGGACAAAGCTTCGCCGGGACTGGCTCAACGCTATGGGGGGTCAGCGTGGTTGGCTCGCTGCATATTGGGCGAGTGATCTCCTGGAATGGTATTTTCACCTACGGGGCTATGGCGGTGGGTGCGCCGTTGGGCGTGGCAATCTATCGCTGGGGCGGCCTGCTGCTGCTGGCCTCGGTGATCGCTGTTATCGCCTTTGTGGCGATTGTGCTTGCGCTGCCGCGAGCGAGCGTGAAAAGCAGCAGGGGCAAGCAGCTGCCTTTTCGGGCGGTGCTGGGGCGGCTTTGGGGCTACGGTTTTATTCTTGCGCTGGGGTCGGCGGGATTCGGGGTAATAGCCACTTTTATTACGCTGTTCTACCAGGATAAGGGGTGGGACGGTGCCGCCTGGGCGCTGACGCTGTTTAGCGCCGCGTTTGTGGGGACGCGACTGCTGTTTCCTAACGCTATCAACCGCCACGGTGGACTGGTCGTGGCGCTGGTGTGTTTTGCCGTTGAGGCGGCAGGATTATTCCTTGTCTGGGGTTCAGCCGAACCCTGGGTGGCAAAGCTGGGTGCTTTACTCACCGGAGCCGGGTTCTCACTGGTGTTTCCTGCCGTGGGCGTAGTGGCGGTTAAAGCCGTACCACCCCAGAATCAGGGCAGTGCATTAGCAACCTACACTGCCTTTATGGATTTGTCTCTGGGCGTAACCGGCCCGCTTGCCGGATTCGTGATGAGCTATCTGGGCATACCGGTTATCTACTTGCTAAGTGGACTGCTGGTTTGTCTGGGCATGCTGCTAACCTGGAGGCTAAAACGTCAGTCGCAGAGTAAAAGTGAGGAGTGTATCGAAGGGGAATAGGCTAGCGCCTTTTCCCCTGTTCTGACCAGAAGCGGTACTCAGCCACCAGGCAAGCTAACAGGCCAGCCGCTCTCGTATTAGGGTGTTTAGCCCTGAAGCAGCGCCATGCTCTGTTGGATCTCACGCACGATGTCTGCTTCGCTCCAGTTTTCCATTGCCGTTGAGAAGGGTTCAAACGCGTAGATGCCTTTATATCCCATGGCTTCCAGGCGACGTACCTGAGACACACTCTTCAGCAGGTCGCCCTCGCTAAGCATAATGCGTTCTTCGTCCGTCAGTTCACTGGTCGGACGGTCATCCTCCACGCCGGAGAGGTGAACAAGCCCGATACCAGCAATATCAATACCGCTCTCAAACTCTTCTTCCGCCTTTTCGTACAGATGATGATGGAAGGTATCCAGCAGCAGTTTAAAAGGAACGCGCGCGTCGCGAATTAGCGCCTGCGTCTGCACGGCAGAACGCAGAGAGCTGATGGGGAAGCCCAGCGGCTCAACCAGCCCTTCGATGCCATATTTCTCAAAAAGCGGCGCCAGCTTCTGCAATGCGCTGACGGTTTCTTCAGGACTAACCTGCGTCCCGTCGTTCAATGGACAGAGTACCAGTGCCTTTGCCCCCACGCCCCTGGCGTCTTTCAGCAGGCCTTCAGTTTTCGCTAACAGCGCATCGTCAGGCTGGTTAAAGGGATAAACGGCGTTGATGGTGACAATCTCCAGGCCATAACGCTGCGCCAGCGCGCTGACTTCGGCATAGCTCAGATGATCCGTTACCTTACCGCCGCGCATATCATTGCGCAGTTCAACTTTGGTCAGGCCAAGACCGTGGACCATTTTAAAAAATGCCTCTATCCCCAGGTTAGGGGCGATTTTACGGTTTACACAGAAACGGGATGATTCGATGGCCATTTTGCAACTCCTGCTAAATGTAAAGAGAGTAGGGTGAATCCCTGCGAGCCTGATTTCTGACGGTCAGTCACCTTAGATGGGCATAAGAGAACATTTATTTCACGAATGGTGAATATTGAAATTTAAATTTTTAGATCGCCCTCTCAAATTTTCGCCTCTGGCCGGTTGAAAGGGAGTAAAAAGCCCAGAGTATGGCTTGCCGAAGAGGCTGATTATGTTGTCTCCATCTGGCCGCTAACTCCCCTAAAACTTAAGATAATTCCTTAGGTTAACGCGGGTCAGGCGGGTTCATCGCCTCTTTAGTAATTGATTGCGTTCTAAAAAGTGAAAATGCGATCCACTGCACTAAAAATGAATTTTCTAAAGTTTAATATTTGAAAAATTCATTCCAATATAATACTGTCATTTCACGCATTCGGCAGTTATCCAGCCAGGCAACGGACGCTTACCAGCGGCTGCCTGCAGGGAATACCCACATCTAAGAGGCCAGAACATGACTATCGTAGGAAATTTTATTGGCGGGAAAACGTCTCTGAGCGCCAGCAATGAAACCATTCCGGTTTACGATCCGGCCACCGGTAAAACGGTTCGTGAACTGACACAGAGCACCGCAGAAGAGGTAACTAAAGCGATCGAAGTGGCACACAATGCCTTTGAAGATTGGTCCCGTACATCGCCTTTGCGCCGCGCTCGCGTGCTGTTTAACTTTAAGAACCTGATGGAACAGCATCGGGAAGAGCTTGCAGCCCTCATCGTCAGTGAACATGGAAAGGTGTGGTCCGATGCGCTGGGTGAGCTGACGCGCGGAATTGAGGTTGTCGAGTTCGCCTGCGGTATTCCTCACCTTATAAAGGGTGAAAATTCAGCTGACGTGGCAACCGGGGTGGACAGCTATTCCCTGATGCAGCCGCTGGGCGTGGTCGCCGGTATTACCCCCTTCAACTTCCCCGCGATGGTGCCGCTCTGGATGTTCCCCATCGCACTGGCCTGTGGCAATACCTTTGTCCTGAAGCCCCCTGCGCTGGACCCGTCTGCCGCAGTGCGCATGGCGGAGTTGCTGACCGAAGCCGGCCTGCCGGATGGGGTATTTAACGTTGTTCACTGCTCAAATGAAGATGCAGAGCAGTTGTATAAAGACCCACGCGTACAGGCGGTAAGCTTCGTTGGCTCGTCTGGCGTAGCTGAACATATCTATAAAACGGCCAGCGCTCACGGTAAGCGTGTGCAAGCCTTTGGCGCGGCGAAAAACCACGCCATCGTCATGCCCGATGCGGATTTGGACGCCACCGTCAATGCCATCATGGGGGGAGCCTTTGGCTCGGCGGGCGAGCGCTGTATGGCGCTGCCGGTAGTGGTCGCGGTCGGGGACGATACGGCGGATAAGCTGATTGCCGCCCTGACGCCGAAAATTAAGGCGCTGCGCGTTGGCCCGGGTATCCAGAAGGGTAGCGAAGAGAATGAGATGGGACCGGTGGTGTCCGCCGCGCACCAGAAGAAAGTGCTGGGCTATATCGACAAGGGCGTTGAAGAGGGTGCGAAGCTGGTCGTGGACGGACGTAACTGCCAGGTCTCGGGCTATACCGAGGGTTACTACGTAGGCGGCACGCTGTTTGATAACGTCACCGATGAGATGGTTATCTGGCGTGAAGAGATTTTTGGCCCGGTGCTGAGCATCATGCGCGCCCCGGACTACGCCAGCGCGCTGAAGCTGGTCAACAGCCACGAGTTTGGCAACGGCAGCGCCATCTTTACCAGTAACGGTCACACCGGACGCGACTTTGTGCGTGAGGTCCAGGCGGGCATGGTTGGCGTGAACGTACCTGTGCCGGTACCCATGGCCTTCCACAGCTTCGGTGGCTGGAAGCGCTCCGTATTTGGTGCGCTAAACGTCCACGGGCCGGATGGCGTTCGTTTCTACACCCGCATGAAAACGGCCACCGTACGCTGGCCGAGCGGGCAAAAGACCGTATCTGAGTTCAGTATGCCAACGCTGGGATAACCCCCGTTTATAAAGCACAGGCGTTGCGGTAAGGCGTTAGCAGACCGGCAGAGCAGGATTTATTGCCTCGGTTTTGTTGATGCCGCCGCCGCGCCTTTTTGGTCACAATATAAGGAGCAGCAGAATGTCATTGCTATCCAAAGTACAGCAGCCGGATGCGCAGGGCCGTATCCAGCACGTTACGCCGGAAAGTGCGGGCTGGCGCTACGTAGGCTTTGATGCCTACCAGTTGAAAAAGGGTCAGACGCTGAATCTTGAGAGCGGCGACAGGGAGCTTTGTCTGGTACTGGTCGCCGGTATTGCCTCAGTTAAAACGCGTAATGCCGAATTCCCCGGCATCGGCAAACGCATGTCCCCGTTCGAACGTACTCCGCCCTATTCAGTGTATGTTCCGCATAATGACAGGGTTGAGGTCCGGGCTGATACCGACCTGGAACTGGCCGTGTGTAACGCACCGGGCCATGGCTCTCTGCCCGCCCGCCTGATTTCCCCCGCTGACGTAGGCGTTGAGCAGCGCGGTAAGGGCAGAAACAAGCGTCTGGTACATAATATTCTGCCCGATAATGAACCAGCCGACAGCTTGCTGGTGGTTGAAGTGTATACCGACGAAGGTGACAGCAGCTCTTACCCCAGTCATAAGCATGACCAGGAAAATTCAAACGAAACTTACCTGGAAGAGACTTACTACCATCGATTCGATCCCGAGCAGGGCTTTGCCATGCAGCGTGTTTATACTGACGATCGCACGCTGGATGAATGTATGGCCGCCTATAACCGGGATGTGGTAACGGTGCCACGCGGTTATCACCCGGTAGCAACGCTCGCAGGTTACAATAACTACTATCTGAACGTTATGGCCGGTCCGATCCGCCTGTGGAAGTTCACCTGGGAAAAAGACCATGCCTGGGTTAATAGTGATGCCTATCCGCGCTGAGTCTGGCACCCATTCTGCTTAACAAAAGGGGCATTTGCGCGTTCGCCCCTTTTAAAAGGCCCACGCGGCGCCCAGTGTGGCAGCCCAGGGCGACTCAATATTTTTCCCTTGTGAATAGCTGAAGCCACTATGCAGTGACAGCTTTCCCTTCGTTCGGATATCAATCCCTGCCTGATACACACCCCGTGTACCACCTTTACGGTGAGTAAAGTGGTTATTAACGATGGTGACACGATTTGAACTGATGGTGTCATGAAGCGCAGCAGCCCTGGCGTAAGGTTTTACGCTATTGCCGCTGATCATAACAGGAAGACCAAGATTTATTCCGATTTCACCGGTTACATTGCGTTGAATACCATTATTAGCCCTCAGCCCATTTGAGAGTTGATAGGTGTTATCGGAATGGTTGGCCAGGGCCGTCACTGCGCCATAGGGCGCGAGATAACCCCGAGAGAAAGTAAAGTATTTCCCCGTCTGGATATTTATGCCCAAATCAGTTGCCCGAAAGAGGCCGTTGGCTGCGGTGCCACCATTCATAAAGGCGTTGATATCGTTGATGAAGCGGCTGAATTTTACGATACCTTCGCCATAGTATCCGCTGCTATCAACATAGCTGAGATAGCCTCCCGCGGTGTAGGCGTCCACATGACCTTTTCCACCCCGTTTAAAGTCAGTGGTCGCGCGATCGAAGGCCATGAATAGCCCACGGGTAAGTGATCCTGAGCCCGTATCAGACGTTGCATCGATGCCTAACATAATGCCGTTCTGTTTCAGCCTGTAATTGGCATTTTCAATTACGCTGACGTCGTAACGGCTATTATTGAACCTTCCCCACACTTCAGTATCGTGTGGAACGCGCCTTATTTCTTCCAGGCGTCCACGGGCTGTATTCATCTGCTCACTGGAAATAATGTTATCGACGGTACTCATCGCAAGAATAGCGGCGGCACTGGGAGTAACCGTCTTCTTACCGTTATCGGGCTGGTCTGGAACAGGAGTGGGAGGGACGGGTTTATCGCCCGGGTCTTCTTCTGGCGGCAGAGTATCATCGGGATTATCAGTATCCGGGTTATCCTCCGGCGGCCCGTTATCATCTGGGTCATCGATATCCGGCGTATCGTCATGCTGATAGGGTGAAAGTGCCCAGCCATTTTTACCCACTCTCACCAGATAATATTGATAGGTTCCAACATCAACGACCTGATTTTCGTTTAGCAAGGTGAACTTAGCGCTCCCTCCACCCGTTTGAATAATCTGAAGACTGGCATCCGTCAGGGGGTTTTCTCCGAAGTCATAAACTATAATGCCAAATTCACCATTTGCACGTCCGGTAATGTTTAAAAAGTCCCCCTTCAGTGATGCCAAATCCGTGATGATTTCAAACGTGCCCTGACCTGAAAGCGTAGTGGTATTTAACCGGGTAAACCAGGGTTTATCTTTTAGATCTAAGTTGTAGAGTGTCATTATCCCATCGCGGAGATTTATCGAGGCTATAGTGTATTCTGCAAGGGTGTTAAGATACCCTCCATGAAAAAAAGCCTCGCTTTTATCAAGCGAAAGATGCATGGCGTGAGTGTCAGAAGTTATATCAATCTGTATAAGCGATCCGTTTTGGAGATAGACCTTTCCAGAGGCGACTCCTCCCATAAATACTTCCATTTTACCTTTGTAAAGCGTGGCGTTATTGACCTGCCCTCCAACGCCGATATTATAGATCATACCCTCACTAATACGATAATCATCGTACAGATATACATCAGACGAATAGCCTCCTTTCTCAATTATCTGCATTCCCTTCGTTATGACAGTATTCTGCGCCGATCCCCCTTGTTGTATAATCTGTCTTCCATCCCGAATGTTGCTATCAATCACATTGCCGAGCACTATTTGCCTGCCATAAATCTGCTCACCCACAATATTTTGACCCGGCGCTACGATAGAAGGCAGTGCCTGTGCCTGGTAACTTCCTGAAAAATAGAGTAGTAGCGCTGCCCAGTGGAGGCGACGGTTGCGGGTTCTCATCATCATTAATCCTTAATTTTCAAAACGCCGGGATGGGGTTATCCATAAAGGCGATATCTGGCTCTACGGGTATACCGGAGTCTGAGCCCCTGATTTTTGCGAAAAAACCTACTTTAGGGCTATTACTGGCGCGACTTTTACCTTTTTCCAATAAGGCTGGGGTAATAATCAGGTGTAAAGCATCGCCGGCGTGAAGGCAGTGCTGCCCTGAGTTTATGATCTTTACTTTTTTCTAAAATTAATAAACGATATTTGTATTTTTTCGGATAAAAGTATATAGATAAAATTCTAAATAATTCCATTCAAACGCTCCAGATTATGGGGGGGGTGACCTCAGGTTTCCTGTAATCAGGTCTGTTTATAATATGTATGGAGATCTCGCCCCATAATGATGCTGGTTTTTTAATGTGCCGTTAAATACTTGTTATACGATGTCATTACCTGTTTAGTTAATTATTTCAAGGTAAAAGTTTAGCAGGTGTGAATATATCCGCTTTATTTCTGCAATGATTTTTTACGCAGGCGTTTATATGACTTACGACACTGAAGAATATTTATTGGGAACAGGAGCGTGTTGATTAGGTTGTGAGGGGGGGGCAGTCGGCTGCCAGGTTCATCAGAAACAGAGCGGGGTTTATGGTATATAACGATGTGAATTCGCTTCGAAGAGCAGTGCTGGGGCGTTATCAAAACCCAATGCTGATGTGCCGTTGGGGGAGTTCGGCGGCACCAGAATGGTGGGGTATAAGGAGGGCGAAATGCTCTGGCTGGCTATAAAATATGCTGTTACGGCTGGGATGATTGTACTTATTTCAGAGGTGGCGAAACGCAGCGATCGTCTTGGCGGCCTGATAGCGGCTCTGCCGCTTGTCACCGTGCTGGTGCTGATCTGGATGAAACTTGAGGGGCAAAGTCAGGAGAAGATCGCGGCACATGCGTGGTATACCTTTTGGTATGTCGTTCCCACACTCCCAATGTTTATCATGTTCCCTTTTTTTTATCAGCGCTGGGGATTCTGGCCTACGCTGGCTGCCAGCTGCGGTATAACGATAATTATTTTCTTTTGCTGGGCCATCCTGCTCCGCCGCTTTGGTATTGATTTGATGTGAGGACGGCACAGCACGTCGCCGCCCGGCAGTAAACTCGCGAGGCGAATCAGGACTGGCGTCTTAAGTGAGTTGGCAGGGACTGGGATCGGTGTAACGGGCACAGAAAACGTTATGCCCGGCTTGCGTCCGGGCCTTCAGGCCTCAGCATTATTTAGCGCCAGCGAGACGGCCAGCGTTTGAGCAAGACAAAGTGAAGCCACCTGTGAGCGGAAACCGTCTACCTGTGCTTCACGTATCACAAAGCATACATCGCTGAAGGCCGCCAGCGGGCTGACCTGGCTGTCGGTAATCGCGATAAGATGCGCGCCGCGTCCGGCACCCAGTTCAACCAGTTCTACGGCCTCACGTGCATAGGGAGAATAGCTGATGGCGATAACCACATCTTTTGGGTTAACCATGCTCAGCTGCTCGGTAAACATTCCGCCCAGGCCATCAATCAGAAAAGCACGGCGCTCAAGGTGTCGCAGCGCGTAGGTCAGGTAGGAGGCCACGCTGAAGGAGCGGCGCAGGCCAATAACATAGATATTCTCTGCCTGATCCAGCAACTCTACGGCTTTATCAAGATGCTGTGGGTTGGTTTGCATCGCCAGCTGCTGTAGCGCCTGTGAGTTTACCATGGTGAATACATTGAGGATTTCTGCGGGCGTTTCCGGTGGGGTTGCCGTTTCATCAATGGCTGTCTGGCGGAAGAGTCGTGCGCGTTCGGTATAGTTAACCGTTTCCTCCATCAGATGCTGACGGAAAACCTGTTTCATTTCATTGAAGCCGCTAAAGCCAAATGCATTGGAAAAGCGGATCAGCGTAGAGGGCGGAACGTCTGCCTGCTGAGCGATAGAGGCAACGGTGTCGAAAGCGATGCTGTTGCTGTTATCCAAAATATAGCGGGCCACCTGTTTAAGGCGTTTACTCAGAGTATCGTATCGACGACGAATGTCGTCCTGTAACAGGGAAAGCTGCGTCGAGTTATTAGTCATTACTTCGGCTCGCTGGTCAAAAATTGTGATGTTCTTCTGTCCGTTATTCTATCAGATGAACAAAAAATTTCACTTGCTAACGCAAATACGGTGCTTTATTTCATCGGGATATGAAATCAATCACAAAACATCGGACCAGTTATGCGTAAAACATTAACCGGCACGCAAAATCGAGATAACAGGGACAATAAATGTAGACAGACTGGAGGTTCAGTAACGTGGAGTGTGAAATGGCGAAGGGAAATAAAGGGGCGGTGTTTACCGCCCCTTACCTTCTGGAAGCGCTATTCAGGGCTGGTGCGTTGGCCGTACCTGACGCCAGTAATCAATCAGCGTCAGATAGTTGGATTTAACCTGGGCAATCAGCGCATCATCGTCCAGCTCACCCTGCAACCACTGACGCGAAGGCTGGCCGAAAATCGTTCTTCCCACGGCGAATCCTTTCACCCACGGTGCTTTAGCCGCCGCGGCAAAACCCGCTTTAAGTTTCTCTTCCGACGCATCCAGCCCCAAAATCAAAATACCGCGGCAGTGAGGATCCTGCTGCTCAATCAGACCACTAATGGCTTCCCAGCTCTCCAGAGAGAGCGGCGGCAGCTTCCACCAGTCTGGCTGAATACCCAGCGAATAAAAATGGCTCAGCATGTCGAAATAATACGACTCTTTTTTATCCGCATTGTCCTCGGGAAGGATGACCTCCAGCAGCAGTTCATGGCCAGATTTGTTGCACCCCTTCCAGACATCAAGAATTAGCGCGTCCTGTTCCTGGCGCAGACCGGCTTCATCGTGTGGATGGTAAAACACCAGGCATTTCACGACGTGCTCCTGAGGCCAGTCAATCAGCTGCGAACCAATATTACCGTGTTCCAGCCGCAGTGGGCGGGAACCCGGCATCTCAATCGGACGTCCAATCCACCATCCTTTACCCGTAATGGCATTCAGGGCGGGCTGACCGTAAGTCGTATCGGCCAGTATGCCGCTGCGGTTATCCAGGCCAGCTTCACCTGCTGCTTCCTCTGCGGCCCTCAGCAGCAGCGTTTTCAGCTCCGGCAAACGGGAGGCATCCACGCCTGCCTCATCGGCCATATCAAGCAGTTGCTTACGATGGTCAAAGGCAAAGACGCACAGCTCTTCCCATTTTTGCTTACGCGAGGTGACGCGGTGGAGGTGGTTAAGGCGGTTGTCCAGGTCGGGTCGCTTCACCTCTTTATCGCGGCTGAGGAAGTCATCAAGTTCAGCCCGGGTCGGCATGGCAGGCGCACAGCCGTGGCGTGATACCACCAGCGCACCACAGGCATTGGCGTAGCGACAGGCCTGCTCCCAGCTTTCATCATTAAGCCAGCCGCGCAGCAGACCGGACATAAAGGCATCCCCTGCGCCGAGTACGTTCAATACCTCAACGCGAACGCCGCTCTGTAGCGTCGTCTGCTCCCAACTGTCGGGTATTGCGCCTTCCAATACCACGCAGCCCATAGGCCCACGTTTGCAAACCAGCGTGGCTTTAGTGGCCTGTCGCACATTTTTTAATGCGGTAATCGTATCGGTGCTGCCACCGGCAATATGAAATTCTTCTTCCGTCCCCACCACCAGATCGAAGTAGTGCAACACTTCCTGTAACTGCCGCGTGACATGCTGCGATTCAACAAAGCGCGTCTCACCGTCGCCTAATGAGGTCAGCCCCCACAGAACCGGGCGGTAATCGATATCCAGCGCGGTGCGCAGGCCGTGACGGCGGGCGATATCCAGCGCCTTAAGCACGGCGGCACGGGTATCGGGATGCGACAGATGGGTGCCGGTCACCGCAACGGCGCGGGCGGAGGTGATATATTCTTCGTCGATATCGTCAGGGATCAGGCCCATATCTGCGCAGTTATCACGGTAAAACACCAGTGGAAAGGTGTCCTGATCCTTGATCCCCAGGATTACCAGGCCCGTCAGACGTTTTTTGTCCGTAATCAGGCACTGCGTATCAGCTCCTACCCGCTGAAGCTCCTCCCGCAGGAAGCGGCCCATATGTTCATCGCCAACGCGGGCCAGCATACCGGACTTCAAACCCTGAATAGCGGTACCGTAGGCGACATTGCCAGACGAGCCGCCAAGGTACTTAGAAAATGTGCTCATATCCTCAAGGCGGGCACCGATTTGCTGGCCATAGAGGTCAACGGCTATGCGCCCGATACAAATCACATCAAGCCGTTTTTCTTGTGTACTCATACCTGTTTTTCCTTCTGTCATAAGCCACCTCTGCCGCGCCTCTCCAGCGGGTGTCTGGAGCGCCACGTGCTGGCGATTGGATTTGCTATGTTCGTCAGTATGGGGAATGAATATTTCAATATCAATATAAAATGAAATTAATACCCCAAAAATGTGAAGTGGATAAAACTCTGGCGAGGGAGATTTAGCCAGTGAAAATCACCGAAAAAGGTCAAAGATTTGGGACGGTTTTTTTAGGTAATAAGGAGGAATCTGTAACGTCAGGAAACGATTGAAATGAAATGAGTTTCCCGCCTTAACACGCCTTCGTTCTGCGGGCTTTCATTTTTGCAGGTGAGATCGCACTGGTCGCGCTGCTTTTCACTGAGAATTTGATCTCACTCGCAAAATGAAACGTTTCTTCTGTAATTGTGTTTAGTGGAAAAAATATTTGTTTATAATCGCCTCACGTTTCATTTACAGCCGTCGCCTTCATAAGCATCCGTGGCGACCACCAACGCGAATCACGGCTGGCCTTTGCGCCGCTGTACCGTTAAGGAAGAGCAAATGGGTAAGATCAGATTAACCACGGCACAGGCGCTGGTAAAATTCCTGGATAACCAATACCTCTCGGTAGATGGCGTTGAGACCAAATTTGTTAAAGGGATTTTTGCCATCTTCGGCCATGGCAACGTGCTGGGGCTGGGTCAGGCCCTTGAGGAAGACAGCGGCGACCTGGTGGTGCATCAGGGGCGTAACGAACAGGGTATGGCCCATGCTGCCATCGGCTACGCCAAGCAAAAGCTGCGTCGCGAGATTATTGCCTGTACCTCTTCGGTAGGGCCGGGTGCGGCAAATATGATTACCGCGGCAGGCACCGCCACCGCGAACCGCATACCTTTATTACTTCTGCCGGGCGATGTCTTCGCCACGCGCCAGCCCGATCCGGTTTTGCAGCAGGTTGAGCAAAGTCATGACCTGAGTATCAGCACTAATGATGCCTTTCGCGCCGTCAGTAAGTACTGGGACCGCGTTAACCGTCCGGAACAGCTGATGACTGCCTGTATCAATGCCATGCGGGTGCTAACCGACCCCGCAGAAACCGGCGCGGTAACGATTTCGCTGCCGCAGGACGTACAGGGCGAAGCCTGGGACTATCCCGATTATTTCTTTCAGAAGCGCGTGCACATCCTCGACCGTCGCCTGCCGACCGAAGCGCAGCTGGCGGTAGCGTTAAAGCTTATCGCCGGCAAGCGCAAGCCGCTGATTGTCTGCGGCGGTGGCGTTAAGTATTCGGGAGCGGGCGATGCACTGCGCCAGTTTGCCGAACGTCATCAGATCCCCTTTGCCGAAACGCAGGCGGGTAAGGGAACGCTGATCTCTGACCATCCGCTCAACGTCGGCGGGGTCGGGGAAACCGGCTGCCTGGCGGCCAATTTATTGGCTAAAGAGGCCGATCTGGTGATTGGCATTGGCACACGCTATACCGATTTCACTACGGCCTCAAAATGGATTTTCCAGAATCCGGACGTCAGCTATATCAATATCAACGTCAGTAATTTCGACGCCTGGAAGCTGGACGGCGTACAGGTGGTGGCCGATGCCAGAGAGGCGATTACCGCGCTGGATGGACGCCTGGCGGCCCAGGGCTTTACCAGCGGGTGGGGCGAAAAAGTGGATCAGGCGCAAAGCCGACTGCTGAAAGAGACCCAACGCGTCTACCAGGCCGTCTATAGCAATGAAGGCTATGTACCGGAAATTGACGATCATCTGGATCGCGAAGCGGTCTTTGCTGAATTTAACCGCTTAACCGACTCCTTCCTCACCCAGAGCAGCGTGCTGGGAACGCTTAACGAGCAGCTCCCAAAGGACGCAGTGATCGTCGCCGCTGCGGGTAGCCTGCCCGGCGATCTACAGCGCGTCTGGCGCAACAAAGATTACAACGGTTACCACGTTGAGTATGGCTACTCCTGTATGGGGTACGAGGTCAACGCCTCGTTGGGGGTGAAACTGGCCGAGCCGCACCGCGAAGTCTACACCCTGGTAGGCGATGGTTCGTTCATGATGCTCCACTCAGAGCTGGTCACCTCGATTCAGGAAGGTGCCAAAATCAACGTGGTGCTGTTCGATAATATGACTAACGGCTGCATCAACAACCTCCAGATGGAGCACGGTATGGACAGTTTCACTACCGAATTCCGCTTCCGTAATGCCGAGGGGGGCAAACTGGACGGGGGCTTTATACCGGTCGATTTCGCCGCGATTGCCGCCGGATACGGTTGTAAAACCTGGCGTGTCTCTACGCTGGCCCAGCTTAAGCAGGCGCTTGAGGAGGCAAAACGCTCACCGGTTTCCACTCTGATTGACATCAAAGTGCTGCCGAAAACGATGGTGCACAAATACTTTAGCTGGTGGCGAGTGGGTGGGGCGCAGGTATCGAAGTCTGAACGCGTCGATGCCGTAGCCCGCATGCTGAATGAGCATATTGATCAGGCACGTAAATACTAATTCTTTCATCTTAACTCTGAATGCTCTGCGCGGTGCTCCGTTTTGAGATCCGCGCGACACCCTACATATCAAGGAGATCGTATGACTTTGAAACTTGGCGTAATCGGCACCGGTGCAATTGGTCAGGAACATATTCGCCGCTGCAGTAAAGTCCTGCAGGGCGCGAAGGTTGTTGCCGTGTCTGATATCAATCTTGATGGTGCGCAAGGCGTCGTCAGCCGTCTGGGCCTGGAGGCAGAAGTGTATGCCAACGGCCACGATGTGATTAACGCTGCGGATGTTGATGCCGTAATCATTACCTCCTGGGGGCCGACTCACGAAGAGTTTACCCTGGCTGCTATTGCCGCGGGCAAACCGGTATTTTGTGAAAAACCGCTGGCGATGAGCGCCGAGGGTTGCCGCCGGATCGTTGATGCAGAAGTGGCTTATGGCAAGCGTCTGGTTCAGGTTGGATTTATGCGCCCCTACGATGCGGGCTATCGCGCACTGAAATCGGTGATTACGCAGGGTGAAATTGGCGAGCCGCTGATGTTGCACTGTGCCCACCGTAATCCGGCGGTGCCGGAAAGCTATACCACCGATATGGCCATTACCGACACGCTGATCCATGAACTGGACGTACTGCGCTGGCTGACAGATGACGATTATAAATCTGTCCAGGTAGTCTTCCCGCGCTCCACTAAAAACTCCCACGCAAAACTGCGCGATCCGCAAATCGTCCTGTTTGAAACCCACAAGGGCGTGCGTATTGACGTGGAAATTTTTGTTAACTGCGCCTATGGCTACGACATTCAGTGTGAAGTCGTGGGTGAAACAGGTATTGCCCGGCTGCCTGAGCCCGCTTCGGTCCAGATGCGCAAAGAGGCCAAACTGGCGACAACCATTCTGACCGACTGGAAAGACCGCTTTATTGATGCCTATGACGTTGAGCTCCAGGCTTTCATTAACGATATTGCCATCGGCCAGCTTCAGGGGCCTTCAGCCTGGGATGGCTTCGCCGCCGCCGTGGCCGGAGATGCCTGCCTGAAGGCGCAGGAAAGCGGACAGATTGAACCCGTCGAAATGCCACCACGCCCGGCTTTCTACAACCGCTAATGTTTCACTGGCGCCCTGCTTAGTCCGGGCGCTTATAACAGATCTACGTTCGGGAGTTTGCGATGAAAATTGCTTTTGATGTGGATGTCATCAGGGATATGGGCATCACCAAAATGGTCCATCAGGTGGCCGACTGGGGTTATAAATATATTGAACAGTCCCCCCACCCGCAGATCAACCCATTCTACAAGCATCCTAAAGCCAGCCGTGAAATCATCACCGAGTATAAAAACGCGCTGCGTGAGACCGGGCTGGAAATTTCGTCCTACATTGTGGTCTATCGCTGGTCCGGGCCGGATGAGGCGCGTCGCCAGGCTGCGGTACGTAACTGGAAAAGAATGATCGAAATCGCCGTAGAAACCGGCGTTCAGGTGATCAATACCGAGCTTTCAGGTACGCCTAATGAGCCAGAAATTTGTGAAGAGATGTTCTATCGCTCAATGGAAGAGTTGCTGCCCATTGTCGAGCGCGAAGGTATCCGCATCGAAATCCAGTCTCACCCCTGGGATTTCTGTGAAGAGAACAATGAGACTTCGGACCTGGTGAAATCCTTCCGCAGCGAGAATGTGAAATACCTCTACAGTGCGCCCCACACCTTCTTTTATGACAAGGGAAAAGGGGACGTCAAAAGTATGCTGGAGTACGCAGGGGCTGACCTCTCACACGTGCTGATAGCCGATACCATGAACCACACTAAGCACTGCCGCTATATCGTTAATCCGCCGGGGGTTGATGCCACCATTCACCAGCACGTAGGCGTTGGTGAAGGCGAAGTGGATTTCGATACGCTTTTCCAGACCCTCCGTGAGATGGATTTTGCCAACCGCAGCTACAAGGTGGGCGGTGAGTCGATTATTGCCTCTTCATTGTTTGGCTACCCGGAAAAAATGAAGTATCAGGCAGTGGAAACGCGTGAACTGATCGAGCGCGAACTGCTTAACCGATAATACCGGGCGGCATGGGCCGCCTTTGCGAACGTTGAGGCATAAAATGAACAAAGATCACGTGAAGCTGGCGATAGCGCCAATTGGCTGGACTAACGACGATATGCCAGAGCTGGGTGGAGAAAATACCTTCCAGCAGATCGTCAGCGAAATGGCGCTGGCTGGCTTTACCGGCAGTGAAGTGGGCAGCAAATATCCCCGTGACCCGGCCGTGCTTAAACCCATGCTGGAGATCAGAGGCATAGAGATCTGCAATGCGTGGTTCAGCACCTTCTTCGCAGATGGCGAGCGGGCAAAAACCATCGACGAATTTATCAACCATCGTGATTTCCTCCATGCGATGGGCGCAAAAGTGATTGGCTGTTCGGAGCAGAGTAAAAGCATCCAGTGCACCACGCTGGGCGTCCTGGAAGAAAAGCCGACCTTTACTGACGCCCAGTGGCAGCTTACGGCACAGGGCTATAATGAGCTGGCGGCGCTGGCGGCTGAAAAGGGCATGCAGGTTTGCCTGCACCACCATATGGGTACAGCCATTCAGACCGCGGAAGAGATTGACCGCTTCATGGCGATCACCAATGACAACGTCTTTCTGCTGTTTGATACCGGCCATGCTTACTATTCAGAGGGGAGCCAGGAAAAAATGCTGGCTATCCTGAAAAAGCACCTGCCACGCATTAATCACGTCCACCTTAAGGATGTACGGGATGACGTAGTATCACAGGTACGCAGCCAGAAACTCTCTTTCCTCGACGGGGTGAGAAAGGGCACTTTTACCGTACCGGGAGATGGCGTCATTGATTTTATGCCGGTCTTTACGCTACTGGATGAGGCGGGCTACAAAGGCTGGATGGTGGTTGAAGCTGAACAGGATCCTGCGATAGCGAACCCGTTTGAATATGCGGTAAAAGCCAGGAAATATATTCGCGAGCATGCCGGGCTGTAAGCATTAAGCGGTAGCGGTAATTAGCGAAGCAGTAATCGATAAAGCAGTATTCGATAAAGCAGTACTCAATAAAGCGATATTTAACAAAGCACTCTTTAACAAAGCACTCTTTAACATAGCAGTAATCAACAAAAAGCCCCTGTCAGCCAGCCGCCCCCAGGTGAATATTTAAAGGGGGCGAGTCAGCAATGCCAGGGGCTTTTATGTTATTTCAGCGCAATGGTATTGATGATTTTTTCTGCATCGGTCTGTGACTGCTGCTGATTATCTGCTGGCAGCGTAATTTGCAGCGTTACCAGTTTGCCATCAGCCTTAGCCAACACCACGGAGGACCATGATGACTGGTTCTTAGCGGAAATCACCGTATCCAGCTGCTGTCCAGGCTGCCCTTTCAGGTTTACAGACTTATTGCTGACCACCTGCAACTGCGGATCGCGGTTACGCTGCTGCTGTTCCAGGCGGTTGGACAGTGCGTCCAGGCTTTCGGTAGTGGTATCGCCTTCAATCACGATAATCGCCTTTTGGCCTGAAGCATCGGCGTAAACGTGCATATTATTCGCCTGGGTGCCCAGCTTGCCGCTCTGATCGGACATGCCCGCTGGCAGGGTGAAGCTCAGTTTACCATCCAGCAGAGTCACATTCTGGCTGGACTGGCTGCTGCTCACGCCATTGTCATCGGCTGCGGCTTTATCATTTTTGCCGTCACAGGCGGTCAGTCCAACCACCAGCAGGCCGATTCCGGCATATTTCAATAAATTACGCATCGTGATCCCTTTTACGTTAGTCATATGACTGATTTAGCTACCCATAAAATCGCAATCGGCGGCTAAATGCAACCGACTCTATTTTAAGAAAGCAGCTTAGCCGAAGTTAACCTGTGCGCCAGTGGATTTTTCCGCAAGACGCTTTAGGAACGCGTTTAGCAGCAGGCCATAGGCAGGCAGGAAGAAAATCATGCAAACGATCACTTTGAAGCTGTAGTCCACCAGGGCAATTTCCACCCAGTTTTGCGCCATAAAGGGATCGGGACTCTTGTAAAAGGCGATGAAAAAGAAGGCGAGCGTATCGCTAATGTTGCCCAGAAACATTGCGGAGGCTGGCGCTATCCACCAGCGCGGTAAGCGCCGCAGCCGGTTGAAGACGTGGACATCCAGAATTTGCCCCAGGGCGTAAGCCATAAAGCTGGCGCAGGCGATACGGGCAACAAACAGGTTTGGCTCTTTCAACACGGCAAAGCCCTGCCATTCGCCCTGATAATAGAGCGCGGAGACCGCGTAGGAGATAATCAGAGCCGGGACCATTACCGCCAGGATAATTCGGCGAGCCAGCGGAGCACCGAAAATGCGCACGGTCAGATCGGTGGCCAGGAAGATAAAGGGAAAGCTGAATGCGCCCCAGGTGGTATGCAGTCCAAAGACCGAAATCGGCAGCTGCACCAGGTAGTTACTGGAGGTAATCACCAGCACGTGGAATAGCGAGAGCCAGACCAGCGCAAACGTGCGCTGACGGGGAGTAAGTGGAATCATTATATGACCTTTTTGAATATTGGGGTGAGGGAACCCAAAAACAGGCTTAACACTAAGCAGTGCGCGAGATCTTACCGAAACAGGTTATCAATGCAATGGATAATTTTTACGCAAACGTTTACTCCTGACGTATGCCCAGATAAATACAAAAGCACCGTTCGAGCGATAAAGTCTATATCAGTGGAACCAGCAAAACGGGCAGCCTTGCAGATAGCGCCACGGCGGGTAAAATAGTCGCCAGATTGAACGTCCCCCTGATGAGAATACTATGAGCGATCGGTTCGCAAATCCTGACCAGACCCTGAATGCGCTGGGCCTTCGCTGCCCTGAGCCGGTAATGATGGTACGTAAAGCCGTGCGTCATATGCAGGAGGGTGACACCCTGCTGATAATTGCGGACGATCCTGCCACCACCCGTGATATCCCGGGCTTCTGCCGTTTTATGGAACATACACTGCTGGAGCAGTTTACCGACGAGCTGCCCTTTAAATATCTGCTTAAAAAGGGGCTATAAAAGAGCGGCCAAAATGCGGAAGAGCATTCTGGCCGGAGAGCTAATTTTTACGTAAAAGCCGCAGTGCGTTAGCCGTCACTAATGCTGTAGCGCCTGAATCCGCGAGTACCGCCAGCCATAACCCGGTGAACCCCAGCAGCGTGGTCAGGAGAAATATTCCCTTCAGCCCCAGCGCAATAGTGATGTTCTGCCGAATATTGGCATGAGTGGCGCGCGACAGGCGGATCATGGCCGCAATCCCATTAAGGCGGTTATGGGTCAGTGCCGCATCTGCTGCTTCCAGCGCCACATCGCTTCCGCTTCCCATCGCAATGCCTATGGTTGCAGCCTTCATTGCTGGCGCATCGTTGATGCCGTCACCGACCATGGCCAGCGGCTGCTGGCTTAGCCCGGCGATGACTGCAACCTTATCGGCGGGCAGCAGTTCCGCACGATAGTCAATATTGAGCTCGCTGGCGATGGCCGCCGCGGCGCGGGCGTTATCCCCCGTCAGCATAATGCTGTGAATATTCATGGCGCGCAGCTCTTCCACAGCGGCTTTAGCATCCTCCCGCAGGGTATCGCGCAGGGCAATCAACCCGATCGGCTGGTTGTCTTCAAGCATCACTACGACCGTATTCCCAGCCGACTCAAGCTGGAAAACCTGTGCTGACTGTTGCTCTGTCAGCCTGTCTTGCGGCAGCCTGGCCGGTGAGATTATCAGAAGTTTGTGCCCACTTACTATCGCCTCGACGCCCGATCCGGTAAGCGTTTTCTGCCCGGATACCAACGGGACATTTAATCCCAGTTCAGCGGCTCTGGCGACAATAGCCCTGGCAAGAGGATGAGAAGAACCGGTTTCAACCGCTGCTGCTTTTGCCAGCAGTAGGTTTACATCATCCTCATTAAGGGCGATAAGCGTCGTGACCACCGGTTTACCTGCTGTCAGCGTACCGGTTTTATCGAAGGCGATAGTGCGAATAGCGCTGAGACGCTCCAGCGCGGCGCCGCCTTTAATTAACGCGCCACGTCGGGTTGCCGCAGCCAGCGCTGAGGTGATCGCCGCCGGGGTTGAGATCACCAGCGCGCAGGGACAGCCAATCAGCAGCAGCGTCAGTCCTTTATAAATCCATGGCTGCCAGTCGGCGGCCAATAATAAAGGGGGGAGGATTGCCACCAGCAGCGCCAGCGCCATGATGGCTGGAGTATAAATACGGCTGAAGCGATCGAGGAAGCGGGCAATCGGTGCCCGACGCTCCTCAGCCTGCTCGATCAGATGGAGAATGCGGTCAATGGCGCTTTCTCCGGGCTTTGAGGTAACCGTAAGCCTGATCGGGCGATCGATGCTCAGGCAGCCTGCGGAAATCGACTCCCCCTGCTGCCGCTCTACAGGCATAGATTCACCGGTAAGGGCGCTCTCGTCGAAGCTTGCGAAAGCATCAAGGAGTTTTGCATCGGCCGGCAATCGCGCGCCCGGCGCTACTTCGATAATATCTCCAGGATTTAGCGAACTGACCGCGACGGTCTCCCGGCGCTCGCCGTGCAGGCGTACCGCCGTATCCGGTTGCAGTGCCATCAGGGCATTTACCCCGCGCCGTGCGCGACCGGCTGCGAAGGCCTCAAGCCGTTCGCCCAGCATATAGAGTATCAGCACCGTGGCGGCTTCCGCCGTGGCACCAATCAGCAGCGCGCCTGATGCAGCAATAGTCATCAGGGTTTCAATGGCGAAAGGCGAACCGCTTTTTATCAGCCGAAAGGCCCGACGGCCCGTGGGCCAAAGCCCGAACAGCGTGGTCAGGGTGAAGGCAACTTGTCCGGCCTGAGCACTCACTGACTGAATGAGCCAACTGGCAAGCAGCAGCAGAGCGAACAAAATTAGCGTGCGGTTTTCCCGCCAGAACCCGGCAGGCTCAATATGTTTCATCGGTGTACCGCTGCGCGTCAGGCTGAAACCTGCATAGCGGACGGCATCTTCAACCTGTACACGGACATCCTCACTCGCTTTTACTATCAGCTTTTGCGTGGCAAAAAGGACCCGTCCCTCGGTGACCGCGCTGAGCTGCCCCACCGCCGTTTCGATTTTCCGTGCGCAGGCGGGGCAGTCCATGCCCGAAATTCGCCAGCTGTAGCCTTCATGCTGTGCTTCACTGTCGCTGTCATTGTCCGGATCGCTGGCAGGTACAGCGCTGCTATGGCAGTCGCTGCAAGGGGTATCTGGCGAGAGAGTATTAACTGACGTGATTTTTCCCATCGCAACCGGAGGCCGCGGATGAGAACTGAATGTTGTCCTGGTCAGGCACTTCCCGCAGGCGCAGGGCGTAGCGTGCTGATGCATATTGCCTCCTGATGAAACTGGCGGGAACGTCCCGCCGGTGACATCTTACACTCTGGAGTAGACTCCAGAGTCAAGGCTTAGCGGTTATGAGAGATAAAGTGAGCGTACGATCATAAAGTGTCCCGCAAAATAGCAGGCGGCAACGATGGCGCTGTCAGAGGTAAACCGACGGCGGTAATGGCTGATAAACCAGACAATATTGGCCAGCAGCAGCAGCGACGTGCCCACCATAATAGAGAAACTCTCATCGCCGGGGCGGAAAAAGTACTGTTCTGCGGCCAGCCAGACCATCAATAACGTCATGCCAATAAAAGTACATACTGGCCAGCGCAGCTCCTCCAGACGTGTCCAGATGCTGGCGATAAGCGCCACGCCAATAATCAGTACCACCAGCGGGATCGGCCAGAAAAAGCTCAGGGTCATATGACTGGCAAAGCAGAGGGTATAAAGCAGATGCGACAGGAAAAACGCCCCGATGGCATACAGCATACGGCGATTGGGCAGTAGCGTCAGCGCATCGCCAATCAGCGTGGCGAGCAGCCCGAAAAGAATCAGATAGTCGGTGGTATTAAGGACCGGTGCCTGCCACGCCAGTGCGAGTAACAATAGCAGGGTAACGGGTTTGAATACCCAACGCTGCCACTGTGGTCCCCGATAGGAAGCATCAACGTACAGCCAGCCGGAAAAAAGAACCGCCAGAAACGACCAAATCATAATGTGTCCCTTTGTTTTTTAGAGGTAAAACCTCACAATTCTCACTCCAGTCTAGGTCAGGTCAGACCGATGTGACAATGGGAGCGGTCTGGTTGTATCCTTACTGACCGTGAAATTTATTGCTTAGTCTACGAAAGAGGACGAAGAAAATCATGAAGCCTCCCCTCATTTTTATCATCATACTGGCGGTGATTGCCGTGATGGCCACGCGGCAGTTTATCCGGCAGCGGCGTGAGGTTGCGGTTAACGATGCTTCTCCCGTCAGGGCGTTGCCGGTAATGGTGAAGGAGAAGCGAGAAGTGCCCGTGCCAAACCGGCGTTCACGCCAGCGGGAAACGATTCCGGTGGAGGCGATGCGCTATGAAGCCTGGTTTCGACCGCTCAACGGCGCGGGTGATTTTAAACTCGTCCTGCAGGCGGGCGATTTTCATCAAATTGATCGGGGAGTGAAGGGCGAACTGAAGGTAAAAGGGACGCGCTTTATCTCTTTCTCACCCCGATATGATGCTGTGCGATAAAGCCAGTCGGCAGGTATACGTGACCTGAAATGGACTTTTCAGGTCAACGCGTGAGAACGCTTCTTTTTGCGAAGATTACTTTTTCGGTAGCTGTTTTTTTTGCCATGCAAGCAGTTCAAATACGCCGAAAAAGAAGATTTTTACCTGCACCAGCCCGCTGAGCGCTGGCCCACCTTTCGGCTGGGTGGCCCGCATCAGTACCAGCTGTAAGCCATGCATAAGCACCATAAAAATCAGCGCGACGTTAACAAAATACTTCAGCGGCGTGGGGAACGGGTGTACCAGGTTAAGCAGCAGAAATGCCCACACGCCCGTCATCAGTATGCGTCCCAGATTAATCAGCATCACTCTCTTCCTTTGCAGTGGTATGGCGAATATACAGGCGATAAGCAACCTGGCCGGCGATCTTTTCCCGATGAAGCTGCCAGCTGGCGGGAACCGGCGGCAGACCGTTTTCTACTTCGCTCTCTACGTATATCAGGGCTTCATCGGCCAGCCAGCCCTGGGTTTCCAGCAGCGTTAGCGTCTGCTCCAGCAGACCCTTGCGAAACGGCGGATCGATAAATACCAGATCATGCGGCTCGCCCTGCTTTGCCAGCCACTGTAGCGTATTGGTGTGAATGACTCTGCCGGTTTTTGCCCCCAGCGTAACCAGGTTCTTCTCCAGCTGCTGCGCTACCGGACGCTCCAGCTCCAGCAGAGTGGCAGAGGCCGCATGGCGTGAAAGCGCCTCCAGGCCCAGCGCGCCGCTACCGGCAAAGCAGTCAAGGCAGCGTGCGGCCTGAATATCGGGTGCCAGCCAGTTAAACAGCGTTTCACGCACGCGGTCGGTGGTTGGGCGCAGGCCTGCGCTATCCGGTACGGGAAGTTTCCTGCCACGCCACTGGCCGCCGATAATACGGATCTGCCCGGCGCTGTTGCTGCTGTTCTTTTTATTCATGCTGCTGAACTCTTCATAATTTGTTGCACAGTTTAACGGGCTTACCGGGCTGAGGAAACGTAAAAAGGGTGCTGTGTTGCGTTAGCAGGAAAGTGTTAGACTAGGGGATTAAGATGATTTTCAGAGACCTGACGGATTTTCCCCCGCGAGGAGTGTGGTTGCACCATGGCAAAAAATAAAAAACGTGGCTTTTTTTCCTGGCTGGGATTAGGACGCGAAGAAAAAGCGCCGCAGGAAGAGACGAAAGACGCGTCCGGCGACAGGCTTTCCCCGGCTGAAGAAACGTCCGCGCATGACGGTTCTCCCCCTCGTGAAGCAGAACAGCGTGCCGATGAGACGGTCGCGGTCACCGAGGAAGTTGCGCATCAGCAGGTGGAACATCCTGAATCCGTCCAGCCTTCGGTACTGGTCGAGCCGCGTGAGGATGCCACCCTGATTCAGGATAGCCCTGTGGCAGTAGAAAACCTGCCGGAAGAACGCCCTGAAATCCAGCCCGAGCCGGAAGCCGTGCTGCTGCCGGAAGAACGCGCTGAGATCCAGCCCGAGCAGGAGCCCGTACTGCTGCCGGAAAAACGCGCTGAAATCCAGCCCGAGCCGGAAGCCGTGCTGCTGCCGGAAGAACGCGCTGAAATCCAGCCCGAGCCGGAAGCCGTGCTGCTGCCGGAAGAGCGCGTTGAGATCCAGCCCGAGCCGGAAGCCGTGCTGCTGCCGGAAGAACGCGCTGAAATCCAGCCCGAGCCAATCGCGCCAGAAGACTCGATCGCTGCGGCACTGGCAAAGGTTGAAAACATCGAACACACCGAGCAGGAGCGCCCCAGCAAAGAGGGTTTTTTTGCGCGTCTGAAGCGTAGCCTGGTCAAAACGCGGCAGAACCTGGGATCGGGCTTTATCAGCCTGTTCCGGGGTAAAAAGATTGATGACGATCTGTTTGAAGAGCTGGAAGAGCAGTTGCTGATTGCCGATGTGGGCGTTGAAACGACCCGTCGGATTATCGGTAACCTCACGGCTCAGGCCAACCGCAAGCAGCTTCGCGATGCCGAAGCGCTTTATGGCCTGCTAAAGCAGGAGATGGCCGAAATTCTGTCGAAGGTTGAAGCACCGCTGGATGTCGGCACGAAGTCGCCGTTTGTCATCCTGATGGTTGGCGTGAATGGCGTGGGTAAAACCACCACTATCGGCAAGCTGGCGCGCCAGTATCAGGCTGAAGGAAAATCGGTCATGCTGGCTGCTGGCGACACCTTCAGGGCGGCAGCCGTTGAACAGCTCCAGGTGTGGGGCGAGCGTAATCATATTCCAGTGATTGCCCAGCAAACCGGTGCCGATTCTGCTTCAGTTATCTTTGACGCGATCCAGGCAGCAAAAGCCCGCCACGTTGACGTGCTGATTGCTGATACCGCAGGCCGCCTGCAAAATAAATCGCATCTGATGGAAGAGCTGAAAAAAATCACCCGCGTGATGAAGAAGCTCGATGAACAGGCGCCGCATGAGGTGATGCTGACCATTGATGCCAGCACCGGACAGAATGCTATCAGCCAGACCCGACTCTTCCACGAGGCGGTTGGGCTGACGGGTATTACGCTAACCAAGCTGGACGGCACCGCAAAGGGTGGCGTTATTTTCTCGGTAGCGGATCAGTTCAACATTCCCATTCGCTATATCGGCGTGGGTGAAGGCATTGAAGATTTGCGATCGTTTAAGGCAGACGATTTTATTGAGGCACTTTTTGCCCGAGAGGACTAATTAGGATGATTCGCTTTGAAGAGGTCAGTAAGGCTTATCTCGGCGGTCGGCAAGCGCTTCAGGGGGTAGATTTCCATCTGCGTCCGGGGGAAATGGCGTTTCTGACCGGGCATTCGGGAGCGGGAAAAAGTACGCTGCTGAAACTTATTTGCGGCATTGAACGTCCCAGCGCCGGGCATATCTGGTTCAGCGGGCACGACATCAGCCGCCTGAAAAGCAGCGAAGTCCCTTTCCTGCGCCGCCAGATTGGAATGATCTTTCAGGATCACCATCTGTTGATGGACCGCTCTGTCTATGACAACGTGGCGATCCCGCTGATTATTGCCGGGGCGAGCGGTGAAGATATCCGCCGTCGCGTATCGGCTGCGCTGGATAAAGTGGGCCTGCTGGACAAAGCGAAAAGTTATCCAATCCAGCTCTCCGGCGGTGAACAGCAGCGGGTGGGCATCGCCCGTGCGGTGGTGAACAAGCCCGCAGTTCTGCTGGCCGATGAGCCTACCGGAAATCTGGATGATGCGCTGTCGGAAGACATTCTGCGTCTGTTTGAAGAGTTTAACCGCGTTGGCGTCACGGTGCTGATGGCCACCCATGACCAGGCGCTGATCGCCCGGCGTAATTACCGCCTGATGAGACTCAATCAGGGACGTTTACACGGAGGTCAAGGTGGCCAATAAACGCAATACCCGCGCACCGGCGCCAAAAACCGCGAAGCCAAAGCAGCCCTCTAAAAGTCAGGCGTTAAAGGGAGGGTGGCAGGAGCAGTGGCGCTATGCGCTGCGCGGCTCGCTGTCGGACATGTGGCGTCAGCCGCTGGCCACGCTGCTCACGGTGATGGTGATCGCTATCTCACTCACCCTGCCGAGCGTCTGTTTTATGGTGTGGAAAAACGTTAGCCAGGCCGCTGAACAGTGGTATCCCGCGCCGCAGCTGACCGTCTATCTCAGCAAGACGCTGGATGATGACGCAGCGGAAAACGTGGTGGCTCAGCTGAAAAAAGAGGACGGCGTGGACAAGGTGAATTACCTGTCACGCGAAGAGGCGATGGGCGAGTTTCGTAACTGGTCCGGCTTTGGCGGCGCCATGGATATGCTGGAGCAAAACCCGCTACCCGCGGTGGCGATTATCACGCCTAAGCTGAATTTCCAGAACTCTGACACCATGAATAATCTGCGCGATCGCGTGGCGAAGGTGCAGGGTATCGACGAAGTGAAAATGGATGATAGCTGGTTCGCCCGGCTGGCGGCGCTGACCGGTCTGGTAGGGCAGGTTGCAGCGATGATCGGCGTGTTGATGATCGTGGCGGTATTTCTGGTCATCGGCAACAGCGTGCGGCTCAGCATTTTTGCCCGTCGCGACACCATCAACGTGCAGAAGCTTATCGGCGCGACCGACGGGTTTATCCTGCGGCCATTCCTGTACGGCGGTGCCCTGCTGGGCTTTACCGGGGCGCTGCTGTCGCTGGTGCTGTCGGAGGTGTTGGTATTCCGTCTGGAGTCCGTCGTAACGCAGGTTGCCGCCGTGTTTGGCACCACCTTCAACCTGCACGGCCTGGCCTGGGACGAGAGCCTGCTGCTGCTGCTGATTTCTGCCATGATTGGCTGGATCGCGGCCTGGCTCGCGACGGTACAACATTTACGTCGATTTACGCCGCAGTAACCCCTTTTCACGATTTTTTGTTATAATCTTCCTCTGCTGTTTGAGTAAAGCCGCAGAGGAAGCGTGAGTTTCAGCGTCTTCCCGCATCGGCTCCAGCCCGCCAGAAGCTGTGTTTAATTTATGCACACTTAAAAGTGAACTTGTGGATAACTTTGCAGTCGAAGTAGCACGGATTGCTTTAACTTATGACCCGCGTTCACGTAGTCTGGTAAATTGTGCAGGGAATGGCACAGCAATAATGCTTATTACAGAGAGGGTTTGAATGACCAAAGAAATGCAAACTTTAGCTATTGCTCCTTTAGGCAACCTGGATTCCTACATCCGGGCCGCCAATGCCTGGCCTATGCTGACGGCAGAAGAGGAAAAAGCGCTGGCTGAACGGCTGCATTACCAGGGCGATCTGGATGCGGCTAAGACGCTGATCCTGTCTCACCTGCGCTTTGTTGTTCATGTTGCCCGTAACTATTCGGGCTACGGCCTGCCGCAGGCTGACCTGATTCAGGAAGGCAATATTGGCCTGATGAAAGCCGTACGCCGCTTTAACCCGGAAGTGGGTGTGCGTCTGGTCTCCTTTGCCGTTCACTGGATCAAAGCTGAGATCCACGAATACGTGCTGCGTAACTGGCGTATCGTCAAGGTTGCGACCACTAAGGCACAGCGCAAGCTGTTCTTTAACCTGCGTAAGGCTAAGCAGCGTTTAGGCTGGTTCAACCAGGAAGAGGTTGAAATGGTGGCCCGTGAGTTGGGTGTTTCCAGCAAAGACGTACTGGAAATGGAGTCGCGTATGGCGGCTCAGGATATGACCTTTGACCCAACGCCTGATGACGAAGGTGAAGGCCGCTCAATGGCGCCGATGCTCTATCTGCAGGATAAGTCATCTGACTTTGCCGGTGGCATTGAAGAGGACAACTGGGATGCACACGCTGCTGATAAGCTGAGCGATGCCATGCTGGGCCTGGATGAGCGTAGTCAGGACATTATTCGTGCCCGCTGGCTGGACGACGATAATAAAACCACGCTGCAGGAGCTGGCCGATAAATACGGCGTTTCCGCCGAGCGCGTGCGTCAGCTTGAAAAGAACGCCATGAAAAAGCTGCGCGTGGCTATCGAAGCCTGAGAAGCGTAGCCTGGAACATCCGCGCTAAGCGAATCATCGCCCCCGCCAGGGGCGATGATCTGAACCCGCCGTAACTTACCCACTTCTGTTAAACCGTCTTAATCCTTCTGAATTACCCCAGCCCTTCATTATTTAGCCACGCTGACATGCATCAACAGGATATCGGCCGCTTCCTTCACCCTTTTTAGCGTACAGGGCAGCGTGCGGAAAATTGACTGGTGCGCATTTCGTTAAAGTAAGGACTGGCTCAGGCTGCTATTTACGAAGGCACACCCAGCCGCCATCAGCAGGCACAAATCCGGCCTGATGCATAAAGGCCGCAATAACCTCGGGATCGCTATCGTCATTCGTTGCCATCCACCACCGCGTCACCATCGGATTCTGCGCCAGCGTGTCGGCCAGCAGATAACTCCCCACGCCGCGACGACGCGTCACTTCACGTACCATCAACGCTTCAAGTTCGCCCTGCGCGCCTTCAATCGTCAGCCTGACCGCAGCAAGCAGGCGCTCATTGAACGTGGCGGCATAAAGCTGATGCTGCTCATCCAGCCCCCTCTCCAGCGCATCCAGCGAGGTGTCGGGCCATATTTTCCCCAGGTCCAGTCGGTCCTGCGCAGATAAGTGGTGCAGTCTGATAATGGTAAGTTTCATAATTCCGATCGGGTCAAGGTGAAAGGCCTGGTTTATCTAAAATCCCTGTTAAAGGACAGTTTAACTTTTGCTAATCTGAAAACAAAGCATTCGCTCTGTGCCGCGCCGCTCCGGCAGAGATAAGCTTAAATAATCACCGAAAAGCCAGCATAACGCGCTGGATAACTGCTTACTATGCCACCGTTTCTGCCAGTGAATACGTCCGTTAAGGGCAGAGTTTTCTTAATATGTCAGTTGCTTTGCAGAAGAAAACTCCTGTTTAATGGACTGATAATAAAGAGTTATTAATAAAAATGGCCTGAAATCTCCTAACGCCTTATTCCTAAAGCGTTTTACGTAGATTCGATGGCTATAAAAACAGCAAACACAACAGGCGGGGTAGTCGAGGATGAAAATCGTTAAAGGTAGCGCGCTGCTGGCAGGATGCATTGCGCTGGCAATGAGTCAGGCGGCGGTAGCGAAAGAGATTAAAGTGGCTATTGTCGGAGCCATGTCGGGTCCGGTTGCACAGTATGGCGATATGGAGTTCACCGGCGCGAAGCAGGCCATCGCGGACATTAATGCAAAAGGCGGCGTCAACGGCGACAAGCTGGTTGGCGTTGAATATGACGATGCCTGCGACCCCAAACAGGCCGTAGCCGTAGCAAACAAAGTGATCAACGACGGCATTCACTACGTGATCGGCCACATCTGCTCCTCTTCCACCCAGCCTGCGTCGGATATCTACGAAGATGAGGGTGTGCTAATGATCACGCCCGCGGCAACCAGCGCCGAGCTGACTACCCGCGGCTATAAAATGATTATGCGCACCACCGGGCTGGATTCCGATCAGGGGCCGACTGCGGCGAAATATATCCTCAGCGTGGTTAAACCGCAGCGGATCGCCGTAATCCACGACAAGCAGCAGTACGGTGAAGGCCTGGCGCGGTCCGTGCAGGATAGTCTGAAAAAATCCGGCGGCAACGTGGTGATGTTTGAAGGGGTCACCGCAGGAGATAAAGATTTCTCTACCCTGGTGGCCCGCCTGAAAAAAGAGAACGTCGATTTCGTCTATTTTGGTGGTTACTATCCGGAAATGGGACAGATCCTTCGTCAGTCTCGCGCAGCCGGTCTGAAAACGCAGTTTATGGGTCCTGAGGGCGTCGGCAACTCATCGCTGTCGAATATCGCGGGTGCGGCTTCCGAAGGGATGCTGGTGACGCTGCCGAAGCGCTACGATCAGGAGCCTGCCAATAAACCGATCGTTGATGCGCTTAAGGCGAAAAAACTCGACGCTACCGGCCCATTCGTCTGGACCACCTACGCTGCGCTACAGGCGCTGACTACCGGGATGACGCGCAGTAAGAGCGCAGAACCAGCGGACATTGCGAAAAACCTGAAGGAGGGTGCGCCCGTGCCCACGGTGATGGGCGACCTGAGCTGGGATGCGAAAGGGGACCTCAAAGGGTTCGAGTTTGGCATATTCCAGTGGCATGCTGACGGTTCCTCCACGGCGGTGAAATAAAACCGGCGGCTGGCCAACACACCGGCCAGCCTGTTCAGATGCCAGGCGTTTTTATTCTCTCCGCCGACGCGGGAGGAAGTAAGGTATTCAGGTATGTCCGAGCAGCTCCTCTATTTTTTGCAACAGATGTTCAATGGCGTAACGTTAGGCAGCACCTACGCGCTGATCGCCATTGGCTATACCATGGTGTATGGCATCATCGGGATGATCAACTTCGCCCACGGCGAGGTCTATATGATTGGCAGCTACGTCTCCTTTATTGTGATTGCTGCGCTGATGATGATGGGTATCGACGTCGGCTGGATGCTGATTGGTGCCGGATTTATCGTCGCCATCGTGATTGCCAGCGCGTACGGCTGGAGCATCGAACGCGTTGCCTACCGTCCGGTACGATCCTCAAAACGGCTGATTGCGCTGATCTCCGCCATCGGCATGTCCATTTTCCTGCAAAATTACGTCAGCCTTACTCAGGGATCGCGCGACCTTGCGCTGCCGAGCCTGATAACGGGTCAGTGGACACTGGGCGAAAGTAACGGCTTTTCCGCCACGCTCTCAACGATGCAGGTTGTTATCTGGCTGGTCACCTTCGTGGCGATGCTGGCGCTGACGCTGTTTATCCGCTATTCCCGGATGGGACGTGCCTGCCGCGCCTGTGCCGAGGATTTGAAAATGGCCAGCCTGCTGGGCATTAATACTGACCGCGTCATCTCCCTGACGTTTGTTATCGGGGCCGCAATGGCGGCGGTGGCGGGTGTATTGCTGGGCCAGTTTTACGGCGTCATTAACCCCTACATTGGCTTTATGGCCGGGATGAAAGCATTTACTGCTGCGGTGCTGGGCGGAATAGGGAGTATTCCAGGGGCCATGGTCGGTGGGCTGATCCTTGGTATTGCTGAAGCGCTGACTTCGGCTTACCTCAGCACGGAATACAAGGATGTGGTCTCTTTCGCGCTGCTGATCGTGGTGCTGCTGGTCATGCCGACCGGTATCCTGGGGCGTCCGGAGGTGGAGAAAGTATGAAACACCTCAACCTGCTTAACGCCCTGGCCTCCGCCGCGATGCTGTTGCTGCTGGCCGCTTTCTTTATGGGCATGCGCCTGGATCTGGACGGCACCCGGTTGGTGGTCAACAACGCCGGAAGCGTGCGCTGGAACTGGATAGCAATCGGCTGTGCGGTGGTCTTCTTCTTTCAGCTGCTGCGCCCACTGCTACAGCACGGCCTGAAAAAAGTCTCTGCGCCGTCGCTGGTATTGCCGGGGATCGACGGTTCAACGCGAAAGCAGCAGCTGTTTATGCTGCTGCTGATCGTTGCCGCCATTGCCTGGCCCTTCCTGGTGACGCGCGGCACGGTGGATATCGCCACGCTGACGCTGATTTATGTGATGCTGGGTCTGGGGCTGAACGTGGTGGTGGGTCTGTCAGGCCTGCTGGTTCTGGGCTACGGCGGCTTTTACGCCATCGGTGCCTACACGTTTGCGCTGCTTAATCACTATTACGCACTGAGCTTCTGGGAATGTCTGCCGCTGGCCGGGCTGGTGACGGCACTGTTCGGACTGCTGCTTGGCTTCCCGGTACTGCGGCTACGCGGGGATTATCTGGCAATTGTTACGCTCGGCTTTGGGGAAATCGTCCGTATTTTGCTGCTCAATAATACGGAGATTACCGGCGGTCCCAACGGCATCAGCCAGATCCCTAAGCCAACGCTGTTCGGACTGGAGTTTAACCGCAGCGTACGCGATGGCGGCTGGGATACTTTCCATCATTTCTTTGGACTGAAATATGATCCGAGCGATCGCATTATTTTCCTCTATATGGTGGCGCTGTTGCTGGTGGTACTGACGCTATTCGTGATTAACCGGCTGCTGCGGATGCCGCTGGGTCGCGCCTGGGAAGCGCTGCGCGAGGATGAAATCGCCTGTCGCTCCCTGGGGCTAAACCCAACGCGCATCAAGCTGACCGCCTTTACCATCAGCGCGGCCTTTGCCGGATTTGCCGGCAGCCTGTTCGCCGCCCGCCAGGGGTTTGTCAGTCCGGAATCCTTCACCTTTGCGGAGTCTGCCTTCGTGCTGGCTATCGTGGTACTGGGCGGGATGGGATCGCAGTTCGCAGTGATCCTCGCGGCCGTTCTGCTGGTAGTTTCGCGCGAGCTGATGCGCGATCTGAACGAGTACAGCATGCTGGTGCTCGGCGGGCTGATGGTGCTGATGATGATCTGGCGCCCGCAGGGGCTGCTGCCGATGAAGCGACCGCATCTCAAGCTGAAAAGCGTGGAAAAAGGAGATGCCGTATGACGCCGGTCTTGTCCGTAAGCGGCCTGATGATGCGCTTTGGTGGCCTGCTTGCCGTAAACAATGTCGAGCTGGAGCTGCGCCCACAGGAGATCGTTTCGCTGATTGGTCCAAACGGGGCGGGTAAAACCACCGTCTTTAACTGCCTGACCGGCTTTTACCGGCCAACCGGCGGCAGCATCAGGCTGCGCGATCGCGAGCTGGCGGGTCTGGCGGGACAAAAAATTGCCCGAATGGGCATCGTACGCACCTTCCAACACGTACGGCTGTTCCGTGAGATGACGGTAATTGAAAATCTGCTGGTCGCCCAGCATCAACATCTGAAAAGCGGGGTATTTGCCGGACTGTTAAAAACGCCCGCTTTCCGTCGCGCGGAGAGCGAGGCGCTGGACAGGGCGGCGACGTGGCTTGAACGCGTCGGCCTGCTGGCGCTCGCCAATCGTCAGGCGGGCAACCTCGCCTACGGTCAGCAGCGCCGGCTGGAGATTGCCCGCTGTATGGTAACCCGGCCGGAAATATTGATGCTGGATGAGCCCGCAGCGGGGCTGAACCCCAAGGAAACGCATGAGCTGGACGCGCTTATCGCCGAGCTGCGACGTGAACATAAGGTGTCGGTATTGTTGATTGAACACGATATGAAACTGGTGATGGGCATTTCCGACCGGATTTATGTGGTTAACCAGGGTACGCCGCTGGCGAACGGTACGCCGGATGAAATCCGTAACAATCCGGATGTGATCCGCGCTTACTTAGGGGAGGCATAAGGTGAATCCAATGCTATCTCTGCAAAATATCAGTGCCCACTACGGTAAAATCCAGGCGCTGCACGACGTTAGCCTGCATATTAACCAGGGCGAGATCGTTACGCTCATCGGCGCCAATGGGGCAGGTAAAACTACGCTGTTGGGCACGCTGTGCGGCGAGCCGCGCGCCACCGAAGGTAACATCATTTTTGATGATAAGGTCATAACCGGCTGGCAGACCGCGCGCATTATGCGCGAGGCGATTGCCATTGTTCCGGAAGGAAGGCGCGTATTTGCCCGCATGACGGTGGAGGAAAATCTGGCAATGGGCGGTTTTTTTGCCGCTCGCCAGCAGTATCAGACCCTGATCGCGCGCGTCTATGCGCTCTTCCCGCGGTTGTATGAGCGCCGGACGCAGCGTGCGGGGACCATGTCCGGCGGCGAGCAGCAGATGCTGGCGATTGGCCGGGCGCTGATGAGCCAGCCGCGTCTGCTGCTGCTGGACGAGCCTTCCCTTGGCCTTGCGCCCATTATTATCCAGCAGATCTTCGACACCATCGAACAGCTGCGGCAGGAGGGCATGACGATTTTCCTCGTTGAGCAAAACGCCAATCAGGCGCTAAAGCTGGCCGATCGCGGCTATGTGCTGGAGAACGGTCGCGTGGTGCTGGAGGACAGCGGCGACGCCCTGCTGGCTAACGAGGCGGTCAGAAGCGCCTACCTCGGCGGCTGATTAGCCCGTCCCCCAGGGCCAGCCAGCAGGCTGGCCTTTTTACCGCAGCGTGATCTGCATCACGCGTCAGTGCGTCACCCTGCTGTCACCTCATCGTCATCATCCCGTTATTTTTCTGTCATTTTTCCATGTCATGTTACCTGCCGGATACCTTTAGTGCGCGCTATTGCGCACCTTACCCCGGGAACAGGAAACCACTATGTCATCACGATCATTTCGTCATACTGCACTCAGCATGCTGATGGGGCTGACCCTCAGCGGACAGGCGTTAGCCGTAACCGAGATCCCTTTCTGGCATTCGATGCAGGGCGATCTGGGCGTAGAGGTCGATTCACTGGCTCAGCGTTTTAACGAATCGCACCCGGAATATAAAATTGTCCCGACCTGGAAAGGCAACTATGAACAGAGCCTGGCGGCGGGTATTGCTGCCGTGCGCTCGGGCAAGGCGCCGGCGATCCTGCAGGTCTACGAAGTGGGTACGGCAACGATGATGGCATCAAAAGCGATTGTGCCAGTCTATGACGTTTTCAAAAACGCCGGGATCCCCCTTGATGAGAAACAGTTTGTGCCCACGATCGCCGCATACTACAGCGACGCCAAAACCGGCCATCTGATATCACAACCGTTCAACAGCTCCACGCCGGTGCTCTATTACAATAAAGATGCGTTCAAAAAGGCCGGCCTTAACCCGGACAAGCCGCCAGCAACCTGGCAGGAGTTACAGCAGGATGCCGCCGCGCTGCGTAAAGCGGGAATGACCTGCGGCTACGCCAGCGGCTGGCAGGGATGGATTCAGATTGAAAACTACAGCGCCTGGCACGGCCTGCCGGTGGCGACTAAAAATAACGGCTTTGACGGCACCGATGCAGCGCTGGTGTTTAATCAACCGGCTCAGGTGCAGCACATCGCCATGCTGGAAGAGATGAACAAAAAGGGCGAGTTCAGCTACTTTGGCCGCAAAGATGAGTCCACGGCTAAATTCTATAACGGCGACTGCGGCATCACGACCGCCTCGTCCGGCTCGCTGGCTGATATCCGCCATTATGCCCGCTTTAACTATGGCACAGGCATGATGCCTTACGATGCCTCCGTTCCCAATGCCCCGCAGAACGCCATGATCGGCGGTGCCAGCCTGTGGGTCATGAAGGGCAAGGATGCTGAAACGTATAAAGGGGTTGCTGAATTTATGCAGTTCCTGGCCCAGCCGGAAATTGCTGCGGAATGGCACCAGAAAACCGGCTACCTGCCGATTACCACGGCGGCATGGGAGCTGACCCGTCAGCAGGGTTTCTATGACAAAAATCCCGGCACCGAAACCGCTACCCGCCAGATGCTCAACAAACCGCCGCTGCCGTTTACCCGGGGAATGCGTCTGGGCAACATGCCGCAAATCCGCACTCTGATTGATGAGGAGCTGGAAGGGGTCTGGACGGGTCAGAAAACGCCGCAGGCCG